>CAZFCH010000022.1:12185-16807 GCA_964517445.1 uncultured Oscillospiraceae bacterium | reverse complement strand
GTTCAAGTCTCCTCTCTCGCACCAAGAATAACAGCTCATCCGTTTGGATGGGCTGTTATTTTTTCTGTCCGGAGACTTGAACTCCCGAGGGCTCTTGGAAAAGCGCCGGGGGCGCTTTTCAACCCGAGGCGGTCCCGCGCCGCTGCGCGGGTTCAAGTCTCCTCTCTCGCACCAAAAAAGAACGGTTCGTCTGAATAGACGGAGCGTTCTTTTTGTTTTCCGCGATGTTTGAATTATGTAAACCGTGCATCTTCTTAAACCACCCCAGGCCCCAGGAAAAATCATCGCGATTTATTCTGTCGGTATTGAAATATTTCTCTTTTTGTAATACCATTAATCAGCAGGCAGATACATATATTCACTCAACCCGCGTCATAAAACGCCGTAAAAGGAGGCTGAACCATGGCTGTCAATACTGACCGCAATCTCCAGAATCAGGTGATCTATTCCGTATACGTCAGAAACCACACTCCGGCCGGCACGTTCCGCGCCGTTATCCCCGACCTTGACCGCATCAAGTCCCTCGGCACGGACATCATATGGTTCATGCCGATTCACCCCATCGGTCTCAAAGGCAGGAAAGGCAGCCTCGGCTGTCCCTACGCGAACCGCGATTACCGTAACGTAAACCCCGAGTACGGCAGCATGGCGGATTTCATGGAGCTTGTCTCCCAGATACACGCGCGCGGCATGAAGTGCATGATCGACGTCGTCTATAACCACACCTCGCCCGACTCCCTCCTGTATTCCGAGCACCCGGAGTTCTTCTACCACGGTCCGGACGGCAAGCCCGGCAACAAGATCGGCGACTGGTCAGACGTTATCGACCTTGACTATAACAACCGCGAGCTGTGGGATTACCAGATAACCTCGCTCAAAATGTGGGCAAGCCTTGTCGACGGTTTCCGCTGCGATGTGGCGTCCTTCGTGCCGTTGGAGTTCTGGCAGAAGGCACGCGAGGAAGTCATGAGCGTGAACCCCGACTGCATATGGCTGGCTGAGACCGTGCACCAGGGCTACGGCTGCCACGCCCGCCGCCTCGGCATATACTCTGCCCTCGATTACGATGAGTACTCCGCCTTCGATATCGAGTACGACTATGACACGCGCGAGTGCTTTGACAAATATCTGCGCGGCGAGATAGCCCTCACGCATTATCTCGATATGCTGAACTTCCAGGAGGCCACCTACCCCGCGAACTACAACAAGCTGCGCTGCCTCGAGAACCACGACCAGCCGCGCATCCGCTCCTTCGTTCCGCGCGAGAGCGACCTTATTAATTACACCGCCTTCCTCTATTTTCTTAAGGGCACAACGCTTATCTACGCCGGGCAGGAGTTTGAGAATATCCATCAGCCGAGCCTGTTTGAAAAGGATACCATCAGCCGCGGCACAGGCCGCGACCTGAGCGCGCTCATGCGCCGGCTGTATGAAATAAAGCGCAATCGCTTCGGCAGCGATGATTACTTTCTTGCCGCCGGGGACGACAAAAATAACATCGCCGTGCTCGAGCGCGGCAGCGGCGATAAGCGCTTCATCGGCGTATTCAGTCTCCGCTCCGCAAGCGCCGAGGTGAGCGTCAATCTCCCCGACGGCTCTTATCCCGAGCTTATCTCCGGCGCTTCCGTTGAGGTCAGAGGCGGTAAGCTTCACTGCGCCGGCAATTCTCTTATATTGGAGGCACATAAATGCTGATAGACGGCAAAGCACTTGCGCAGAAAGTGCGCGAAGAGACGGCGCGCGAGGCCGCAAAGCTCCCGCGCAAAGCCGGGCTTGCGGTTGTGCTCGTCGGGGACGATCCCGCCTCGCGCATATACGTTTCCGGCAAGGAGCGTGACTGCGAGCAGTGCGGCTTTATCAGCCGCGAATATAAATTTGATGACACCGTCACGCAGGCAACGCTGCTCGAGCTGATTTCCGCGCTCAACCGCGATGCAGAGATAGACGGCATTCTCGTGCAGCTGCCGCTTCCGGAACACATCGACGAGGACGCAATCATCGAAGCAATCTCCCCCGAGAAGGATGTTGACGCTTTTCACCCTGTAAACGTCGGGCGGCTCTCCGCGGGAAAACCCGTGCTGCTGCCATGCACCCCGGCTGGAATAATGGAAATGCTGCGTGCCTATGAGATACCGGTCGAAGGCAAGGTCTGCACGGTCGTCGGGCGCAGCAACATAGTCGGAAAGCCCATGGCCATGATGCTCCTGCGCGCAAACGGCACCGTAATCTCCTGCCACAGCCGTACGCCGAATCTCGCGGAGTTCACGCGTCAGGCGGATATTCTCGTCGTCGCGGCGGGACATAAGGGACTCATCACCGGTGACATGATAAAGCCCGGCGCAGCTGTCATAGATGTTGCGATGAACCGTGACCCGGAGACCGGCAAGTTCACAGGAGACGTTGTGTTTGACGAAGCCGTCAAGCGCGCGGCATATATTACCCCGGTGCCCGGAGGCGTCGGCCCGATGACGCGCGCAATGCTGATGCGCAACATCCTCGCCGCCGCAAAGCAGCATATATACGGAAAATAAGAACTAAAGAAAATCGCTCTGGAAGTTTTGCACAACTTCCGGAGCGATTTTTTTGATTTCTTCATGCGTAAAATCTATTGAATTATTGCTTTTTGCTATCGTTATCTATCGTTTTCCCTCTCTCTGCGCCAGGACAAAGCGCTTGAAGTCCGCCGCTGCCGGAGAGATAGTCACCGCCGGGTCGGTCACAAGGTAAAACATCCGGTTCGGTACCGGGCGCGATATCTGCAATATCTTCACGTTCAGCCGCAGCAGCATTTCCATATACGGAACTACCGACACGCCGAAGCCCTGCGCGACGAGCCCTGCGATAACCTGATCCTCCTGTATTTCATAAGCGACCTTGGGTGCAGCGTCTATCTGTTCAAACATATCGTTTATGACGTGGCGCAGCCCCGAACCGTGCGCGTACTGGATAAACGGATCATCCAGTATCTCGGAAAGCTCCGCTGTATGCCGTGCCGCAAGCCGGTGCTCCGGCGGCACGATAAGGACAAGGTCCTGCTTCTTAATCGGAATGGACTCGAATTTATATTCCTCCGGAGCCTTGGAACTGAACACAATGTCCAACTCATGCTCTTGCAGCTTGTGCATAATGTCTGAAGTCACGCCCGTGAAAAAGGTGAAGTCCACATTTCTGTCCTCGTTCTGCCGCTTGAAGCTTGCCGCCAGCGCCGGGACATATTCCACTCCCAGCGTGCGCAGCAGGCCGAGGCGCACCACGCCGTTCCCCGCGGCAATGCGGTGCAGATAGTCAATGCTCCCGTCAAGGATCTCCAGCGACTGTCGCACCTGCTTGAGAAACACTTCGCCGAACTGCGTGAGCTCAACATTGCGCCCGCTCTTTTCAAACAGCGGCACGCCCAGCTCCTGCTCAAGCTGTGCGATAGCATGGCTCAGGCTCGGCTGCGATATATACATCTGCTCGGCAGCCTTGGTGTAGTGCCGTGTCTCCGCAAGGCGGACAAAGTACCTCAGGTGCGATAGATTCATCTTTCTGCGCCTCCTCTTCCGATAAGTATATTATTACACAAACGATAGAAAAAATCTATCGTTTTATTTATTAAATCGATTTGTTAAATAAAGCACAACGTGCTAAATTCGAAACAACGATTCACCCGGAAAATCTAATTCACAGAACAGGAGAGAAGAGATGAGCCAAAAACGCTACTACCCAACAGCCCTCGCGCTGTACATTACCTACTTTGTGCTCGGCATAGCCTCATCGGTCATGGGGCATTACAAACAGGAGTTCGCGGCGCTCTGGGGTTCAGCCCCCGGCGCGGACGGATTGTACGATATCTCCTCCGTCGTCGCGGTCATCGCCGCTATCGGCCTCGGGCGTCTGATTGCCTTCCCCGTTGCGGGGCCGCTCTCGGATAAGCTCGGCAGAAAAATATCCGCCCTCGTCGGCTGCACGCTGTTCGCCGTGTTCTTTGCCGGCATCACGTTTACAAAGAGCATGTATTGGGGCTACGCCCTGGCCATCGTGAGCGGCATGGGCAACTCCTTCCTCGATACCAGCATCACCCCCTCCTGCATGGAGATATTCAAGGAGAAAGGCACCATCGCGAACATCTTCACGAAGCTTGCCATATCCCTCTCCCAGTTTCTCCTGCCCTTTGCGATGCTCGCCGTCGACCGGCACGGTCTGCCTTTCAACACCGTGTTCCTCGCCGCCGCGCTTATCATCATCATTGACGGCATCGCCATCGTGTTCCTGCCCTTCCCGCAGCGGGAGCTTGCATCAAAGCATGAGTCCGGCGAGAAAGAAAAGCTGCGCTTCACCCCCTCGGCGGTGATTCTCGTCGCCCTCGGCTTCACGACCACAACGACCTTCATGCTCTGGATGAACTGCAACCAGGAACTTGGCACACTCTACGGGCTGCAGAACCCCAGCATGATTCAGACCTGGTACTCCCTCGGCATTGTCGCGGCCATCTTCATAAACGCCGCGCTTCTCAACAAGGGTCTGAAGCCCGCCAGGATACTTATCATATATCCGTCCTGCGCGCTCGTGACTCTCGCCGTCGTCTTCCTCGTTCAGGTTCCGGCAGTCTGCCTGATCGGCGGTTTCTTCATCGGCTTTTT
>CAZFCH010000022.1:0-12175 GCA_964517445.1 uncultured Oscillospiraceae bacterium | reverse complement strand
CGTCAACCGAGTCGGCGGCGATGCGCGCCTCGAGGGCGGCGTGCTCCAGCTCGTCACCTCGGTCGCAAACGAGATGTACCCCAGGAATCGCGGCGTCATCACCTCGGTAGTTATGATCGCCTCGAGCGTCGCAAACTACGCTGTCCTTAACGCCGCGAGCCTTATAACCCGCGTCTCCGGCGTAAACGGCCCGCGATACGTTCTGCTTTTCAATATGTCGGTAACGCTTATCGGCATCATCCTCGCACTCATTCTCAACAAGCGCATAGATATTGACACGGCAGCGCAGACCCAGCCGGTCAGTGCAGAATAAAAAAACGGAGGAATAAAGAAATGAGTAAACAGCATCCCATTACCGTCAGTTCATGGACACTCGGCGATCAGTGCAGCTTTGAAGAGCGCGTCAGCGCAGCGAAGGCCGCAGGCTTCGAGGGCATCGGCCTGCGTGCGGAGACCTATGTGGACGCTCTGAACGAAGGTCTTTTTGACAGCGACATTCTCGCCATTCTCGACAAGTACTCCATGCGCGTCACCGAGGTCGAGTACATCGTCCAGTGGGCTGAGGCAAAGCGCTCCTACGAGGAGAAGTACAAGGAGCAGATGTGCTTCCACATGTGTGAACTCTTCGGCGTGAGCCACATCAACTGCGGCCTGATGGAAAACTACTCCGTCGAGTGGACGGCGCAGAAGCTCAAGGAGCTGTGCCTGCGTGCCGGGAAATACACCATCGGTGTCGAGCCCATGCCCTACAGCGGGCTTCCCGGAATACGCAGGGCCTGGGAGGTCGTGAAGAGCTCCGGCTGCGACAACGCAAAGCTCATCCTCGACTCCTGGCACTGGATACGCGCCGGTCAGAGCTACGATCCCGCTCTCATGGCGGATATCCCCGCCGATAAGATTGTCGCGATCCAGCTCAACGACGTGCAGGCGCGCGCCTACGCCGCAGCAATACTCCGCGATGAATCCATGCACGACCGCGCTCTCCCCGGCAAGGGCTACGGCGACACCGCAGGCTTTGTCGAGATGATAAAGGCCAAGGGCGTCTCCCCCGCCGTCGTAGGCGTCGAGGTCATCAATGACGCTATCCTTGCCACCGGCGTCCCCAACGCCGCAAAGGCAAACTTTGACGCGGTATCCGAACTGCTCGCCAAAACCTGGCCCGAAATGCTCGGTTAATAATAAGGAGGAGAAAAACATGGAAAACAGGATCGATGGACACACCAGGCTTTTCTGCCTGATCGGCACTCCCGTGGGGCACTCCGGTTCCCCTGCGATGTACAATTACAGCTTTGATAAGCTGGGTCTCAATAACGCATACCTCGCCTTTGACGTTCCCCTCGAAAATCTTGAGGACGCCGTCAAGGCTCTGAAGCTCATGAACGTCGGCGGCTTCAACGTCACCATGCCCGATAAGACCGCCGTGTGCGAATACCTCGATGCTCTCTCCCCCGCAGCCGAAATGATCGGTGCCTGCAACACCGTCACCGTCAGCGAGGACGGCAAGCTCACCGGCCACAATACCGACGGCGTCGGCTTCGTGCGCAACCTTGAAAAGCACGGCGTTTCCGTCAAGGGCAAGAGCATAGTCGTCATGGGTGCCGGCGGCGCAGCTACCGCGCTCACCATCCAGGCCGCGCTCGACGGCGCTGCAAAGCTTGTGATCTTTAACCGCAAGACCTCCAAAGGCTACGCGAACGCCGAGCGCACCGTAGCCAAGATCCGCACAAACGTCCCCGGCTGCGATGCCTCCGCAAACGACCTCTGCGATGCCGAAGCCTTCGCCGCGGCCGTCAGGTCCTGCGACATTCTTGTGAACGCCACCAAGGTCGGTATGGCACCGCTGGATAATGATACTCTCGTCGACCCCTCCCTCTACCGCCCGGGGCTTGTCGTTGCAGACACCGTCTACAATCCCCGTGAGACGCGCATGATAAAGGAAGCCGCAGCTGCCGGCTGCACCGTTGTCGGCGGCATCGGCATGCTGCTCCAGCAGGGCGTTGAAGCTTTCCGTCTCTTCACCGGCAGGGAAATGCCGGAGGACGAAGTCGCCGCAAAGTTCTTCAGCTGATACTGATTAAGTAAAAAGAGGTGCAACTAAGATGAAATTCCCCACCATGTTCAGCCCTGTTCAGATCGGTACCGTCACCGTTCCGAACCGTTTTGTCGTCCCCCCGATGGGCAATAACTTCGCCAATACCGACGGTTCCCTTTCCGAGCGTTCCGCGGCATATTACGAGGCACGCGCCAAGGGCGGCTTCGGCCTCATCACCATCGAGTCCACCGTCGTCTACTCCGAGGCTAAGGGCGGTCCGAGAAAGCCCTGCCTCTTCACCGACGACACCGTTGACAGCTTCCGCGAGGTCGCCGAGCGCTGCCACCGCTACGGCGCAAAGGTGAATATCCAGCTCCAGCACGCAGGTCCCGAGGGCAACTCCAAGCTCACCGGCTACCCGCTCAAGGCAGCCAGCGCCATGGCTTCCCACTGCGGCGGTGAGATACCCGTCGCCATGCCGACCGACGAGGTCTACCGTCTCATCGAAGCCTACGGCGACGCTGCCGCCCGCGCCCAGAGAGCCGGGATAGACATGGTCGAGGTACACTGTGCTCACGGCTATCTTGTCAGCACATTCATCTCCGCTCGCACGAACAAGCGCACCGACGAGTTCGGCGGCTGCTTTGAAAACCGCATGCGTCTGCCCCGTCTCATCATCGATAACATCCGCCGCAAGACCGGCAACATGCCCATCCTCTGCCGCATAAACGCGCGCGACGAGGGTGAGGGCGGTCTGACCGTCCAGGACGCTGCGGCAGTCGCAGCCTATCTCGAGCAGGAGTGCGGCGTCGACGCGCTCAATGTCTCCCGCTCCATCCATCTGCACGATGAGTTTATGTGGGCTCCGAACAACACCCACGGCGGCTTCAATGCCGACCTCGTCACCGAGATTAAGAAAGCAGTCACCATCCCCGTCATCACCGTCGGCCGCTATACCGAGCCGCAGTACGCCGAGCTTCTTGTGCGTCAGGGCAGAGCCGACCTCGTCGCATTCGGCCGTCAGTCAATTGCCGACCCCGAGCTGCCTGTCAAGGCGCGCACCGGTCATCTCGAAACCCTCACCCCCTGCATCGCGTGCCTGCTCGGCTGTGTGCCGAATATGCTTGCCGGCCGTCCCATCACCTGCGCAATGAACCCCTGCGTCGGCCGCGAGGCGGAGCTTGTCCCTGCCGAGGTGCAGAAGAAGGTGCTCGTCATCGGCGGCGGCCCCGGCGGTATGTACGCCGCGATGATGTGCGCAAAGCGCGGCCATGACGTCATTCTCCTCGAGAAGAACACCGAGCTTGGCGGTCACTTCCTCGTCGCCTCCTATCCCCCCGCAAAGGGCGAGATTGCCCCGGCGATCCGCAGTCTCATCGTCAGATGCCGTGAAGCCGGCGTCGATATCCGCCTCGGCGTTACCGTCACGCCCGAGCTTGTGAAAGAGCTTAACCCCGACGCCGTCATTGTTGCCACCGGTTCCACGCCGCTTATCCTGCCCATTCCCGGTCTTGCGGACTGCGGGTATGTAAACGCCGAGGATATGCTCACCGGTAAATATAATGTCGGCAAAAAGGTGCTCATCGTCGGCGGCGGCATGGTCGGCGCAGAAGCTGCCGAGCATCTTGCCGAGCGCGGCCACGCCTGCGATATAGTCGAGATGAAGCCCGTCGTCGGTGAGGACATCATGCCCGAGCCGCGCAAGTACATCATGGCAAGCCTCGAGCACCATAAGGTCGGTCAGTTCACCAATGCCCGCGTCAGCCGGTTCTTCACTGACGGCGTCGCCTACACCAGCACCGTCGACGGCAGCACTCACGAGCTGCGCGGCTACGACAGCATCGTGCTCGCGATGGGCTATCGCTCCAATAACACCCTCTCGGCAGAGCTCGAAAAGCTCGTGCCCCAGGTAATAGTCATCGGTGAGGCGCGTCAGGCTCCCGGCAACTCCATGCTCGCAACCGGCGACGCTCTCAACGCCGCCCTCGCAATATAATAAAACTCCCCCGGAGATACCGCATCAGTGCGGAACCTCCGGGGGATTGCTGTATTTTCTTTTAATTATTCACCCCATGGTGCGCGTCGGGGCTGCTCATGTCGAGCGCGCGGAATGTGTATCCGTTCTGCAGCCCCCAGATTATTACCGACTCCACCGCTTCCACGCTGAAGTTCTTTATATCGTGCTGCAGTACAATCGCCGCTTTCATGCCGCGGCAGCCGGACTCGATGTTTGAGATAACGACATCTGTCTTCGTCGTCTCCCCCGCGTCGCCCGAGGCCACGTTCCAGTCGAAATACTTATAGCCCATGTCGGTGAGCGCCTCCGTCAGGCGGGACATTATGCCCGGGTTAAAGTTGCTGACGGTGTTTGAGCTTCCTCCGGGGAAGCGGCAAAGCTGCGTGTAGCTGCCTGTCTGCTCGTATATAATCTCCTCCATGGCGTTGAAGTCATTGAAGAATGCTTCCTCGCTGGAATAGATGGTGTTATAGTTGTGCGAATAGCTGTGCACGCCGACAGAATGTCCCTCGTTCGCCTCGCGGGCAATCAGGTCATAGTAATTCGGGTTTGCCGCCGTGACGAAGAATGTGGCCTTCACGTTATATTCGGCCAGCACATCCAGAAGTTTTGAGGTATACGGTCCCGGTCCGTCGTCAAATGTGAGATAGATGGTCTTCCCGTCGGGGTTCACGACATCCGGCCTGTTCGCCGGTATGACCGTGACGCTGCGCGTCACGCTGACGGACTCGCCCGTTTCACTCGTCAGGCTGTAAACTATCTGATAGTCCCCCGCGATATACGGCACGACGTCGCTTTCCACCTGCACAAGAGAGCTCAGGTCGTTCCCCAGCCCGTCGGTCGCTGTATAGCCGGGATCGGTGAAATCAGTGCGCGCGGTGAATACCATGTTCTCGTCGCCGTTCAGGATAATGCGCGGCTCGGTCTTCGCGTACTCAATCTCGCGCACAACGGTCGCGGTGTTCCCGGACGAATCCGTGACCGTGTATGTCACCTTGTCCTTGTCCTCCGTGCGCACGACCTTTGACGTGAGGTCTCCGTCGCAGCTGTCGAAAGCGGTGTAGCCCTCCTCCTCGTAGCCGTCCAGCCAGCTTGCCTCGTATCCCTCTATATGCTTGAGCTCTATGACCGGCGGCGTGGTGTCCGCAACGGTGACGGTTCTCTGTGCCACATAGTCCGTGAACATCCAGCGCGCCCAGTATTTCAGCGTGTAGCTGCCGAGCTTCGATGTATCTACGCTGCCTTCAATTGCAACGTGCAGACGCTTTGAGCCCTCGCCGAAGAGATTGCCGTAGGTCACCGCGTACACGCCCGGATCTTCGTACACCTCGCCGCACTCCTGCGTCATGTTCTCCGAGCCCGTCACGTAGAATCGCACGTGGCGCGCGTCCAATATTACGGCAAGCGCTGCGATAATCACGATATAAGCCAGCAGCACCAGCAGTATTACTTTAAGTCTCCGGCGGGTTTTGTCTCTTCCCTGCGGCGTTTCAGTTTCTTTCATCTTTATCCTTATTCCGTCCTGCGGTTTTTTGTTTTATGTTTTATTTTTATGTCTTAAATGATTGAGATGTATTATACACCCTTTTCCCTGACAATGGAACAGGCGGCAATAAATTCTCTCCCGTTTAATTCTAAACTTTATTTAAGAATTAACAGGCTTTCCGGTTCGGTTTCTGTTGATATATACCAATAATTCTGATATACTGTAGGTTTGTCGGGAGACAAAAAATTTATCTCTGCGGCAGCCAGCCGCAGGAAAGGAAGAAACATGAAAAATACCGAAAAAACCATGGACAGGATCGTGGCTCTGTGCAAGAACAGAGGCTTCATCTTCGCAGGCTCCGAGATCTACGGCGGTCTCGCCAACACCTGGGACTACGGCCCGCTCGGCGTTGAGCTGAAGAACAACATCAAGCGCGCCTGGTGGAAGAAGTTCGTGCAGGAGAACCAGTACAATGTCGGCCTCGACGCCGCTATCCTGATGAACCCGCAGACCTGGGTCGCCTCCGGCCACCTGAGCGGCTTCTCCGATCCTCTGATGGACTGCCGCGAGTGCCATGAGCGCTTCCGTGCAGACAAGCTCATTGAGGACTGGTGCAATGAAACCTCCTTCGAGCTGCCCAAGCCCATCGATGCCTTCTCCCAGAGCGAGATGAAGGACTTCGTCGAGGAGCATAACATCCCCTGCCCCACCTGCGGCAAGCATAATTTCACCGATATCCGTCAGTTCAATCTGATGTTCAAGACCTTCCAGGGTGTCACCGAGGACGCGAAGAACACCGTTTACCTCCGTCCCGAGACCGCTCAGGGCATCTTCACAAACTTCGTGAATGTCCAGCGCACCACTCGCCGCAAGCTGCCCTTCGGCATCGGCCAGATCGGCAAGAGCTTCCGCAACGAGATTACTCCGGGCAACTTCATCTTCCGTGTGCGCGAGTTCGAGCAGATGGAGCTGGAGTTCTTCTGCCAGCCGGGCACCGACCTTGAGTGGTTCGACTACTGGCGCAGCTTCTGCCATAACTTCCTGCTCTCCATCGGTCTGAAGGACGAGAACCTCAGACTGCGCGACCATGACCCCGAGGAGCTCTGCTTCTACTCCAAGGCCACGACCGACTTTGAGTTCCTCTTCCCCTTCGGCTGGGGCGAACTCTGGGGCGTTGCTGACCGCACCGACTATGACCTGACCCAGCATCAGACCGTCTCCGGCCAGGATCTGACCTATTACGATCAGGAGAAGAATGAGCACTACATCCCCTACGTTATCGAGCCGTCCCTCGGCGTCGAGCGTACCGTTCTCTCCGTCCTGTGCGACGCTTATGATGAGCAGGTCGTCGGTCAGGACAAGAAGGGCAATGACGATGTCCGTACCGTGCTGCATCTGCATCCCGCTCTCGCTCCGTTCAAGTGCGCAATCCTTCCGCTTAGCAAGAAGGAGATCCTCACGGGTCCCGCCCTTGAGCTTTACAATGAGCTGAGCAAGGACTTCATGTGCGACTATGACGAGACCGGTTCCATCGGCAAGCGCTACCGCCGCGAGGATGAGATCGGCACTCCGTTCTGCATCACCTTTGACTTCAACACCGTCGGCACCGAGACCGACGAGGCTGACCACTGCGTCACCATCCGTGAGCGCGACAGCATGGAGCAGGTTCGTATCCCCATCAGCGAAGTCAAGGCGTACATCTCCGAACGTATTAAATTTTGAAATCAGGTGAATATATAAATGAAGTACGGTTTCATTAAGACCGCCGCCGCGTCTCCCGTCATCAAGGTCGCGGATGCGGAGTATAACGCTCAGCGCGTTATTGAGTGCATCGCGGACGCCAAGGCCAAGGGCGTCAAGATTCTCGTTTTCCCCGAGCTTACTCTCACCGGCTGCTCCTGCTTTGACCTTATTGCCCACCGCGTCATCCTCGACGGGGCAAAGTCAGCGCTCGCAAAGGTCATCGCCGCGACCGCCGGCACGGATATGCTTGTCTTCGTCGGCCTGCCCTACGCCGCCGGCTCCCGCATCTACAGCTGCGCCGCTGCCATATGCGACGGTGAGCTGCTGGGTCTCGTTCCCAGAGAGAATGTTGAAGGCTCTCACTTCCAGAGCTATGACGACGATGAAGCTCTCGATGTCACCGTCGGCGAGTATGACAGTTTCCTGTCCTCTGACGTGCTGTTCGAGCATGCCTCCATGCCCGACCTGAAGGTCGCCGTGGAGCTCGGCGCTGACATGGACGCCGTCACCTCTCCCGCTCTGCGCCACGCGCTCTCCGGCGCCACCGTCATCGCGCAGATGGCATCCTTCCCCGAGACCGTCACCTCCACCGATGAGGCGGAGCTGAACCTGCGCTATGAATCTAAGAAGCTGTGCTGCGGCATCGTCATGGCTGCTCCCGGCAAGGGCGAAAGCACTACCGAGAATGTCTATTCCGGTCTGTGCATGGTCGCCGAAAACGGCGTCATCCTCGCCTCCGACGAGAAGGAAAACAGCCTTGCCGTCAGCGAGATTGACATTGAGCATATGATTAACCTCCGCCGTGCAAAGGGCGGTTTCGACGTGTGCGATTATCCGCATTATGTCTGCCCGTGGGGCGGCGAGCTTGAGGATACCGTCCTCACCCGCACCTATCAGAAGCACCCGCATCTGCCCGAAAAGGCAGAGGATATGCCCACCTACTGTGAGCGTATGCTTGACATCCAGGTCTCCGGCCTTGTAAAGCGCATGGAGTACGCCGGGCTTGATCACTGCGTCGTCGGCATCTCCGGCGGTGTTGACTCCACTCTTGCCGTCATGGTCAGCGCCATGGCAGTAAAGAAGATGGGTCTTCCCGGCACGAATGTCATCGCCTGCACGCTGCCCTGCTTCGGCACCTCCTCCCGCACCAAGTCCAACGCCATCGTCGTCGCCGAGCAGATTGGCGCCGAGGTCCGCGTTATCGACATCGGCAAGTCCGTCTACCAGCACTTTGACGATATCGGCCACGCGCATGATGATTACTCCATCGCCTTTGAGAACGCCCAGGCGCGCGAGCGCACGCAGGTTCTCATGGACATTGCCAACAAAGTCAACGGCCTTGACGTCGGCACCGAGGATCTCAGTGAGTTCGTCGACGGCTGGTGCACCTACAACGGCGACCATACCAGCATGTACGATGTAAACCTCGGCCTGACCAAGACCCAGGTTCGCGCAAACGTCAGCTACATCGCCGGCAAGACCGAGGACAAGGTTCTCAAGGCCGCTCTCTATGACGTGCTTGACTGCCCCGTCACTCCTGAGCTTCTCCCGATTCACGACGACCTCATCGAGCAGAAGAGCGAAGACGCCGTCGGCTCCTACAGCCTGCAGGACTTCTTCACTCATAAGATGATGATCTGCGGCTTCTCCCCGGCAAAGACGCTCAAGCTTGCCAAGGCCGCTTACGGCGACGAGTTCAGCGACGAAGAGCTCCTGCGCTGGATCACCAGCTACTGCAAGCGCTACTTCTCTCAGCAGTTCAAGCGCTCCTGCCTGATGGACGGTCCCGCGGTCGAGGCTTTCTCCGTCTCCCCGCGCACCGGCTACCTCATCCCCTCCGACGCCGAGAACACCATGTTCCTCAGCAGTCTGGCAGACAAGTAAAATCTTTCGTCCCTCCGTTCACCCGAACGGAGGGATTTTTATAAGATTTTATAATCCTTTGCCGGCTTTATATTTTTCGTTGCAAGATGACGGATCTTGTTTTATAATTGAGTCACCAATTACAGGAGGTGCATTATGTTCAGTAATGAATACTTAAAGAGAGTATATGCAGACGTCGAACGCCGCGACGCACATGAGCCGGAATTCCTTCAGGCCGTGCGCGAGGTTTTCGAGTCTCTTGAGCTTGTTATCGACAAGCACCCCGAATGGGAAAAAGCCGGTCTTATCGAGCGCTTTGTAGAGCCTGAGCGCGTTGTTGAGTTCCGCGTTCCCTGGGTAGACGATCAGGGCGTGACCCGCGTCAACCGCGGCTTCAGAGTGCAGTACAATTCCGCTATAGGTCCCTACAAAGGCGGTCTGCGTTTCCACCCCTCCGTCAATCTCTCCGTTATAAAATTCCTCGGCTTTGAGCAGGTTCTGAAAAACTCCCTGACCACGCTCCCCATGGGCGGCGGCAAGGGCGGCTCCGACTTTGACCCCAAGGGCAAGTCCGACGCCGAAGTCATGCGTTTCTGCCAGAGCTTCATGACCGAGCTTTACCGTCACATCGGCCAGTTTACCGACACTCCCGCCGGGGATATCGGCGTCGGCGCGCGTGAGATCGGTTACCTCTTCGGCCAGTACAAGCGCATTGTCGACCGTTTTGACGGCGGCGTGCTCACCGGCAAAGGCCTCAGCTACGGCGGCTCCCTTGCTCGCACCCAGGCCACCGGCTACGGCCTGTGCTACTTCTCCGCCGAAGCTCTCAAGCACCTGAAAAATGACAGCTACGTCGGCAAGACCGTCATCGTCTCCGGCTCCGGCAACGTCGCGCAGTACGCTGCCGAGAAGTGCACCCAGCTCGGCGGCAAGGTCGTCGCGATGAGCGATTCTCAGGGCTATGTCTACGACCCCAACGGCATCAATCTCGAGAAGCTCTTCGATATCAAGCAGAAGCGCCGCGCACGCATCAGCGTTTACGCGCAGGAAGTCCCCGGCTCCGAGTACCATGAGGGCTGCAAGAACATCTGGAGCGTCAAGTGCGACATTGCTCACCCCTGCGCCTCTCAGAATGAGATGGACGCCGAGGGCGCGCAGAAGCTCGTCGACAACGGCTGCATCGCCGTCTTCGAGGGCGCGAACATGCCTCTGACCCCCGAGGCGATAGAGATCGTCAAGGCAAACGGCCTGCTCTATTCCCCCGGCAAGGCTTCGAACGCCGGCGGCGTCGCCACCTCCGGTCTCGAAATGAGCCAGAACTCCATCCGTATGTCATGGAGCTTCGAAGAGGTCGATGAGAAGCTGCACGGCATCATGCAGGAGATATACAAAGCCTGCTATGACGCCTCCGTCGAGTGCGGCAAACCCGGTGATCTCATGGTCGGCGCAAACGTCGCAGGCTTCCTGAAAGTCGCAGACGCCATGATGGCCCAGGGCATCGTCTGATTTTTCTGATTTTATATTTATTTTCAGGCCGTCAAAAGAGCCTCGCAGAGTTTTTTGCCCGCAGGCAAAAAATCAGTCAGATACATTTTCTCCGGCGGCGTGTACGTCGGAGAAAATACTTCTCGCTCAGAGAGTGTCGAGCGCAGCGAGGCGCGGGTCTGAGCGCAATCTTTTTTGTCAAAGAACCTTTGGTTCTTTGACAAGCTGAAATGAGGCAGCGCTTCTGCGCTGCCTCATTTTGCTGCTTGCCGTAAAGCATGAATAATGTTATAATCAGTCAAACGAGGGGAGGTTCTCCAATGACCAATATCACCGCAAAAATGACCCACACCAAAGAATCCGTGGAGCTTATGTGCATCACGCAGTACAACACTTTTGAGTTCACCAAGAAAATCATCATGTACGTAATCGCCGCCGCGCTCATCGTCCTCGGCATATCCGGGAAAGTTTCCACCAGCATTTCGCTCGTGTGCATTATGATAGGCTGCTTCATGCTGACCGGCAGCAACGCCGTGGCAAAGTCCCGCGC
Organism: uncultured Oscillospiraceae bacterium; assembly: GCA_964517445.1. Classification (GTDB taxonomy): domain Bacteria; phylum Bacillota; class Clostridia; order Oscillospirales; family Oscillospiraceae; genus Limivicinus. The sequence continues at coordinate 999 of CAZFCH010000022.1, read as the reverse complement.
GGACTCCGTGATACAGCAGCTCGGCGGGCAGATGCCTGCTTTCAATTACACCTTCGGCCCCAGCAAGTTCACCTTCAACCCCGACTCCGAGGCCGTCAGCTACACTTCCTTCTCCCGCCTTGTGGAGGACAGCAACTATCTCTACATGTTCCTCAAGAACCGCTCGGCCGTCATGGTGCAGAAGAGCACCGTCTCCGGCGGCAGCGTGAACGACCTCAAGGAGCTCATCGCGCGCAAATCCAACCTCACCTGGAAGCAGCCCGTGACGCTTCTGAACTTCAGCCTCAGGAGCCTCTCGAACCGCGACGACAAATTTGAGGGTCCCCACCTCTGATTGGGCGCAATTCAGCGTTGACTCTCCCGCTTCTTCCATATTATAATAGTCACACCAACACCGTTATAATTTTTGAAAGGAGCGTTTCAAATGAAACTGATATGGTACGGGCACTCGTGCTTTAAAGTCATCTGCGAAAACGGCACCGTGGTCTTCGACCCCTACGCCCCCGGCTCCGTCCCGGGGCTTGAGCTGCCGGAGCTGACGGCTGACGCGGTAATATGCAGCCACGCGCACAGCGACCACTGCGCCCCGGACAGGATCATCCTTTCCGGCCGCAAGCCCGAAATGAAGCTGCGCCAGATTGAGACCTTTCATGACGGCAAGCGCGGCGAACTGCGCGGCAGGAACCTCATCTCCGTGATCTCCTCCGAGGGCATAAACCTCGCGCACCTCGGCGATCTCGGCCATGAGCTGTCGGGCGCGCAGCTTGAGGAGCTCGGCAGCATTGATGTTCTGCTTATCCCCGTCGGCGGGTATTACACCATTGACGCTGCGCAGGCAAAGCGCGTTACCGACGCCGTGAAGCCCAGGATTATTATCCCCATGCACTACCGCCGCGGCGCCGACGGTCTCCAGCAGGTCTGCGGGGTGGATCGTTTTCTTGAGCTGTTCCGCTCTGCCGACATCAAGATGCTCTCCCGGCACAGCCTTGAGATTACCGC
>CAZFCH010000021.1:11499-16879 GCA_964517445.1 uncultured Oscillospiraceae bacterium | reverse complement strand
ACCTGACCTCATGCAGCTACGAAGAATTTTTCATGAGCGGCGTTTATAATGTCCTGATTGATAACGGTGCTGCCGTCAAGATTTTCGAGACCGACCTGCACATCTCCTTCGGCACCCCCGAGGAATACGCCCTCGCCGCTGCCGACAGCCGGCTCAAAGAGGTGGACGCACCGTGACGGTCTTTCTGTTCGTCTGCTCCATAGTCCTGCTCATGGTAGGCCATGCGCTTCGTCTCATGCGCTGGAGCAGCTTCATTAAAATATACGAGCACCCTCCTGCCGGGGCGCTGCTGCGCTCCATGGCTCTCGGCTATGCGCTCAACTTCTTTGTTCCTTTCAAGCTTGGCGACCTTTTCAGAGCGTACTATTCCGGCAAGCGCATGAAAAACGGCATCGGATTCTCGCTCGCAACGGTCATTCTTGACCGCCTTCTCGACCTTATCGTCGTGGCGCTGCTGTTCGCGGTGCTCGCGTTTTTAAATGTCGGAAGCGACGCTGCGCGCGACTCCGCGCATTTCTATTACATCGCCGCCGCAGCGGTGCTCGTGCTGCTGCTGATTGCGAACCTCTTCTCCTCCGCCATAAAGCGCGTCACGCTCAAGCTCTGCTCCGTGTTCAATGACCATATCAAGCTCAAGGGCGAGCGCTTTTTCTGGACGCTCATCAACACCTTCCGCGATATCCGCCGCGTGAACTTTGCCGCAATCCTTGCCGAGACCGCCGGAATGTGGGTATTTTATATAGGCTCATATGCGCTCTTTGCCGCGTTCATGCAGCGTCTCGGATCAGACTATGCACTTGTTGAGATTATTCTCTCGCTGTTCTCGCGCTCAAGTCTTGACCTCAGTGCGCTGACTGTCGCCGCCTCAAGCTCAGCTGTGCTTAAAGAGCAGCTGTGGCTCGCGGTATACACGCTGCTGCCGTCGGTGATAATGTTCGCTGCAACGCTCACAAAAGCCTTTACAACGGTCGAAAAGCAGACCGGCTCCGTTGACGGTGAGTACCTCAAGATTCTCCCGCAGCTCGACGAAAAGGATCAGCTCAGCTTCCTCGATGACTACTTCAGTGCTGACCACCCGGAGTTTCTGCGCAAGCTCACCCAGCTCAACCGCGGGATAAGCATAATCCGCGACTGCTCCGCCGGTTCAAACGCCTCGACATTGCTGTGCATGGACAGCAGCGAGATGTTCTACCGCAAGTATGCTTTCGGCGCCGACGGTAAAAAGCTTGCCGAACAGCTCGACTGGCTGACGGAACACAGCGGCGCTCTCCCCTTGTGTGCAATCATCCGCAGCGAGCGCGGCAGTGAATACTGCTGCTACGATATGCGCTATGAGAGCGACAGCTCCTGCATGTTCCAGTACATCCACTCTCACCCGGTGCAGGCCGGGGAGCGTGTCCTCTCGTCGCTGCTCGAGAGTGTGCGCAGCAGGCTCTATGTGCTGAACGCGCGCCCTGCCGACTCTGAGCACATAAGCCGGTACATTTCTTCCAAGGTGACGGATAACCTGAACACCATTATGACTTCAAGAACTCTTGCTGAACTGCTGTCGTATGACATGCTGACCATCAACCATAAGGAATACCTGAACCTTCCGCGCCTGTCGGCTATGTTCGCCCCTGAGCACCTCACCGCCGTCTTTTCCGGCGACACCTACTGTGATATTCACGGCGACCTCACGATAGAAAACGTCATCTGCACCGGCAGCGACGGCGGCTTCTACCTCATAGACCCGAACCCCGGCAACATCCATGAGTCCAGCTTTCTTGACTATGCCAAGCTCCTGCAGTCACTGCACGGCGGATATGAGTTCATGATGAAGACCGATTCCGTCTCCGTCTCCGGCAGCAGCATTGACTTTGTGTATACACGCTCCGCCGTATATGATCGTCTCTATTCTTTCCTGCTCGGCTATTTTGAAGAACACTTCACCCCGCAGGAAGTCAAAAGCATATTTTATCACGAGCTTGTGCATTGGCTGCGGCTGATGCCGTACAAGCTGAGAAAGGACACACGCCGCGCCCCGATGTTCTATGCGGGGCTCGTAATGGCCGCAAACGATGTCTATAACCGCTTTGAAAAAAACTAAGCTTGCCATGGTCGATCTCGACAACACCCTCGTGTTCACGATGAGCGCAAACTTTGAGGCCTACAGGCGCGCCCTCAATGAGTACGGCTTCGACCTTACGCCGGAGCATTACGCCAATTGCTGCGACGGCAAAAGCTACCGCGATTTTCTCCCTGCCCTCGTTGACGGCAGCGCAGAGCTCACCGAGGCCGTGCATGAGCGGAAGATTGAGCTCTATGCAGACTGTCTTAAGTCCGCCGAGCTGAACCGTCCCCTTGTCGATATCCTCCGCGCGCTCAAAAGTGAGTATTATATTGCCCTTGTCACCACCGCGACGCGCCGGAACGTTGAGCGCATACTTGAGCATTTCTCGCTCTCGGAGCTCTTCGACGCCGTCGTCACTCAGGAGGACGTGCTGCGCGCAAAGCCCGACCCCTTCTGCTATAACATGGTGATTGAACGCTTCGGTGTTGACCGCAGCCGGTGCATAATTTTCGAGGATTCCGCATCCGGCGTCGCCGCCGCCCTTGCGAGCGGCTGCCAGACCTTCTGCGTCCGGAAAGGAGCCGAGCTATGAGCAATGCGTCCGGTAAGCTGCGTACGCTGCTGATGCAGGCGCTGCGCTTTGTCGGCCTGAGCGGCATAGGCTGGCTTCTTGATTTCACGGTCTATACTCTCCTCAGCACCCGCGTTTCAAACCTTGCCGCCGTCAACATGATAAGCTCGCTCGTCGGCGCAAGCTTTGTGTTCGCGTTCTCAACCCGCTTTGTCTTTCGTGACAATCACCGCATCCCGCTTTTCTGGAAGTACTGTGTGTACATTGCCTATCAGATAGTACTCATCATCCTCATTTCGCTGCTGCTCGCAAAGATAAACTCTCTTATAACCACGTACATCTCCGTCGCGCTGATCGTCAAATACTCTGCCATTCTTTCCAAGATTATCGTGACCCCGATAACCATGACGCTCAACTTCTTCGTCATGCGCTTCGCGATAGAAAAGCTGTAAAAGCTCCGATTCAAGTCCCCTCGTATAGCTCACTGCTCTGATATTTTCCAAAGCCCGATTCATTCATCCGGCAGATATAATAGCCCGAATTAATAAATTGCCCGGGTGCGGATTAAACACCGCACCCGGGCAGTTTATTTATAATATTCCGATTGGTTTACATAACATTAATTCCGCTAAGCCAGCGGCGCATCATATCATAGACATGATTCCCCGCCATGCGGCGGACGAAGCTGCGTGTGCGCATAGCTCCCAGGTGCAGCTCCTTGACGAAAGTCTCGCCCTCGACCGCGAGCGAAACAAACACCGTCCCGACCTCGTGAACTCCGTCGCCGTCAGGTCCTGCAAGTCCGGTCACCCCAACGCCGATATCCGTCCCTAACAGTGCACGGACATTCTCTGCCATCGCTTTGGCTACCTCGTAGCTCACCGCGCCCTTTTCCTCGATGAGTGCCGGGTCGATGCCCAGCAGCTTTGCCTTGGCCTCGTTCGTATATGTCACGACACCACCCTTGAAAAACGCGCTCGCGCCGGGCATATCTGTAAAGCGCTTTGCAAGCTCGCCGCCGGTGCAGCTCTCCGCCGCGGAGAATGTCATGTTTTTCTCGCGCAGCAGCTTTATCACGCTCTCCTCGATGCACTCGACATCCACGCCGTATACGAAGTCGCCGAGGCGTTTCATCACGTGCTCCATCACCGGGGCGATCATGCTCTCCGCCTCGTCCTCGCTCTTTGCCTTGGCGGTGATTTGAAGCAGGCAGTCGCACTCCTTGGCGTAAGGCGCCATCGTGGGGTTCGTCATGCGGTTCATTTCATCGGCAAAAATATCGTCGATAGAGCTTTCGCCAATGCCGAAGATACGCACCGAGTGCGACACGATAAGCTCCTCCGAGAGCCTGCGCAGATACGGCACCGCGCTCTCGCGGAACATAGCGTTGCACTCCTTGGGCGGGCCGGGGATCATAACGACAATCTTTCCGTCCTTCTCAAAGCCGCAGCCGGGCGCGGTTCCGCAGTTGTTGTGGAACACCGTGCAGCCCTCCGGGAGCAGAGCCTGGGTGAAATTATTGTCGCTAAACTTCATGCCGTAGCGTATATAATCATACAGTCCGTCGCGCTCGGTCTTGTTTTCGACGAGCTTGAGGCCGAATGCTTCGGCAAGTATCTGTTTCGTGAGGTCGTCACAGGTTGGCCCCAGGCCGCCGGTTGTAATGATTATATCCGCGCGGCTCTTTGCCGTCTCCACGCAGCGGCGCAGCCTCTCCGGGTTATCGCCGACGACAGTGTGGTACTTCACGTTTATGCCGATCTTCGAGAGCATTTCCGAAATGTCCCGCGCATCGGTGTTCGTCACATGGCCGAGCAGCAGCTCGGTCCCGACGGAAATTATCTCAGTATCGTAGCTCTTATTCATGGTCAAGCTCTATCCTTTCGATTCCCTCGACCGCTTCTGCGACGAGCGCGTCGATATCCAGCTTTGCCTCCGCGCGCTCAACATCGCTTATCTTCGGGCGCGTCCTCGGATGGCGCGGGGTAAAGACTGTGCAGCAGTCCTCATACGGCAGGATAGACGTCTCAAATGTGCCGATCTGTCTTGCGCGCTCGACGATTTCTTCCTTGTCCATGCCGATAAGCGGCTGGAGTATCGGCAGCGTCATAACCGCCTGCGTCGAAGCCATGGCCTCCATGGTCTGGCTTGCAACCTGACCGAGATTCTCACCCGTGACAATGGCCTTGGCGTTGCTGCGCTGCGCAATCTGCTCGGCAATGCGCATCATGAAGCGGCGCATTATAAGCGTGAAATACTCCTCGGGGCACTTGTCGCGTATCTCCTCCTGAATGTGCGTAAACGGTACGACCTCCATCGTCATCTTCCCGCAGTACTCGGTGAGCTGACGGCCAAGCTCAATGACCTTGTCCTTCGCCTGCTGGGATGTGTACGGGAAAGAGAAGAAGTGCACCGGGATAAGATGCACACCGCGCTTTGCGATCATGTATGTCGACACTGGGCTGTCGATGCCGCCGGAGAGGAGCGTCACCGCAGTGCCGCTGCATCCGACCGGGAGTCCGCCCGCGCCGTGAACAGGCATGGCGTGTACGTAAGCCGCAAGGTCGCGCACCTCGATGTGTACAACAAGCTCCGGCTCGTGCACGTCGACCTCGATATTCTCATAAGCGTCGCTCAGGGCGTTGCCGACGTACTGGCTCAGCTCGATGCTCGTCATCGGGAACGCCTTGTCGCTGCGGCGTGTCTCGACCTTGAAGCTCTTCGCGCGAAGCATATCGTCACGCAGATACTCAATG
>CAZFCH010000021.1:0-11489 GCA_964517445.1 uncultured Oscillospiraceae bacterium | reverse complement strand
TGCCTCAAACGCCGTGTCCATATCGGCCCCGTCCTCACCCTCGACATATATTATCGACTGCAGGCAATAGACGCGGAACTTCCCTATCGGTGCAAGGCGGCGGCGCACGTTCGCCGTCAGCTTCTGTTCAAAGCTTCTCCTGTTAAGCCCTTTGAGGACAATCTCGCCCAGTTTGAGCAGAATTATATCGTTCATCTATACATCTCCTTGGTTCTCAGACAATAAATTATATTTTAGCATACTCCTTCAAAAAACACCATACTAAAGTTGACATCGGCAATAAATCAGACTAAAATATCTGCATTCCGCAACAGATTGTCGAGGTCAGGAAAAATGATTGAGTATTTTATCGTAGCAATCGCCGCACTAATGTCCGGCATCATTCAGGGCAGCTGCGGCTTCGGAGCCGGTATAATCCTGATGATCGCACTGCCGTTTTTTTATACCATAAGCCGTGCAGCCGGCATTGCCTGCATCGTGACCATTGTACTTACGGGAGCAATGGTGCTGCGCTACCGCCGGCACATAAATCTGCGTAAGGCCGTTCTGCCGCTGCTGTTGTATGCCGCAGCAGCGGCCGCGGCTATAAAGCTCGCGCCGTATGTCGATCAGATGCTGCTCAAGCGCTGCTTCGGCGGCTTCCTCATTCTGCTTGCGCTGTACCATTTCTTCCTCCACGGGAAGGATCACGGCAAGTGGAATGTATGGGTCAGTGCCGCGGCTATAATCTTCTCCGGCACGTGCAGCGGTCTGTTTGCCGTCGGCGGTCCGCTGATGGCGGTCTACTATCTCTCTAATACCGACAGCAAGGAAGAATACCTCGCAACCATTGAGACGCTGTTTGTGCTGAACAATATCTGGAGCTCATACGTGCGCATAAGAAACGGTATCGTAACAGCGGCGGAAGTGCCGGTGATTCTGCTTGGTGCTGCATTCATCCTCCTCGGCTTCTTTATCGCCAACCGCTTTGTCGACAAGATCGACGATCGACGCATGGGCTTTGTCGTCTATACCGCCGTCGGTATCAGCGGCATTCTGAATCTGTTCGGATTATAAATTTTATTATTTGACAATTTACGACAGAATTGCCCGGCTTCAAATGAAGCCGGGCAATTTCTTATTTAATCTCGTCTTGGTTTTTCTGATTTTACTTCTTGTTCTTCTTGTTCTTGCGTACGAGCACGAACGCGCCGCAGCCGATGATGATTGCCGAGCAGGCCATGATGCCTATCCACAGACCAATGTTGCTCTCATCGCCGGTCTTGGGTGTTGACGATGTACCCACTCTGAAATCTTCCATCTGGGTCACGCCGGTGGTGAAGTCCACCTGCACGCTGTAAGTCCCGGTCGGACGGTTTCTGAGGAAGGCGTTGGAGATCGTAATTACCGCATAGCCGTTTTCGTCCTCCGCGACCGTGTAGTAGCGCGAGCTTATAAGGTCGGTGCCGTTTGCGTTATACACATGCAGGCAGCGGTAGTTGCTTCCTGACTTGACCAGCTCGTCATAATCGCCGTCGGTGTATATCGTGAGAGTGCCGCTGGAATACTTCTGGAAGTATGCGTTGTTGGAAATTCCGGTTATGCTCGGATCAGGAGCCACCTCTACGGTGTAGGGATATTCGTCCTTCGTCTCCGGGTCAGTGTTCAGTGCGGGGGTGTACTTTGTCAGGCTCGCCGCCGTGCCCGTGATCTTCCCGGTAACCGGGACAAGTGCACACTGGTCCTGCGTCACCGCGTCACCGAACACGCCGCCCGAGATAGAGTATGTGCCGCTGCCGGTGTGGCTGAGATATTTTCCGTCGGTGATCTCGCAGAGCGCACCGTTATTCACAAGCGAACCGATTTCGTTCTCGCCGCTGAGTTCAGCCTTTGCGTTCGCGCTGACGGTAAGGGTGTCGGCCTTGAGGTTCATTACCTTTGCCCCGACCGTGGACATCACAGTCAGGTTCTTCATCTTGTAGCCCGCGCCGTCGATTGTGATAGCTCTGCTGACCGTGGCATAGTCTCCGCTGTTTCTGAGCAGCGTAACCTTGCCGCCGATACCTGCCGCATTGACCGCATCCTGAACTGTTGCGAATGTGCCCTGATCAACTCCGAGCGCATCCTGAGCGCTTGCCACCGGGTCTGTAATAGGCTCAACGCTGTATCTGCCGGGGTTCTTCGCGTCCGCGCAGGGGACATATCCGTCCGCGCACTGTACCTCGGGTACTTCATGCTTGAACGAACCGCCGTAGATGTTGACCTTTGCGTCCTCAAGTGCAACGGACTTCACGCCTACATCCTCGCTCACGCCGTCGATCTTGCCGTCGTTTATTTCCGCGCTGCCAAGCTCGATATAAACTGCCTTATCCGTGCCGCTCACTGCGCCGCCGTTCATGATGAACTTTGCTTTTACACCGTTGACTTCAACGCCGTATCCGGTGCCGCTCAGCGTTCCGCTCTCAAGAGTAACTGTCGCGTTGAGTCCGACCTTGACAGCCGGTGCGCCGGAAATTTCTCCCGTGCCCTCGGCGGAGCTGTCGGTTATCGTCAGATTGCCGCCGACAATATCAATCGTGTAGGTGCCGTCCGCACCGGAGATCTTGTGTCCTGCAAGGTCAAGCGTAGCGGAGCCGTTCTTGAGATCGACGACGCGCAGGCTTGCGCCGGTCAGATCGTCCAGCAGCTTAACCGTGCACCCGTCCTCAAGATTGCTCAGGATTTCTTCATCGCTGTAGCACTTTGCCTTGAGGCTACCGTCTGCCTTATAAACCTCGGCCACTGCCGCCTGAGCGTTCATGACAAAATCGCTGAAGGAGGTAACCTTGAAGCTCACGGTGCCGTCGGCGTTCACGACAAATTCCGTGACCGATGCCGCAGTGCCTTTCTTATATGTGTCCTCGCTGCCGTCCGCATGGATGTGTACTATTTCCTCGGGAACAAAGCCGCTCACGAGAGGAACCGTGACGGTGATCTCGCTGCCGTTGAGCAGAGCCGCGTCATAGGTGACAGCCTGCTCGGCCGCGCCGTTCACGCTCAGCCCGATTTCGGGAGTCAGCGAATAGGTTGCGGAGCTTACCTTGCCGTCTGCATCAACTTTCGCTTCCTTGACCTCAGCCTTCAGGCTGACGTTTATCTCAACGCTGTCGCCGGTCTTGAGTCCGGTAATTGTGCCGAGCACAGCTTCCTTGCTGATTGCGCTGCCCGCGCCCTCAGTCTTTGCGGGAACAGCCGCAACGGTGATTCCCTCTGCCGCGCTGACATCCGATCCATTCTCATTTACGGTTCCGGCATAGACATAGGCTTCTCCGGCCTTTGTCCCCTGCACAACATTGTACAGTCCCTCAAGCACTACCGCAATGTACTCATTTTTAAGAAGCTCGGTCGGGTCGTTCGTATATTCGCCGCCGATGATGCTGCCGGTCACGTCTTTTCCGAAGCTGAATGCACCGTCAAACTCGCCGTCGCAGATGCTATAGCTGCCCGCGTCGATCTTGAGTGCCGTCTGCTCCGCGCAGTCGATGCCCTCGGCCTTGCTCTCAGATATAAAGGCGCCGTTTATTATTTCCACGCCGACGGTCTCCGCCTCAATCAGCGCATCCTCAGTGCATGTGACATTGAGCGTGCCCTTTTCTTTGGGGTCAACTTCAATCTGGCAAATGCCGTAGCCCTTTTCCGCGTGAATCGTGCCGCCGACTATAATTGAAACTTCTTTCGTCGTCTCAACGCTTATGCCGTTGTCGCCGGAAACAAGTGTGTCGTCAAGCGTCAGGCTGCCGCTGTTTATCACTATCGCAGCGCTTCCGGTATTGCCCTGGTTCACGCTGCCGCCGACAAGCGTAACATCCGCCTGAACGGTGACCGTGCCGGTGATGCCGAAGTCGCCGAGCTCAACCGTGCCGCTGGTTTTGAAGACAACATCCTCCGCCACGTCGCCCAGCAGCGTGACGACACTGCCGGCCTGCATCGCATTCAGCGCTTCAGCAAGGCTCATATACTCAGTCTCGCCGATTGCAGCAACAGCCGTGTCGATGTTCTCGAGCTCACCGTTGCCGTCTTCGCCGGTCTGGGACGTACTATTCCCGCCGTCATTGGCCGGTGTCTCATTCCCGCCCTCGGTAGCGTTGCCGTCCTGAGTGTCTGCCGGCTCCTGCATCACAGTCATGCCGCACTCCGCGCAGACTCCCTCCGCGACGTTTTCATGCTGGCAAACGTATCCGCACTCGGTGCATACGCCGTTAGCAAAGCTGTGCTGTTCGCACGCTATTGTCTCTACAGGCTCGCCCTCCGTTGCAAAAGCTGCAAGCGGCATCAGGCTGAGCGCCATGCATGCGATCATCAGGCATGCCAGAAGCTTTCTGAGTTTTGTCATAGGTTGTCTCCTCTTCCCATCGCCGGTGTCAATCTTACGGCAGTTCGGCAATGATGATATTGACAGGTTCAGTATATATGCCGTCTGAATTCAGTACCGCATATACGGTGTTATGTTACCATATTTATGAGCTATTTTCAAGCTCTTTTAGAACACATTTTAGTACCTGATTATAAGAGATTCTTAAGAAAACTCAGCTTTTTTGTTACAAATAATTACAGAGATGTCACTTCCGTAGCATCTCTGTAACCTATTTTATGTAATCCGTATTATTTTGGCGTTCATCGGCTCTGCCGTTCCCTCGATAGTACCGCAGCCGGCCGCGGAACAATCCGCCCTGTACCGCACATTTTCCGTGCCGCGGTTGATGACCGCGAGGTACGCCCCGTTCTGCGCCGCATCCCCGAAGGCATCGCGCCCGCCGGATACCCAGCGCAGGATAAGCAGCACGTCTCCCGTCGCCGCGATGAATTGTGCGTGCCCCGTTGAAAGCGCGTCGGCTGAGTTGCGCAGGTTCGCAAGATACGCGTACCAGTCGTGCAGTTCCTGCTCGCCCTCCCTGAACGGCAGGCGGTTAAATGGGTCGCACACGCCGCACATTCCCTGTTCATCGCCGTAGTAAATGCTCGGCACACCGGGTATCGCGAACTGTATCGCCGCGCACAGCCTCTCCTGCTGCAGCGCGCGGGAGAGCGCCTCTTCGCTGAACTCATACTTCAGCTGATCCTCGCGCGATAATTCTCGCAGGTTTCTGTCCGCCGCAAGCGCCGTGCGCAGACGGTCTACATCGTGCGATCCCAGCAGATTCATAAGCGAATAGTACAGCGGCTTCGGATAATTCATCTGCTGCGATATCAGGAAATCGCGCAGCCCGTAAGCGTCCGACCAGCCGTGCATAAAGCTCAGCACCGCCGAGCGCAGCGGGTAGTTCATCACCGAGTCGAGCGAATAGCCCAGCGCATAATTGCGCCGTGAGCCGTAGCTCTCCTTTGTTACCGCGTCCTCCCAGACCTCGCCGATGATCGGCGCGTCCGGCTTCACGCTCTTTGCCGCGCCGCGTATGAGCGCAAGTACCTCATCCGGCAGTTCATCCGCCACATCGAGCCGCCAACCCGCCGCGCCGTGGCGCAGCCAGTGCTTGACAATGCTCCTGTCCCCCGTGACGATGTCGTCCTGCCATTTGGGGTTCTGCTCGTTTACCTCCGGCAGGTCTTTGAAGCCCCACCAGCAGCGGTAATCATCCGGGAATTGCCGGAAGTCGTACCATGAATAGAACTCCGAAGTCTCCCCCTGGCAGGCACCCTCGGTGTCATAATTGCCGTAACGGTTGAAGTACCGGCTGTCTGCGCCGGTGTGGGAGAAAACACCGTCGAGGATGAACCGTATTCCCTGCTTCTTTCCCTCCGCGCACAGATGCTCGAAGTCCTCCATCGTCCCGAGTATCGGGTCGGGTCGCGAGTAGTCGGAGGTGTCATAGCGGTGGTTTGACCGCGCCTCGACAATGGGGTTTAAGTACACCACACCAACGCCGAGCTCCCTCAGATACGGCAGCTTCTGCTCGATGCCTTTCAGCGTCCCGCCGTAAAAATCGTCGGGGCTGTATGACTTCTCCCAGCTGCGCGGCTGCCAGCGCACGGGCTCATCGATGCTCGCGTGCAGCTCCGGCGTCTGACCGAGCAGCTCGTGGTACTTTATGCCCGCTTCCGCCGTGCCGTCGTTTGAGAAAGCAAAGCGGTCCGGGAATATCTGGTACATCACCCTTTTTCTGAACCACGCCGGTGTTTCAAAACCCTTTTTGTACACCGTCAGCCGGAAGCCCGACTCACGGCTTGAGCATATCCTGCCGATATATCCCGTCGCGTCCGGGCAGACCCACTGCGCGCTGTGATCCGTCTCGATATAGAACGCGTACCAGAGTGCCTGCGGCTCCTCCGGCAGTGTCAGGTTTACATAATATATATTTCCGTCGTTTTCCATGGAGTAGCTGTTCTCCATGCTGTCGCCCCAGAGCTCAAGATGCGCGCTCTTCACCGGGCCGCTGAGCCGCCTGAACGCAAGACGCAGGGTGCTCCCGCTCTCAAGCGCGCCGCCCGGGCTTCTGAACTCTTCCCTGCGGCTGTCATAGGAAACCGCCGGTACGCTCCCGGCGGTCTGCCGCAACACACTCACGACTTGCGCCGTGCGCGGCTGATACCGGTAAAGCTCCTGCGGCTGCACCGATGCTGCGCGAAGGTCAATGCAGCAGGATGCCGTCACGCGGTAGGCGTCTATGAGCGGAAATCCGCAGTCGTCCATCAGCAGGCGCATAAGCTCGGGCGCCGCGATTGGGTTGCTCTCCCCCTGCAGGAACTCCGCGAGTCTGTCGCGCTTGAGCCCTGCCTTCAGGCATTCGCGCACCGCGTCGTACACCGTCGCCGCCGCCTGAAAGTATTCCTGCATAAGTTCCGGGCAATCCGACGAGAGGAGCTGTCTGCACAGCTCCTCATCCCCGCCCGCGGGGAGCCATTTCCCCTCGCCCGGTACCGCCTCAACGCAGCGGCGGTTTTCGTATATTATAGATAGTATATAATTCTCCGACCACTGCTCTCTGTAGCAGCCGCCGAACCAGACGCTTACCTTTCTCTCGCTTACAGCATCCATATATAATGCTTCGCGTACTCAATCGCCGAGCGCTCGAAGCCGAAATCGGCCTGCATCGCGCGGGAAATAAGCCCGCTCATTATCTCCTCGTTTTTATAGCAGTCCATCGCAAGGCGCATCGTGTCGCGCATCTCCCAGGCGTCGAAGTTTGCGAAGGAAAATCCGTTGCCCTCGCCGGTAAAGCGGTTGTAAGGCGTGACCGTGTCGCGCAGGCCGCCCGTCTCGCGCACTATCGGCACCGAGCCGTAGCGCATCGCGATCATCTGGCTCAGGCCGCAGGGCTCGAAGCGCGACGGCATCAGGAAGAAGTCGCTTCCCGCGTACACCAGGTGCGACAGCTCCTCGCTGTAGCCGATGTAGGCGCAGAGCTTGCCCTTGTAGCGTCCCTCTGCCGAGCGCATGAAGTTTTCAAAGCGCTCATCCCCGGAGCCGAGCAGCATGAACTGCATATCCTCATGGCTCATCATATCGTCCAGCACGCATGCAACAAGGTCAAAGCCCTTCTGCTCTGTCATGCGCGTGACCATCGCGAACATCGGCACATCCGCCCTCTGCTCAAGACCCATGCGCGCCTGAAGCTCCGCCTTGCACACGGCCTTGCCCTTGAGGTGTCCGCGGTCGTAGCGTGCGGGCAGCAGTGCATCGCCGTGCGGGTTATAGACCTTCTTGTCAATGCCGTTTATTATGCCCGTGACCTGCGCCGAGCGTGCGTTGAGTATGCCCTCGAGCCCCTCGGCGTAGTAAGGTGTTTTAATCTCGGAAGCATAGCTGGGGCTGACGGTGTTTATCCTGTCGGCAAAGACGCAGCCGGCCTTGAGATAATCCGCGCAGCCGTTGAGCTCCATGAACTCCGGCGTATAGTAGCGGCTGTCAACCTCGAGCATATCCTGCACGAAATCAAAGCCGAACTTGCCCTGGAACGCGATGTTGTGTATTGTCAGCAGATACTTTATCTGCTCCTGCTTTGCGCCGCGGTACTGCGTGCGTGCGAGCATCGGAATCATCGCCGTGTGCCAGTCGTTGCAGTGGACGACGTCTACATCAAAGTCGAGGTTCGGTATCGCGTCGAGCACCGCGCGGCAGAAGAACGAGTACTGCTCGCCCTCGGGATTGCCCCCGCGGTATATCTTGTCGCCGAAATACTGCTCATTGTCGACGAGATATATAATCACTCCGTTGAGCACGAGCTTTTCTATTCCGACGTATTCCTGCCGCCAGCCGAGCTTTGCGTAGAAATTGAACATATGCTCGACCTTGTCGGCGTATTTATCCTTTATGCAGCGATGGTAAGGGGTGATGACTCTCGCGTCGATGCCGAGCTGTGCAAGCGACTTCGGAAGCGTGCCCACAACATCCGCCAGTCCTCCGGTCTTGGAGAGAGGCGCGCATTCTGCTGAAGCCAGCAGAACATTCGGCAGAGTATCACGTCCGTGTTCACGGAGCAGATCACGAAATTCCTTTTTCATTCTTTTTCCTCCTTGGTTCGAAGCTGAACATTACCGACGCCATCGGCGGCAGCGTCAGCTTGGCTGAATACTGCATATCCAAAAATGGTTCTTTTTCTGTCTTTATCGCGTTGGGATTCCCGACGCCGCTTCCGCCGAAGCGTTCGTCGTCGCTGTTGAGTACCTCGTGCAGCGTCCCGGCAGCCGGCATGCCGATTACGAAATCGTCATAGCGCACCGGCGTGAAGTTGCACACGCACACGAGATAGCTCCCGTCCTTCTCGGACGAGCGCAGGAACGCTATCGAGCTTCTGTCGCGGTCGTCCACATTGAGCCAGTGGAACCCGTCCCACGACTTGTCCATGCGGTACATTGCCGGGGTCGCGGCGTAGAGCTTATTAAGCTGGCGGTAATAATCGCGCATCTGCTCATGCCGCGGATAGGCCATCAGCAGCCAGTCAAGCTCCTGCTGCCAGTTCCATTCGATGAACTGCCCGAACTCGCTGCCCATGAAGCACAGCTTCTTTCCCGGGTGAGCAAACTGGTATCCGTACAGCGCGCGCAGCGAAGCAAACTTCTGGTCATAGTCGCCGTACATCTTGTTGAGCATTGAGCGCTTCCCGTGGACAACCTCGTCATGCGAGTACGCCAGCACGTAGTTTTCCGAGAAGGCATACATCATCGAGAAGGTCAGCTTGTCATGGTTGTGGCTGCGGAAGTATGGGTCGAGCTGCATATAATCGAGCGTGTCGTGCATGAAGCCCATGTCCCACTTGAAGCAGAAGCCGAGCCCGCCCGCGTCAGGCGGCGCCGTGATGAGCGGAAATGCCGTCGACTCCTCCGCGACGGTTATCGCCCCCGGGTACTCCGTGAGCACCGTCGAGTTGAGCTTTCGCAAAAACTCCACCGCGTCGAGATTTATGTTGCCGCCGTCTTTATTCGGGGTGTACTCCCCGTCGCGACGCCCGTAGTTGAGGTAGAGCATCGAGCTTACCGCATCGACGCGGATGCCGTCGATGTGGTACTCCTCAAAGAACAGGCACGCCGAGGAAACGAGAAAGCTCTGCACCTGGTCCGATGCGTAGTCGAATATCATCGTGCCCCATTCGGGGTGCTCCGCCATGCGCGCCTCTTTGCACTCGAAGAGCGGCGTGCCGTCAAAGCGGCGCAGCCCGTGCTCGTCCTTCGGGAAATGCGCCGGAACCCAGTCCATTATCACCGCGAGCCCCGCCTCGTGCAGTCTGTCGACGAAGTATTTGAAATCGTCCGGATTGCCGTAGCGCGAGGTCGGCGCATAGTATCCCGTGACCTGGTAGCCCCATGACGCGTCAAACGGGTATTCCGTCACCGGCATGATCTCAATGTGTGTATAGCCCATGTCGGTGCAGTACTCCGCCAGCGCATCGGCAAGCTCTCTGTACAGCGGTCTCTCGCCCGGCATATTCTTCCATGAGCCGAGGTGCAGCTCATAAATGCTCATCGGCTGCGTCATGAAGTCCCGCTTTGCGCGATTGTGCATATACTTTTTGTCGCCCCAGCGGAAGTCCCCGCCGTCCCAGACGATTGACGCTGTCTCGCTCCCGGTCTGCGAATAGGCCGCGAACGGGTCGGACTTGTATATCTGCTGCCCGTCCGCTCCTGTGATGCAGTATTTATACAGTGCGCCGTTCTCGATGCCCTCGGCGAAGCATACCCACACTCCGCCCTCGACCCGCTCCATCGGCATTGCGTCTCTGTCCCAGTCGTTAAAATTTCCGACGAGCGAGACACGCTGCGCGTTCGGCGCCCAGACGATAAATCGGTGTGCCTTAAGCTCCGGTATATAGTGACAGCCGAAGCAGAGCCATGCCTTTTTTGCGTTTCCGGTATTGAACAGGTATATATCTTCCTGCGGGATGTGCCGCAGATACGCTGATTCCATATATCTTTTCCTCTCCTGTTTATCTGTTTCGGGGCGGCTGCGATAATTCTCTTTCTACATTATACATTCAAGCTTTCATATTTGCAATGTTACGTTTTGCAAAGATAGTCACTTTATCCGAATTGCAGAATTGCACCTATGCCGCCGTAACCGTATCGTGTCCCCGTTTCATAAAAAGGAGCTGCACTGTTTAACTTAGTGCAGCTCCCGATAAGATAATTTTATTCTTCTCTTGCCCAATCGAAGCTGCGGCTGACGGCCTTGTTCCAGCCCGCGATCTTTCTGTCGCGCTCGACTGGTGTGATCTCCGGGCCGAATACCTTGTCTATCGCCCAGTTGTTGATAACATCCGCCTGGCTCTTCCAGTAGCCGACGGCAAGCCCCGCAAGGTATGCCGCGCCCATTGCCGTTGTCTCCACGCAGACCGGACGGTTGACCGGTGCCTGAATGATGTCCGCCTGCATCTGCATCAGCAGGTTATTCGCCGATGCTCCGCCGTCCACCTTGAGTGCGCCGAGCTTTATTCCGGAGTCTGCCTCCATCGCCTTGAGCACGTCATATGTCTGGTACGCCAGCGATTCAAGCGTCGCGCGGATGATGTGGTACTTGTTCACTCCGCGCGTGAGTCCCACTATTGCGCCGCGTGCATAAGCGTCCCAGTGCGGTGCGCCGAGCCCCGTGAATGCCGGGACGACGTAGCAGCCGTTCGTATCCGGCACTTTTCGTGCGAAGTACTCCGAGTCCGCCGCCGAGTCAACAATTCTCAGCTCATCGCGCAGCCACTGTATCGCCGAGCCTGCGACGAATATTGACCCCTCCAGCGCGTACTGGACTTTCCCGTCAAGCCCCCATGCTATTGTCGTCACAAGTCCGTTCTTTGAAAATACCGGCTTGTCTCCGGTGTTCATCAGCATGAAGCAGCCCGTGCCGTAGGTGTTCTTCGCTTCGCCCGCGGTGAAGCAGGTCTGCCCGAAGAGCGCCGCCTGCTGGTCGCCCGCCGCACCCGCAATGGGAATGATTCCGCCAAAGAGCTCGAACGCCGTCTCGCCGTAGACGCAGCTCGAGGGCTTAACTTCCGGCAGCATGCACCTGGGTATGCCGAGCTCCGCCATAATCTCCTCGTCCCATTCGA
>CAZFCH010000020.1:0-16947 GCA_964517445.1 uncultured Oscillospiraceae bacterium | reverse complement strand
TGAATATAATTGCCTTTGTGCGCGGTGTGATGGCTGCGCGCAGGCGTGCCTCGTCAATGGCGTAATTCTCGCTCGCGTAGGTCGGCACATCGACGCACACACCGCCTGCCAGCTCTATCTGCGCGCGGTACACGGGGAAGAACGGCGAAAAAACTATGACCTCGTCGCCGGGGTCGAGTATCGAGAACATCACCAGCGACATGCCGAGGCAACTTGACGCACTGACGAGCACATGGTCGCGCGTGAGCGGCTGGTCAAAATCTTCCTGCCATGCGCGGCACACCGCGTCGATAAGCTCAGGGTCGCCCTTGGGGTCGCCGTAACGCGTATACCCGGCCTTCGCGTCGCGGAAAGCGGCGTTTATAATGCCTTCATCAGTGATGAAATCCGTGTCGCCTATGCTCAGGTCGATTATGTCCTTGTACTTTGCGAGTGCTTCCGTGTCGAGCGACAGTGCGCTTCCGGCACCCTGAAATCTTTTTGCGATGTAATTGCGTTTCATGCTTTGCTGTCCTCCTTAACGCGCGGTATTACCGTTGAACCGTTTGGTATGATATAGACCGATTTGCCCTCAAGCTGCGCTGCGGCAAGCAGGGAATCAACGTCGGAAAACGCCTTCATCCCCATTGGCTCAACGTCCTTCGGATCGATGCTTGAATAAAGCAGAATGTTATAGCGCTGTGCCTGTTCGCAGTTGAGGAAGAAGATATAGCCCGCGACCGTGAAATGCTCGCGCAGGCGCTGCTCTATCGTCCCTGCGACAAGATCCTTCGACCAGTCGAAGTACTCGCCAGGTCCGCCGCCGTTGCGCGCCTCGACTATAAGTATCAGCGTACCGCCCGGCTTTAATCCGGACTCGACATTGTCGATGGCCTTAGTGCCCTGGTAGAGGGAAACATCTTTCGGAAAGCCGCCGCAGCTCGTGATGATGACGTCTGCCTTCTCCGGTATGTCCACCTGATATATTTTGTCCACCGTGCGGCAGGCCTGTTCCCATGAGGAGAGATAGTGCCCGGAGAAGATTGCGGCAAGCTGCATCTGTGCGTTCATCACAAGATTGATGATGAACAGATTCTTTACCATACCGGCGGCCTCACACATGTCCTCGTGCAGAGGATTGCCCTTGAGTACGCCGTTTCCGATGGCGGGGTTTGAACGCAGCTGAGCCGCGTCCAGAGAAAATGCGTGATTATGGTTTATTGTCTCGCGGCTGCTGATGCCCGGCAGTATGCTCTTGCGTCCGCCGCCGAAGCCGGCCATAACGTGGTGTGTCACCGCACCGAGACAGATTACGATATCCGCTTCTGCCGCTGTGCGGTTGATGGATACAGGCGTACCGTGCGGCGTTGTGCCGAGGTACACAAGGTCATCGGCCTCATAATCGTGGTTCTCGACCCTGATGCGGTTATATACATCATCGGTCACGAGTGTGCGCAGCTCCTGCTCGTCGCCGCCCACGTGCGTGCCGTTTGCAATAACGATGCTGATGTCCGCTTCCGGCACTCCGCAGCGCTGCGTGAGATAGTCAACCAGATGCGGGACGACAAGATCCTGCCGCATCCAGAAACGTGACATATCGCTGACTATAAGTGCAACGGTATTTCCGGCTTTGACGCGCTTGTACAGCGGCTCGCTCCCAATCGGTTCATCGAGTGACTCCCACAGCGCCGACCGTATATCCTTTATCGGCTCCACCTTGCTGCCGTGCAGCTCACCGAGTATATTGCATCCGTCCAGCGGAAGCGTCACTGTTCCGTCACCGTAAGCGAATTGATAATTATTCATGCTTATCCCACCTATACTGCATATTCGCGAATAATATATTTAGTATATTGTCAATCAACGCATATTGCAATAGAAAATATTTATAAAATTTAAGTTTTGGACATATTGATTGTCAAATCGAGACGTGGCGCTGAATACTTGGTGATAATGCCGTCGGTTCTGCAAAGTATCCACAATAAAAAGCGAACCATGATGAAGGTTGCCTCTTCATCATGGTTCATTCTGCCCGGATGCGCTCAGGCTTCCGGGAGCTTGCAGACGTCTATCCAGGCCTTGGCGTTAGAGTATTTGTACAGCTCGTCAAGGTTCAGCTCGATGGCGCTGCTTGCACTGCCGACGGCAGGGAACACCGTCTCGAAGCGCTTGAGACTTTCGTCGAGATACACGGGGATGCCTTCGTTTATACCGAAAGGGCACACGCCGCCGACCGGGTGGCCGACCAGTTCGAGCACCTCATCTGCCGAGAGCATCTTTGCCTTAAAGTGGAAATACTCCTTGAACTTGTGGTTGTCTATTCTTGCGTCGCCGGCTGCAAGAATCAGCATGCAGCCATCATCGGTCTTGAAGGACAGCGTCTTTGCGATGCGGGCACCTTCGACGCCCAAAGCCTGAGCCGCCAGCTCAACGGTTGCGGAGGAAACGGTGAATTCCTGAACTCTGTCCTCCAGTCCGAGAGCTCTGAAATATGCGCGGCCTTTTTCTATTGACATTTTTCTACCTCTGTTTGTTTAGGAAAAGTATTCGGGGAAGCTGATCCCGAGAAGATCAGCCCAGTTTCGAGTGGGGAACTTATCGTACTTGCGCAGAAACTCGCGCACGCTGTCGTTATAACAGGCGGTGTTTATGTCGTCGACGCAGCTAGAAATCTCCTCTGAGTATTCGTTCATCGCCTCTTCATGGCGGCTGCTCAGCCCCGCCGCGTGAAGCTGCGTCTCAACATTTTTGAGTGCGGTGATGAACTCGGAATATACCTGATAGACGCTGCCGATGTCGCGGCTCCCGGAGGAGACGAGCGTGTAAAGCTGCTGGCTGCTGTCAGAAAGCGATGCGGTGTCTATCCCGTAATTTGAAGCGATAGGCACTATATCATCAGAGACGGCACAGAGCGAACAAATCTCATCCGCAATGGCATCGTGTTTCTCGCCTTTATATTTTACGCCGCTGTAAAAGCCGTCGGACACCTTATCGCATTTGTTGTTCAGCTTTGCGTTGACGGATATCAGCGTTGAAGCGAAGATAACGATAAGCGACAGAATCACCGCCACGGCGGGCTTCTTGAAAAAATTCATATATTTCTCCTTGCGGAAGCGCGCTTTTTAGCCCTTCATTTCGAGCAGCTTATCCTTGAGTTCGGTCTCTATACGCGCAAGCTCATCCTCAGCCTGGGCGCGGCGAGCACGGCCGTCATCCTGAATCTGGCGTACTTCGTCAAGCGTGGCAATAAGCTCGAGGTTGGTCTGCTTGAGCGTCTCCATATCGACTATGCCGCGCTCGGACTCTTTTGCGACATTCACGCTGCCTTGATGCAGGGTCTTCGCGTTCTTCATGAGAAGTTCGTTCGTCACGTCGGTCACGTTGCGCTGAGCCTGCATGGCCTGCTCAGAGTGATACAGCGACAGAGCCAGCACCATCTGGTTTTTCCAGAGGGGGATGGTGTTGACGATCGAGGAGCGAATCTTCTCAGCCATCAGGCTGTCGTTGTTCTGAACCATGCGGATCTGCGGAGCCATCTGCACGGAGATAGTGCGCGTGAGCTCAAGGTCGTGTATCTTCTTCTCGAAGCGGCCGATGAGGTTTGCGAAATCGTTCGCGGCCTGAGCGTCCTCGGGAAGCCCGGTCTCCTTGGCCTTCGCGACGTACTCGGGCAGCTCGACATTGCGCAGATTCTCTATCTTGAGCTTGCCGGCGAGAATGTACATGGTGAGCTCCTTCATGTACTCCTCGTTCTTTTCGTACATCTTATCCATCATGCTGATGTCCTTCATCAGCGTGATTTCGTGCTTTTCAAGTTCTTCGACTATCTTGTCGACATTGACCTCTGCCTTGTCAAACTGCGCCTTTTTCTCGGCGATAGTCTGAGAGGCCTTCTTGAACAGACCAAGGAAGCCCTTCTTTTCTTCTTCGTCAAAGTTCAGCCCCTTGAGCTCGACAACGAGCTCGCTGAGCATATCGCCGCACTCACCGAGATCCTTGGTTCTGACGGTGCTGAGGGCAGCATCGGAAAATTCGGATATATTCTTCTGTGCGGCGCTGCCGTAGTTCATAACCTGATCGGTGTTCTTGATGTCTATCTTCTCTGAGAAATCACGCACCGCAGCCTGCTCGGCCGGGGAGAGACTGCTGATGTCAAGCTTCTCAACGGGAGTCTGCTCTGCCTGCTTTTCTTCAACGGGAGCTGCCACAACTGCGGCTTCTGTCTGTGTTGCGTTGGGCTCAAGGGTAAGGGTGGGGATGAAACTCTTTTCTTCGCTCATGTTGTTTGTGTCCTTTCTGTTGTTATCTCAAAGTCCTTGTTACCGGAAAGCCCTTCTCTGGCCAACATGGTATTCATGACTTTTATATCGGTTTCAATATCGAGCGCCTGATCCTCAAACAGAGAGTCGAGCCGCTTCTTGAACGCATCGATGGCGGCGTCGAGCATTTCGTTTATGTTCTTCATGCTCTTGTCGAGATTCTCGCCTTCGATGCCCTGTGAGCTCATTCTGTCATAGGCGTTGAGAAGCTTTATCGTCGTCGGCAGATAATAGTTCATAAACTTCTTGATCTGCGGAATATCCGAGGGGTCGGCAATTGCGTCCTGCGTGATCTTATCCGTGATGCGCATAAGCTCGTTGATCTTCTTGCGCACCTCGGTATCCTTGATGGACATGTACAGCCTGCCCATCTCACTGAGCGCGCGGTTGCCCTCCTCGACTATCGGGTCAATTTCCGGGCCGTAGCTCTTCTTTTCGGCAGGCTCGGCTGCAGCAGCGGACTTTGACGCCTGCTTGCTTTTTGCGTCGTTTTCTTCCTGCGCGGAGCTTTTGCCGAGAAGGTATGCGACAAAGCCGGAGACCGCTGCCGCCAGCAGCAGACCCCATATGTTGTACAGCGGCAGAAGAGACGCCGCGATTATCCAGGCAATCGTAAAGCCGTATATGACCCTGACCGCTTTTTTCTTTTTATCTTTTCGCGCCACTCAAAACTCTCCAATCGTTTGTCTTACATTTTTGTATTTTATATCTAATTGCCGCGGCCGTCAAGAGTATTGCAAATTAGCGCAGATGTGTAGTATAATAAATCAGTATTTGTGTGGCGCGGTACGCATTCCGCGTAAAGGAGAACCATGATGATAAAAGTCGCTCCGTCAATACTGTCTGCAGATTTTGCGAAACTCGGTCAGGAGGCCGGAGAGGTAGCGGCCGCGGGCGCCGACTATCTGCATTTTGATGTAATGGACGGCCTGTTTGTGCCGAATATATCCATCGGTATCCCCGTGCTCAAGTCCCTGCGCCGGGCGACTGATATGTTTATTGACGTTCACCTTATGATAGACAGACCGGTCCGCTATGCCGAGCAGTTCTGCAAGGCCGGGGCTGATATGGTGACCTTCCATGTAGAGGCTGACAGCCGGGAAAATATTCTCAAGGCTATAGACATTGCCAGAGGGCTTGGCAAGAAGGCGGGTGTTGTCATCAAACCAAACACTCCGGCAGAAGCGGTTCTGCCGTTCCTGCCGATGGTCGATATTATTCTTGTTATGACGGTGGAGCCGGGCTTCGGCGGGCAGCACTTCATGCATGAGCAGCTGCCGAAAATCAGCCGCGTGCGTGAGCTTATCGACACGCTCTCGCCTGACTGCGAGCTTGAGGTGGATGGCGGTATCGATGGTACTACCGCAGCGCTCGCCGTTGAGGCAGGTGCGAATGTGCTGGTTGCCGGCAGCGCGGTGTTCGGCAGCGCAGATCGCGCCGAAGCAATAGAGCGTATCAGAGCAAGTAAAATAAACTGAGGAGCAAACCATGTCTTTTTTTCCCGCTTCACTTGAAAACCTTGTAGATAAATTTGCGTCCCTGCCGGGGATAGGCAGAAAGAGCGCGCAGCGGCTCGCTTTCCACGTCCTCAGCTTGCCGGACGACGAGGCGCAGTCCTTTGCGGACGCGATAGTTTCGGCAAAGAAAAGCGTCCACTGCTGCAAGGTGTGCCAGAACCTTACCGAAGGGGAGATATGCCAGATATGCGCAAGCGACACGCGAGACAAAAGCACCGTGTGCGTAGTGTCCGAGCCGCGCGATGTGCTCAGTATTGAGCGCGGGCGTGAGTATAACGGCACCTATCATGTCCTGCACGGCGTGCTTTCACCGATGAGCCATGTCGGCCCCGACGATATAAAAATCAAAGAGCTTCTGGTCAGAGTGGCAGAGAACGACATTCAGGAAGTCATCATGGCGACAAACCCTGACACGGAGGGCGAGGCAACGGCGATGTATCTTTCGCGTCTGCTCAAGCCGTTTAATGTCAAGGTTACGCGCCTTGCCTACGGTATTCCCGTCGGTTCAAACCTTGAGTTCGCGGATGACGCGACTCTTAACCGCGCCATTGAAGGGCGCACGGAGATGTGATTATTTATTTTCGGCACAGGTTATAAATTATAAAAATTTGAGCACCAATAATCGGAGGCATGGCACATACGATTTATTTGATAGATAGGAGATAATATGATTTCAAAACTGAAAATTATCCCGCTCGGCGGGCTGGGCGAAATAGGCAAGAATATGACAGCCTATGAATGCGGCAGCGATATAATCATCGTTGACGCAGGTATGGGCTTCCCGGATGAGGACATGTACGGTATTGACGTTGTCCTGCCGGATATCACTTACCTTAAAGCTAACGCCGAGAAGATTCGCGGGCTGATTCTCACGCACGGCCATGAGGACCATATAGGCGGAGTTTCCTATTTGCTGCGCGATCTGGACATTCCCATATACACAACGCCACTCACGGCGGCGCTGGTCGAGCTGAAACTTGAGGAGCATGATCAGCTCTACAACACCCAGATATTTACCAAGAAGGACGGCTCGGTCTTCCGTCTCGGCTGCTTCACGGTTGAGTTTATCCATGTGAACCACAGCATTCCCGATTCAGTCGCGCTGGCCATAACGACGCCCATCGGCACCGTCATCCACACCGGTGACTTCAAGATAGACGTTACCCCTATTGCCGGCAGCATGATAGACATTGCCCGTCTCGGCCAGCTTGGCAACGAGGGCGTTCTCGCCCTGCTGAGTGACTCTACAAATGTTGAGCAGCCGGGTCATTCCGCGTCAGAGCGCAAGGTCGGCGAGAGCTTTGATAAGCTCTTCATGGGCTGCGACAAGCGCATAATCATAACGACCTTTGCTTCGAACGTTCACCGCCTGCAGCAGATAATAAACATCGCCGCGAAGTACAACCGCAAGGTCGGCATAACCGGACGCAGCATGGAGAACGTCCTGCATGTCGCCTCCGTTCTCGGATATATGGATATCCCGGAGAATGTCATGGTGGACATTGACAAGATAAACAAACTGCCGCGCAACCAGACCGTTATCATATCCACCGGCAGTCAGGGCGAGACAATGTCCGCGCTCTACCGCATGGCGTTTTCCGAGCACAAGCAGATAAATGTCGACGCGGGTGACCGTGTTATCATCTCTGCGTCTGCTATTCCCGGCAATGAGAACATGATAAGCCGCGTCATTGACGAGCTGTTCCACAAGGGCGCGGAGGTCATATATGACCGGCACACCGACCTGCACGTCTCCGGCCACGCCTGCCAGGAGGAGCAGAAGATGATGCTCGCGCTTACAAAGCCGAAGTTCTTCATCCCTGTCCACGGCGAGCACAGGATGCTCGTTAAGCACGCGGAGCTCGGAAAGCTTATGGGCGTTGCGCCGAAGAACGTTGTTATTGCGGAAAACGGCAAAGTCATCGAGATTACGAAGAAGAGCATCAAGTGCGAAGAGACCGTTCCGTCCGGTGCTGTCCTTGTCGACGGCAGCGGCGTGGGCGAGGTCGGCAGTGTTGTGCTGCGTGACCGTCACAGGCTCGCTGAGGACGGCATGGTCGTGATAGTCCTCCCGTATTCGACCGAGACTCACACTCTTGTCTCCGAGCCGAAGATTGTGACCCGCGGCTTTATATATGTAAAGGAAGCTGAGAGCATGATGGAAGAGCTCAAGCGTGTTGCAATTGAGTCTGTCGAAGCCTGCGAGAACCAGCATATAACCGATTGGACCGGCATTAAGGGCAAGGTCAAGAGCAATATAACCGGATATCTTTATAAGACAACCCGCCGCAGCCCGATGATTCTGCCGGTTATCGCCGAGGTATAAGTCGGAGTGAACATTCAGATATTCGGCAAGGCCAAGTGCTTTGACACGAAAAAGGCCGAGCGTTATTTTAAAGAACGCAGGATAAAGTATCAGTTCGTTGACATCCTGAAATACGGCATGAGCAGGGGAGAGCTGAACTCCGTCAAAAATGCCGTAGGGCTCGACGCAATGGCTGACCCCGCCGATCAGGACTATCCGCTTTTTCAGTATCTCGCGTCATCGGAGGCAAAGCTTGATAAGCTCTATGAGGTGCCGTATCTTATAAAGACGCCTATCGTCCGAAACGGCAAGCAGGCCACCGTGGGCTACTGCCCGGACGTCTGGAAAACATGGGAATAAAAATATCAGGAAGTCCGCAATGTGCAGACTTCCTGATATTTTAATCTGGAATTATAAAGGTTATGAGAAACGAAAGCAGCGGCGGAATTTTCCGCCGCTGCTTTTCGGTTGCGCTTTGCCCGCTCAGATAAGATTCAGAATCAGAGTGAGGATAACAAAGACGAGTGCGAACCACTTGGTCATCTTCGCAAGCTTTGCATCCAGCGTCTTGGCCTTGCCCTTGGAAAGGAAGGTCTCAGCGCCGCCGGAAATGGCGCCGGAAAGGCCGGCGCTCTTGCCGCTCTGCATCAGAACGATAGCGGTAACAGCAAGACCGGAGAGAACCTGAAGAACGGTGAATACGATAGTAAGTGCAGACATTTATCTCGACCCTTTCGATTTTTGTACATAATAATCAGCTTGACAAGTATATCATACGGCGTTGGACAATTCAAGTATTTTTTTGCTTTTCGCCATTTTCCTGTGAAAACATCGCTCAGCAAAGGGGAGCGAATATACGGAGAATGCCGTCGAAAGCGAGGCGGAAGGCGTATTGCGTCTGATTATACGGCGCAATCTCTCTGCAATGCTCCTGCGTTGTGAGAAAATCTTTCCTGAGCTCTTCTGCGATAGAGGAACGGTAGAACAGGGAGTTGTTCTCAAACTGCAGGAAGAGACTTCTGTGGTCGAGGTTCACAGAGCCGACTGTTGCTATCTTTCCGTCAATGACGCAGGACTTCGCATGCAGGAAGCCGGGGATGTATTCGTATATCTTAACTCCGCCCATCAGCAGCACCTGATAAAAGCTGCGTGACATACGGAATATCAGCTTCTTGTCGGGTATGCCCGGCATCATTATGCGCACATCGACCCCGCGCTGTGCGGCCATTATCATTGCATCGACAAGGTCGTCCCCCGGCATAAGATACGGCGTGCAGAACCAGGCGTATTCCGTCGCCTGCGAGAGCAGGTCGATAAAGAGCTTGGTGCTGGTGGAGTCGGCATTGAAAGGAGAGTCGCAGTAGCTGAGAACATAGCCGTCCGTCTTTTCGGGGATGCTTGGGTCAATGAAGGTGTAGCCGTCCGGGACAGGCTGCTTGGAGAATGCGTTCCAGAAGCCGGCGAACATCCTCGTGTAGCCCACAGCTGGGGCGCCCGTTACCCTGAAGCCTATATCCTTCCAGTGCCCGAAGCGCTCTTTCTGATTTATATATTCATCGGCAATGTTAATCCCGCCGGAATAGGCGACACGTCCGTCCACGATGAGCATTTTCCGGTGATCCCGGTAATTGAGATTTCCGGAGAGCACAACAAAGGGATTAAATGTAACGCATTTAATCCCGCGCTCTGTGAGCTGGCGCACATCGTTTGCGCTGAAAGTAGAGATGCTGCCGAGGTCGTCGTACATGACGCGCACATCGACGCCCTGCCGCGCCTTTTCGGACATTATATCGACCATGGCATTCCACATGACGCCGTTTGCGATGATGAAGTATTCGACGAAAATGTATTCCTCCGCGCTCCGCAGGTCATTAAGCATGTCTGGGAACAGCTCGTCGCCGAGACGGTAGTATTTTACGCTTTCGTTTTTCAGAAGAGGGCAGCCCGTTTTCTTTTGCAGCCACCCCATGGTCTGTGACATGCGCTGATCGGTTTCCTCAAGCCCCTTGAGAACCTCGGGGGTTCCGGCCGCGGGCGGCAGCTCCGCGCGCTTGAGCAGACCCTGCAATATCCTTGCCGAACGCTTGTTGCCGAAGAGCAGATACAGCGAAGCACCCGCCAGCGGCATCGTCAGGATGATGAGCAGCCAGAGGATTTTGTATGTGCTCTCGTCCCGCTTCGTGATGATGTACAGCACGAAAAATACGGCAAATATAGACATGATGAAGCTTATCACCGCCGAGTACGGTGACAGCCATCTTATCAGCAGCAACAGCCACAGCGTCTGAATAGCTATGACCGGAATTATCACCAGCAGCCGCACGAAAGTTTTCTTCACGCATATCCCTCCGATCCGTTTTTATATGTGCATCCCAACGTCAATCACGTCAAACATTTTTCTATTATAAATCATACCATAAATTCCCCGGAAGTAAAATATACATATCGCAAAAATTACCCGGTAAATTCCGATGAATATGCTCATAATTAAAAATGGGTGCAGCCGTCCGTTTCGGTTGGCTGCACCCGTTTTGATTTATAATCTGAAATCAGAGAGCGTCGACAATAGCCTTCGTGTCTCTTGCAATAACAAGCTCTTCGTTCGTCGGGAGAACGTAGACCTTGACCTTGGAGTCGGGAGTGGAGATCATAATGTCCTGTCCGCGCTTGGAGTTTGCCTCAGCGTCAATCTTCACGCCGAGATAGCCGAAGTACTCGCAGATAGCGGCTCTGGTGTAGGAGGAGTTCTCACCGACACCGGCGGTAAAGATGATGGCGTCAACGCCGTTCATCGCCGCGACGTAGGAACCGACAACCTTCGCGACCCAGTAATGGAACATGTCGAGCGCGAGCTGTGCTCTCTCGTTGCCTTCTTCAGCGGCCTTGTCCAGATCACGGAAGTCGGAGGATACGCCGGAGATACCGAGCACGCCGGACTTCTTGTTGAGGATGGTCAGCATCTCATCGATGCCTATGTTGTGCTTATTCATAATAAACTGCATTGCGCCCGGATCGAGGTCGCCGCAGCGGGTGCCCATCGGCAGACCGACCAGAGGCGTAAAGCCCATGGAGGTGTCGACGCACTTGCCGCCGTCGATTGCGCAGATGGAGGAACCATTGCCAAGGTGGCAAGAGATGAGCTTCAGCTCTTCGACGGGTTTGCCCATGACCTCGGCGCAGTGACCGGAGACATAGCGGTGAGAGGTGCCGTGGAAGCCGTAGCGGCGGACACTGTCGTTCTCGTAGTACTCGTAAGGCACGGCGTACATGTATGCCTTGCCCGGCATGGTCTGATGGAAAGCGGTGTCAAATACAGCGACCATGGGAACGTCGCCCATGACTGCCTGGCACGCCTTGATGCCGGTGAGGTTTGCGGGATTGTGCAGAGGCCCGAAGGGGATGCACTCCTCGATAGCGTCCATGACCGGTCCGTTAATGAGAACGGGCTGGGAGAACTTCTCGCCGCCATGGAGCACGCGGTGGCCGACAGCGTCTATCTCGCTCATGGAGGAAATCACGCCGTATTCGGGGCTTACGAGCTTTTCGATAGATGCGGCGATAGCCTCGGCGTGGGTGGGCATGGGGATATCTGCTTCAAAAACCTTCTTGTCGCCGACCAGCGGGGTGTGCTTGAGGTGACCGCCAATGCCGATGCGCTCGCACAGGCCCTTGGCCATGACCTTTTCGGTCTCCATGTCGATCAGCTGATACTTGAGAGAGGAGCTGCCGGCATTGATAACAAGAATCTTCATTATTTATTTTCCTTTCTATTGTAAATCCTGCCTGAATTAGATAAAATAGCATCAACAATCATTTTAATACATTTGCGTGAAAAATCAAGATATTTTTATTCGGAGACTATCAGATGAATATAGCCGGCATTGTATGTGAATATAACCCCTTCCACAGCGGGCATCTGTACCAGCTTACCGAGACCCGCCGTGCCCTCGGCGATGACGCGCTGACGGTGTGCGTGATGTCCGGGGACTTTGTCCAGCGCGGAGAAGCGGCGATCTTTTCCAAGTTTGCCCGCGCCGAAGCTGCCTGCCGTGCGGGAGCCGACCTTGTGCTTGAGCTCCCGCTCCCGTGGTGCCTATCATCGGCTGAAGGTTTTGCCGGGGGCGCTGTCTCGCTGCTTGACGCCGTCGGCTGTACGCATCTGAGCTTCGGCAGCGAGAGCGGCAATGTCGAAACGCTTCAGAAGCTTGCCCTGGAAATACTCGATCCGGACACCCGGCAGGAAATTACCGCTTTGCTCCAACACTCGCCGGAGCTGTCATACGCCATGGCGCGCGAGCAGGTGCTGACGGAAAAGCTGGGGGAGTGCGGCAGCCTTCTCTCGCAGCCGAATAATATTCTCGCCGTCGAATACCTCAAGGCCATATATAAAAACAGCTATCCCATTACCCCCGTTACGGTAAAGCGCATCGGCAGCGGGCACGATAAAGCAGGGGAGCATGGCCCAAAGTCCGCGTCGGAGCTCCGGCAGCTGATGGAGACCGGCACGGATATTTCAGAGTATATCCCCGAGGCGGCGCTGTCCGTGTACCGCCGCGAGCGCGCGGCAGGGCACGGACGAAACAGCGCGGTACTTGAAACGGCGCTGCTGTCCCGCCTGCGCATGCTCGATAAAGACGCGTTTGAAACCCTGCCCGACGGCGGCGACGGCGCGGGCGTGCGGCTGTGGAAGGCCGTCAGAGAAGAGAGCACGCTTGAGGACATCGCACAGGCGGCGCGGTCAAAGCGCTATCCGCTCGCTCGTATGCGCCGCATGCTGCTGTGTGCAGCGCTCGGCGTTAGTGCAGAATATACAAAGACTCTCCCACCGTATGCAAGAGTGCTGGCTGCCGACGCCGCGGGCTGCGCGTATCTGCGTGAAATTGACGGAAAATCCGCCGTCCCTGTGCTTACGAAACCCGCTGCTGTCCGTCGCTTGAACGACAACGCGGCCAAAGTGTTCGCGCTCGGCGCATCGGCACATGACGTCTATAATCTCCAAAACGTTACAAATAGTGACAAAAAGTGCGGTCAGGACTGGCGAAACGGCCCTACGATTGTGCAATTTACATAAAAAGCACTTTTGCCCGGGGAACAATTTGGTAATTTAAGTTTATTGCAATTTACCTCGTCATAGTGCATAATCAACATAACGCCACTGAAACACAACTGTCCGCGCGACAGGGACAGTTTCGGCGACGCAGTAATTTATAGGAGGAACCAAAATGAAAAAGGTTTTAGCACTTGTTCTGGCACTCGCTATGATGTTTGCACTGTGCGCCTGCGGCAGCAGCGACAGCAGCAGTCAGGCGGCTTCCAGTGATGAGAAGGTCGTCAAGATAGGCGTCTTCGAGCCTACCAGCGGTCAGAACGCCGCCGGCGGCAAGAAAGAAATTCTCGGTATCGAGTATGCCCACTCTCTCAATCCCACTGTTGATATTAACGGCGAGACTTATAATATAGAGCTCGTCTATGCGGATAACGCATCTGCTGCTGAAAAGGCTCCCTCCGCGGCTCAGCTTCTTATAAGCAACGATGTCTCCGTCGTTGTCGGTACTTACGGCTCCGGCTGTGCCATTGCTGCCGGCGACCTGTTCGCCGAGGCTAAGATCCCCGCAATCGGCACTTCCTGCACTAACCCCCAGGTCACTCTCGGCAATGACTACTACTTCCGCATCGCTTACATCGACCCGTTCCAGGGTGCTGTCATGGCAAGCTACGCTCTCAAGAACGGCTGCAAGAACTGCGTCGTTATAGTTGAGGCCGGCGATGACTACTCCGCAGGCTTCGGCAACTACTTCTCCGAGGCAATGCTTAACGGCGGCGCTTCCTGCGATACCGTCACTTTCCAGAAGGATGAGACCGACTTCTCCACCATCATGGCAAACATCAAGTCCAAGGGCTATGACGGCATCTTCGCTCCCGTCTCCATCGAGACCGCTCCTCTGATCATCAATCAGGCTCGTGAAGCCGGTGTTGACTGCCAGATCATGGCCGGCGACACTTGGGACGATATCTCCATTGCTGAGCGCGCAGGCACAAATGCAAACGGCGTTTTCTTCTCCGCTTTCTTC
Source organism: uncultured Oscillospiraceae bacterium (assembly GCA_964517445.1). GTDB lineage: Bacteria > Bacillota > Clostridia > Oscillospirales > Oscillospiraceae > Limivicinus. The sequence continues at coordinate 2,756 of CAZFCH010000020.1, read as the reverse complement.
GATGCTTCCGATACGAGCAACGAAGCCGGTGTTGAGTTCAACAAGGGCATCCTTGAGTGGATCGCTGCCGATGCAACCAGGACCGAGAACAACGGCGGCACCACCGACGCTATCTCCTCCGTCACTCCCTGCGGCTACGATGCTTACATGGCGGCTTACAACGCCATCCTCGCTGCACAGAGCACCGACGGTGAAGCCATCCGCGACGCTCTTGCAAACCTCGAGGTCAAGGGTCTTGTCACCGGCGACCTGAAGTTCGATGAGAACGGCGACGCCATCAAGAACTATGTTGCTATCAAGACTTTCCAGGACGGCAAGATAGTCTTCTCCGATTCTTACACCGGCTGATAGTTGATCCAGCGCTTTTACTAATGCAAACGTAAGCGTTTTCCCCGGCGGTTTTCGCCGGGGAAACGTTCCGTTTTTTCTCGCAGATATAGAATTGTTAGGAGGCTGTAATATGCACACTGCCACATATTACATAGATCTGCTGCTGTCCGGCATTACGGTCGGAAGCCTTTATGCGTTGATTGCCATCGGCTACACCATGGTCTACGGCATCCTTCGCCTTATCAACTTTGCCCATGGCGATATCTTTATGATGGCCGGCTTTTTCATGGTTTATATCAGCGCTTCAATGCCTATGGCAGTCGCTATCCCCGTCGTGCTCATTATGACGGTGGCGCTCGGTCTGCTCATTGAGCGCGCGGCGTATAAGCCCTTGCGCAGCGCCCCGCGTATGTCGGTAATGATATCGGCCATCGGCGTGTCATACCTGCTGCAGAACCTTGCGACCTACGTGACCGGCGGCCTTGCAAGACCCTATCCCGAGATACCTTTCCTGAAAGGCACCTTTATGCTCGGCGCACTCAAGATAAAGGTCATCACGGTCATCACTCCGCTGCTCACCATTCTGCTCGTCATCGCGCTCGTGCTTTTCATCAACCATACCAAGACCGGCATGGCGATGCGTGCCGTGTCCCGTGACTTTGATACCGCCCGCCTCATGGGCATCAAGGTCAACAATATCATTTCCGTGACCTTCATAATCGGCTCCTTCCTTGCCGGTGTCGGCTCCATTCTTTACTTCAGCAATTACGGTCAGGTCAGCCCTACCATCGGCGCCATGCCCGGACTCAAGGCTTTCGTTGCCGCGGTCTTCGGCGGCATAGGCTCAATCCCCGGCGCTGTCCTCGGTGCATATATAATCGGTATCTGCGAATCTCTGATAAAGGCGAATGACGCAATCGCTATCTTCAGCAACGCTTTCACCTTTGCTCTGCTGATTCTGGTGCTGCTGTTCAAGCCCAACGGAATGTTCGGCGAGAAGCTTGCGGAGAAAGTGTGAGATCATGACCAACAAGAAAAGAGATATTATACTTTCAGTCGTATTCGCGGCGGTGATCGTTGCGCTGCTTGTCTATATCGATAAGGAGCAGCACTATTCCATGCTCGCCTCCGTTATCCAGAAAGCGTCCATCTATGCTCTGCTTGCCGTCTCCCTGAACCTGCTCAACGGCTTTACCGGTCTGTTCTCTCTCGGTCAGGCGGGATTTATGATGCTCGGCGCATATACATACGCTATCCTCACCATACCCCTCGAGCAGCATGCAAGCGTTTACCAGTACTTTAACGGCGGCATCGTCAATGTCTGCCTGCCGCCTTTCGTCGGCGTTATCGCCGCGGGTCTTGTCGCTGTTGTGTTCGCGTGGCTCGTCGGTAAGCCCTGCCTGCGCCTCAAGAGCGACTATCTCGCCATTGCTACTCTCGGCTTTGCTGAGATCCTCCGTGCTCTTATCCAGTGGGATGTCCTCGGCCCCGTGACTAACGCCTCCAATATTCTTAAAAAGTTTCCAAAGTTTGACAGCATCCTTACCCCTGTCATCATTTCCGCTTTCTGCATTTTCCTCATCGTCCTGCTCATCAATTCCTCCTATGGCCGCGCTTTCAAGGCCATCCGTGAGGATGAAATCGCGGCCGAGGCGATGGGCATCAACCTCGCCAAGACCAAGATGCAGGCTTTCCTTACCAGCTCTTTCTTCGCCGGTATCGGCGGCGCACTGCTCGCGATGTTCCAGGCCAGCGTTCAGGCAAAGTCGTTCACATCCGCTATGACCTATGAGATACTGCTCATCGTCGTCATCGGCGGAATCGGCTCCGTCACGGGCTCGATAATCGGCAGCTTCCTGTATATCGCGGCCTCAGAGTGGTGGCTGCGCTTCCTTGACGACTCTCAGACCTATCTCGGCGTGAACATCCCGTTCATGCGCGGCGGCTTCCGCATGGTCGTTTTCTCCGTCGTCATCATGCTCGTCGTCCTGTTCTACCGTCAGGGCATCATGGGTACGAAGGAATTTTCATGGCAGGGAATAATCAATTTCTTCAAGCGCATCTTCAGAAAGAGCAAGGGAAAGGCGGTACAGGACAATGGCTGAAAACGTTCTGCATATTGAAAATATAACCATGCAGTTCGGCGGCGTTGTCGCCGTCAATAACGTGAACCTCGATATCAACAAGGGTGAGATCATCGCCCTCATCGGCCCGAACGGCGCAGGCAAGACCACCGCGTTCAACTGCGTCACCGGCGTCTATGAGCCGACCAATGGCAAGATAGACTTCATGGGCGAGACCATCGTCGAGAACTATCCGCAGGGCAAGATGAAGAAGAACTACGCCGGTGAGAATATGGGCATGTACGATAAGGTCGTCTCCCTCACTCCCGATGTCATAACCGGAAAGGGCATTGCCCGTACTTT
>CAZFCH010000019.1:5691-16947 GCA_964517445.1 uncultured Oscillospiraceae bacterium | reverse complement strand
TTTATTATATCAGACCTTGAAGTTGACGGAGGTGTCGCCCTGGATGTCGACGCCGAACTCGTAGTCCTTGCCGGGGAGGATGGCATTGATGACGATGCCCACGATGGATGCGACAGCAAGACCGGAGAGGCTGACAGCGCCGATGACCACAGCGCCTGCGTCGCTGTTGGAGATACCGAGCGCGAGAACGAGGATGATTGCCGCGATGATGACGTTGCGGGTGTTGGTGAAGTCGACGCGGTTCTCAACAACGTTGCGTACGCCGACGGCGGAGATCATACCGTAGAGGATCATGGACACGCCGCCGATGGTAGCGGTGGGCATTGCAGTGACAAGTGCTGCGAACTTCGGGCAGAAGCTGAGGACTATCGCGAAGATTGCTGCGAGGCGGATGACGCGCGGGTCATAGACCTTGGAGAGTGCGAGGACGCCGGTGTTTTCGCCGTAGGTGGTGTTTGCGGGAGCGCCGAAGAGGGCAGCCATGGTGGTTGCAAGACCGTCGCCCATGAGGGTGCGGTTCAGACCGGGCTCAACGAGGTAGTTTCTGCCGACGGTGGAGGAGATGGCGCAGATATCGCCGACGTGCTCCATCATGGTTGCGATGGCAAGGGGAACGATGGTGACGCAGGCGGTGACGAGCATGCCGGAATCAAAGTTGCCGGAGAGCAGACCGAAGACGGTGGCTTCCTTGTGGACGGGGATACCGATCCATGCTGCGTTGCTGACCGTCTCAACAACTTTTGCGCGGGAGGCGGGGTCAACTATCATGGAGACAACATAGGAGGTGAGCACGCCTATGAGGATGGGGATGATCTTTATCATGCCCTTGCCCCACATGTTGCAGGCAACGACTACGACGATTGCAACGACCGCGACGAGCCAGTTGGCTTCGCAGTTATTGATAGCGGAGGAGGAGAGGATCAGGCCGATGGCGATGATGATGGGGCCGGTGACGATCGGGGGGAAGAAGCGCATAACCTTCTTCACGCCGACGCTCTTGATTATCGCCGCGAGGATAACATACATAAGGCCGGAGACCGCGACGCCGAAGCAGGCGTAGGGCAGCAGGTCGGCTTCGCCGTTGGGAGCGATTGCCCAGTAACCTGCGAGGTAAGCGAAGGAGGAGCCGAGGAACGCGGGAACTTCGCCCTTGGTGATCAGGTGGAACAGCAGAGTGCCGAGACCGGCAAACAGCAGTGTGGTTGCAACGTCAAGTCCGGTCAGTGCAGGAACAAGCACGGTTGCGCCGAACATGGCGAACATGTGCTGCAGACCGAGGATGAGCATACGCGGAGTACCGAGCTCGCGCGCGTCGTAAATGGGGCCGTCAATGGGCTTCTTGTCTTTCATTCAATTTACCTCTCTCTGTAGATTTTTTAATTGAATCTATAACCAGCGGCACAGCCGCGAGTTACCATATAAAATATAAAATCAATCGTCGCCTATCGCCATGAGGTACACGCCCGTCTCGCCGTCGAACTCCGGCAGGCGCACCTCGATAAGCTCGCTGTGTGAGGTGGGGATGTTCTTGCCGACGAAGTCGGCGCGGATGGGCAGCTCTCTGTGGCCTCTGTCAATCAGCGCCGCGAACTGTATCGTGCGCGGACGGCCGCAGCTGAACACTGCCTCGATGGCGGCTCTGGCCGTGCGCCCTGTGTAGAGCACATCGTCGCAGAGTACGACGTCTTTGTCGTTCACGTCAAACGGCAGATCCGCTTTGCGGATGACCGGGCTTTCTGCAAGCGTCGAGAGATCGTCCCGGTAGAAGCCGATGTCGATGCTCCCGCAGGGCAGCTCGACGCCCTCTATCATTTTGATGTTGTCGCGTATGCGGCAGGCAAGCGGTTCGCCGCGGCGACGTATCCCGACGAGGACGACGTTATCGACCCCGCGGTTTTTCTCGGTAATCTCATGGGATATGCGCATCAGCGCTCTGCCGAGCGCGGCTGCGTCCATTAGCTGAGCCTTTTGTCTCATAAACGCTTACCCCTTTTACCCAACAAAAAATGCCTTACCGCTTTCCGGCAAGACACACAAAAGCACAGACGCACCGCGCCCGTAAACTATAAGCGATTTTGCCGGTCTCTCTGTACCGAGTTAAAAACCTTTTTTCTTGCGCTATTATAAGAGCCGCATCGGGAAAATGCAAGCATATTTTCAGAATCTACTAAATGTAAAACCTGCCCAAAGACAGCAGGGGAAATTTTGTAATATCCGACAAAACATCTATTCACACACGGCAGCTGGTTTCTTAATAAAAATTATATTGATTTTTCGCAGCACAGGTGGTATCACTTAACCAGCCGCGGGAAGCCGCGGCACATATTCCCAAGGAGGCAATAAAATGAAAAAGACATTTGCTTTTATTCTTGTTCTTGCGATGGCGCTCGCGCTGTGCGCCTGCGGCGGAGAGAGCGCGGGCGAGGTTGTGTACGTTGACCCGTCTCCCGCAGCAGAGACCGCCGCTCCGGAAGTTGAAGCCCCGGTGAGCACGGCCGATACGGCTGCCGCCGAGGAATCCGCCGCCGCGCTCGGCGTCGTGCTCGACAGCGCCGTTGCAGACATTCGCCCCGGCAGCTCCGGCTGCTCGCTCAGGAGCATAAACTGCGCCGCGCAGCTGCTCGACTGGGCGGCCGAGACTCCGCTTGACGCCGACGGCATAGCCGCCGCGGTCGAGACCTGGAAGTCCTCTGCGACTGAGGATGAGCTATCTCTGTTCAGCCAGTGCATGGATCTTGTCGCTTCCGGCTGCGACTCCCTCTCGCAGGACAACGCGCAGGAGCTGCTTGAGGAATCCGGCAGTACCGACTGTGCATACCCCTGGAACGACGCTGCCTTTGCCGCCGCGCAGAGCGTTTTCTCCGCTGCCGGCGTGAGATAAGCCCGCACCCGATAGGCCAGATACCCCCCAAAAACCCACATCGCCGCCCCATATCGGAGCGGCGATGTTTGTATATCTCTTCGTTTACTTCCCGTACTTCTCGTTGTACGCCTTAATCGCGACAGCGAGAATATCAATCGCGCGGGAGATATCCTCGGCGTTTATGGTGTATGCCATGCGCACCTCGTTGCGGCCCTTGCCGGGCGTTGCGTAGAACGGCTCGCCGCAGGCCATGAGCACGGTCTCCTTGTTGTCGTCGAACTCATTGAGCAGGAACAGCTGGAACTTGTCCGCGTCGTCTATCGGCAGAGACACCATCGCGTAGAACGCGCCTCTCGGCGTCTCGCAGACGACACCGGGAATCTCGTGCAGCTTGGAGACGAGCGTGTCGCGGCGGTGACGGTACTCATCGCGCACGGCGTCGAAGTAGCTGGGGTCGAGCGTGTAGAGCTCTGCCGCAGCGACCTGCTCGACCGTTGCCGAGCACAGACGGCACTGGCACCATTTGAGCGCCTGCGCCATGAAGTCCTTGTTCTTCGAAATGACCATGCCGACGCGCGCGCCGCATGCGGAAAAGCGCTTGGATATCGAGTCTATAACTATGACGTTCTCCTCGTAACCCTTGTACTGCAGTGCGCTCGTGAGGTGCTCGCCGCCGTAGGTGAACTCTCTGTACACCTCGTCGCAGACGATGAAGAGGTTGTGTTCCTTCGCGATGTCGAGCATCAGCTGCAGCTGCTCGGGAGAGAGGACGTTGCCGGTCGGGTTGCCGGGGTTCGTTATCATTATGGCGCGGGTGTGCTCATTGATGCGCGCCTCGATTCTCTCGCGGTCGGCGTAGAAATATCCGTTCTCGGGGTCGGTCGGCACGGGACGGATGGTTGCACCCGCGAGCGTAACGGAGGTGTGATAGTTCGGATAGAAGGGCTCCGGGATAATAATCTCGTCGCCGTCGTCAAGCAGGCAGGCCATTGTCAGCTGCAGAGCTTCGCTGCCGCCGGTGGTGGGCAGAATCTGCCCGCGTTCAAGCTCCACGCCTATGCGGGAGTAGTAATGCCGCACCGCGTCGAGGAACTTCGGCACGCCGACAGACGGCGCGTAGGCGAGTACGGGCTCAGTGAAATCTCGGAGCGCTTTGAAAAACACGTCAGGCGTTTTAACGTCGGGCTGACCGATGTTCAGATGATAAATTTTAATACCGCGTTCCTCGGCCTTTGTCGCATAGCTTGCGAATTTACGCATGGGGGAAAGGCCGCAGCGCTCCATTTTTGATGAAAGCTTCAAGAAAAACGCTCCTTTCTTTTATTTATGATACTGTACGATAGCACAATTTGCCGCACATATCAATAAAGAACTCAAATTTTAGCCTATTTTTAGCATCCGGCTTGTAAGCTGCGGCATATTTTGATAAAATGTCACAAGAATAATTTTCATACATCATCTTATCCATTACAAAAACCGTGAACGGAGGGACGGACATTTGCTCAGACTGATGATTGGCAAGGCCGGTGCCGGCAAGACGGCGGCCATCATAAACGAAATAAAGCGCGATATGGCATCTCCTCATGGCCGCGCTCTGATGATAGTCCCCGAGCAGTACAGCCATGAGGCCGAGCGCGAGCTCTGCCGTGTCTGCGGAGACAGGCTGTCGCTCTATGCCGAAGTGCTGAGCTTCACCGGCCTTGCGCGCGAGACCGCCGCAAAGCACGGCGGCGGAGCCGAACCGTGGCTCGATAAGGGCGGAAGACTGCTGTGCATGGCTCTCGCGCTGCAAAGCGTCGGTTCTCGCCTGCGCATTTACTCCGCCGCCCAGCGCCGCGCGGAGCTTCAGGCGCTGCTTCTCTCCGCCGTGGATGAGCTCAAGAGCGCCTGCATCGGCTATGACGCGCTCATGTCCGCCGCGGCCTCATGCCGGGACAGCCTTGGCGATAAGCTTTCCGATCTTGCCCTCATCCTCGAGGCATATGACGCCGCCGTCGCAAACGGCCACGCCGACCCTGTCGACAGGCTCAGCATCCTCGCCCGTCAGATAGACGAGAATACCGACTTTGGCCCGGATGTAAAAATATACGTCGACGGCTTTATCGACTTCACCCGGCAGGAGCGGGAGATTCTTCACGCCATGCTCCGCCGCGGCGCACAGCTTACCGTGTGCCTGACCGTCGACTCGCTCGACGGCGACAATGAGATCTTCGAGCTCTCCCGCCGTGCCGGCAGGGAGCTTCTCGCCTGCGCCCGCGAGCTCGGCGCGGAGACAGAGACAGTCACCCTCTCCGAGCAGAGCACAAAAGCTCCCGAGCTTACGGTCTTCGCCGATAATATGTTCAGCTATTCGAGCGATAAATATACCCCCGCGCGTGACGCCATCCGCCTTTACCGGACGGAGAGCATGGCCGCCGAGTGTGAGCAGGCCGCCGCGCTCTGCCTTGAGTTTGTGCGCGACGGCGGCTGCCGCTGGCGTGATATCGCCGTCGTGGCGCGCGGCTTTGAGGATTACCGCGGCAGTCTCGAGAGTGCCTTCCGTCATTACGGTGTCCCGCTCTTCACCGCCCGCCGGGACGATCTCATGTCAAAGCCCCTGCCCGCGCTCATCGCCCTTGCCTATGAGATAGTGCGCGGCGGCTGGACGGTCGATGATGTTATCAGCTATATGCGCACCGGCCTTGCCGGGCTCAGTCCCGCCGATTGCGATGCGCTTGAAAACTATATCTTCAAGTGGCAGCTTCAGGGCAGCGCGTGGCACAGAAGCACCGACTGGCGCCAGCACCCGGACGGCTACGGCTGCGAGTATACCGACGAAACCCGGGAGACTCTGCGCCGCGTGAACGCCCTGCGCCGCGCTCTTGCCGCGCCGCTCCTCGCCTTTGAGGAAGCTTCCTCAAAGGCGCAGACCGCCGCGCAGCAGGCACAGGCGCTTGCCGGGCTTTTTGAAGCGCTGGCGCTTCCCGAGCAGCTCTCGCGCCGCGCAGGTGAGCTTGCGCAGCTCGGCGATGAAAAGACCGCCGCCGAGTACCGTCAGCTCTGGGACATTGTCGTCTCCGCGCTCGAGCAGTGCGCCGCCGTCCTCGGCGATACCGCCATGGACAGCGGAGAGTTCTCGCGCCTGTTTACCCTCATGCTTTCGAAATACGATATCGGCACCATTCCCGTGTCGCTTGACCGCGTCTCCGCCGGTGACTTTGACCGCAACCGCCGCCGCAGCATAAAGCACCTTATCGTCCTCGGCGCGTCCGACCAGCGCCTGCCGCGCACGGACGACGAGGCCGGCGTGTTCTCTCCCGAGGAGCGGGAGCGCCTGCTTGAAATGCAGCTTGAGCTCGGCGCCGGCGGCGAAAGTGAGCTGTGGCGCGAGTTCTCGCTTATCTATACCTGCCTCACCATGCCCTCCGAGAGCCTTACCATGCTCTGCCCTGTCACCGATTCTCAGGGCGCGGAGCTTCGTCCCGCGTTTGTCTTCAACCGCGCGAAGGCTCTCTTCGGCCTGAGCGTCACGAACGCCTCTCTTAGTGACGCGCGCATGTCTGCGCCTGCCCCGGCGCTCGGCCTTGCCGCACAGTCCATGCACGGCAGTGACGGCCGCGCCCGCGCTGCGGCGGAATATTTCGCCGAAAAAGACCCCGCGCGTTATTCTTCCCTCGAAGCCGCGGCGAACATGAGCCGCGGCAGGCTCTCGGCTGCGGCTGTCGAAAAGCTCTACGGTCGGCGTCTGTATCTGAGCGCCTCGCGCATAGATAAATTCGCCTCCTGCCGCTTTGCGTATTTCTGCCGGTACGGCCTGCGCGCAAAGCCGTATGAGCCCGCCGCATTCCGCCCGCCGGAGATCGGCACCTTCATGCACTATGTCCTTGAGAAGACCGCGCGTGAGGTCAAGCGCCGCGGCGGCTTTGCCGCGGTGGACGATAAGACCCTGCATGAGCTGTGCGACCGCTTCACCGCGCAGTATGTCTCCGAGGAACTCAACGACTTTAACGAGAAGAGCCGCCGCTTTGTGTATCTCTTCAACCGCCTGCGCGGTGACGTGTGGCGCGTCGTCGAGGATATGGCGGCGGAGCTCAGAAAATCGGACTTCGAGCCGCTGGACTTCGAGCTTGACTTTTCCGATGCGCGCGAAATGCCGCCGGTCGAGCTCGGCGGCGGGGAAGACAGTCTCGTCCTCTCCGGCATTGCCGACCGTGTCGACGGCTGGTATCATGACGGCAAGCTCTATCTCCGCGTCGTCGACTATAAGACCGGGCAAAAGGAGTTTTCCATGTCCGATGTCTGGTACGGCATGGGGCTTCAGATGCTCCTGTATCTCTTCGCGCTCGAGGCAAACGGCGCCGGACGCTATGACTGCGAGGTGCTCCCCGCCGGCGTCATGTACGTCCCCGCGCACAGCCGCATCCTTCCCATGACGTGCAATGCGGACGAAGAGTCCGTCTCAGCCGAGCGCGCGAAGAAGCAGAGGCGCAGCGGCCTTGTGCGTGAGGATTCCGCGCTCATCGAGGCGTGGGAGCACGGCGACGATAAGCGTTATATCCCCGTGAAGTTCCGCGGCGACAAGCCCTCAGCGGATTCCCTTGCCAGCGCCGAGCGCCTTGGGCTTCTCGACCGGCATATTAAAAAGACCCTTGCGGGTATGGCAAAGCAGCTGCGTCAGGGCAGCATCGCCGCCGACCCGTTCTACCGCGGCCAGCAAGAGAACGCCTGCCTGAACTGCGATTATTTTGACGCCTGCCATTTCTCCGACGGTGAAAACGGCGAGAGCTGCCGCTATACCCCGAAGCTCTCCGCGGAGAAAGTCTGGGCGCTTATGGAGGAGGGTGACGTCAATGGCTGATTTCAAACCTACAGCCTCTCAGCAGGCCGCGATAGACACGCGCGGCGGAGCTGTTCTCGTGTCCGCGGGCGCCGGCAGCGGCAAGACCCGCGTGCTCACCGAGCGCCTCATGGGCTATATCTGTGACGATGCCCACCCCGTCGACCTCGACAGCTTCCTTATTATTACCTTTACCCGCGCCGCCGCGGCGGAGCTTCGCGGCAGAATCATGGAGGAGCTTGCCGCGCGCCTTGCCGCCGATCCCGGCAGCCGCCGTCTGCGCCGCCAGAGCGCGCTGTGCCGCCGTGCGCAGATCGGCACCATCCACAGCTTCTGCGCGAATGTTCTGCGCGAGAACTGCCAGGCCCTCGGCTTGACGCCGGATTTCAAAATCGCCGATGAGGAGCGCGCCGAGGCCATGCGCGCCGCCGCGCTCGAGAGAACTCTTGATGCGCGTTATGACGCGATGGATTCTCTCCCCGGCTTCCGCCTGCTTGCCGATACCGTCGGCGCAGGGCGTGACGACCGCCGCCTTTCCGACCTCGTCCTCAAGCTCCACGGCCGCATGCAGTGCCACGCCCGCCCGGAGGACTGGGCGCGCCGTCAGGTCGAACAGCTCAGGACCCCTGCGCAGGATGTCGTCGAAACGCCGTGGGGGCAGGAGCTGCTCTCATGGGCAAAGCGCACCGCCGATTACTGGAGCCGCGAGATGGACAGGCTTCTTGAAGCCATGTCCGCGCAGGAGAAGATTGCCGCGGCGTACAGCGAAAGCTTCTCCGCGACGGCCGACGCCATTCGCGAGTTCTCCCGCTGCCTTGACCTCGGCTGGGACAGGGCGCGCAGCTGCCTGCCCATAGATTTCCCGAAGCTCAAGCGCCTTATGAACTCGCCCGACCCCGCGCTTTCCGATATGCTCAAGGCGCGGCGCACCGCCTGCAAAAAGACGATGGACGGCATGAAAGAAACGCTCTATTCCGATTCCGCCTCTCTCCTGCGCGAGATGGAGCTCACCGCCCCCGCGATGGAAGCCCTGCTCGAAGTCACCCTCGACTTTGACCGCGAGTATACCAAAGACAAGCGCAGCCGCGGCCTCGTCGATTACTCCGACCTTGAGCACCTCACCGCGCAGCTGCTCACGAACCCCGACGGCAGCCCGACCGAGACGGCAGCGCGCATCTCCCGCCGCTTTACCGAAATCATGGTCGATGAATATCAGGACGTCAGCCGTGTGCAGGATGCCATCTTTGCCGCCGTGTCGAAAGCGGGGAAGAACCTCTTCATGGTCGGGGACGTCAAGCAGTCCATTTACCGCTTCCGCCTTGCCGATCCCGCTATTTTCACCGAGAAATACCTGAGCTATTCTGACTATGAATCTGCGCAGCCCGGCGCGCCGCGCCGTATCCTGCTGCGTGAAAACTTCCGCTCCCGACGTGAAATTCTTGCCGCGGCAAACAGCGTCTTCTCCCTGTGCATGTCCCGCGCCCTGGGTGACATGGATTATGATGACGCCGCGGCTCTGCGCTGCGGGGCAAATTACCCCGGGTCCGTTCCGAAGCCGGAGCTCATGCTCCTTGCTCTGCCCGGGAGCGAGGACGAGAACAGCCCGGATAAGACCGCCCTTGAGGCCGAGCTTGTCGCCCGGAAGATAAATTCTCTTATCGCCGCCGGGACGACCGTCACCTCCGGCGGCGGGGAGCGCCCCCTTGAGTATGGGGACATCGCCATTCTCCTCCGCTCCGCCAACACTATAGGCGGCGTGTATCGCCGCGTCCTCAGCGAGCACGGCATCCCCGTTTCCTCCGTTCAGGGCGGCGGCTTCTTTGAGAGCGTCGAGGTCTCCACGCTCGTTTCCATGCTCGCCGTCATCGATAACCCTCATAAGGACATTCCGCTCATCGCCGTGCTGCGCTCGCCGTCATTGAGCTTCAGCCCGGATGAGCTGTCAGATATCCGCAGCGCCGACAAGAATGCGGATCTCTATACCGCCCTTCTTGCCGCCGCCGAAAATAACGAGAAGTGCCGCAGCTTTGTTCAGCGCCTTGACGCGCTGCGTGCTGCCGCCCCCGACCTCAGTGCTGCCGAGCTTACGTGGCGCGTCATTGAGGAGCTTGATATGCTCGCCCTCTGCACCGCCATGGGCGACGGGGCACAGCGCCGCGCAAACCTCATGGCGCTCGTCGGCCTGTCCGAGAGCTTTGAAGCCACCGGCTACCGCGGGGTGCACCGCTATGTTCTCTGGCTGCGCCGTCTTGCCGAAAAGGGTCAGGAGCCGTCCACCGGCGGCAGCTTCAGCTCCGCCGTGCAGATTATGTCCGTGCATAAGTCCAAGGGGCTGGAGTTCCCCGTCGTGTTCCTCTGCGATACCGCCCGCCGCTTCAACCGGCAGGACAGCCAAGAGAGCGTCCTTGTCCACCCGGAGCTCGGTCTCGGGCCGAAGCTCATCGACCTCAAGCGCCGCATAGAATATCCCACCCTTGCGCGCCACGCTATTAAGCAGCGCCTTGAGCGGGAGATGCTCTCCGAGGAAATGCGCCTTCTCTATGTCGCCCTTACGAGACCCAAGGAGCGCCTGTTTATGACCGCCGCTCTCAAAGACCCGGAGGGCACTGTCGAAAAGCTCCGCACCGCCGTCACAATACCGATGGCGCCGGAGGTGCTCAGTCAGGCACAGGCACCCGTGAGCTGGCTTATCTATGCCGCCATTGCCGACGGCGGAGAGAACCTGACCCTCAGCTACTGCAGCACCGATGCCGCCGCAGAGAGCGCGGCGCTCCCGAATGCCGAAGCGATGGAAGCCGATGCCGCCGCGCGCACCGAGCTTGAGCGCCGCCTTGCCTTCCGCTATCCGTATGCCGAGGCCGTCGACCTGCCCTCAAAGGTCACCGCTACCGAGCTTAAAGGCCATGCCGAGCCCGACCCCGACGGGGCGCGGCTCGTGCAGAATATAAATTACAGCTTCCGTATGCCGGAGTTCGGCGGCACGGAGCGCAAGCTCACCGCCGCGGAGCGCGGCGTCGCAACGCATCTGGTGCTGCAGTATATGGACTTTTCCAAGGGCCGCAGCCTTGACGGAATAAAGTCGGAGATAGACCGCCTCCGCGCCGCGCGCTTCATATCCGCGCGCGAGGCCGATGCCGTCAACGCCCGCGCAATAGAGCGCCTGTTCGCATCCCCCTTGGGCAAACGCATGCTCGCCGCCGAAAAACCGATGCGTGAGTTCCGCTTCTCCCTGCTTGTAGACGCGGATAAGCTGTACGGGGACGCGGCAAAAGGTGAGGAGCTGCTCCTTCAGGGCGTCGTCGACTGCTGCATCGAGGAGGCCGGAGAGCTTGTCATCATCGACTATAAGACCGACTATGTCAAAACCGATGAGGACATAGCCAAACGTGCCGAGCTCTACCGCGGCCAGCTTATGGCCTATGCCGAAGCCCTGCACCGCATCTGCGGCAAGCCCGTCAGAGAGTGCGTGCTCTATTTCCTCTCCGCCGCCCGCGCCGTAACGGTGTATAAAAGCAGGTAAGCGTATAAACCGTTCAAAAAAGCCTCGCAGAGTTTTTCGCCGCGCACGGCGAAAAAT
>CAZFCH010000019.1:0-5591 GCA_964517445.1 uncultured Oscillospiraceae bacterium | reverse complement strand
TCGCTCAGGCAAAAACCTTGCCTGAGCGAATATACTTGTGGTATACTATATAAGTTATTTTCGCAATTACTTTTACAGCAAGGAGTCCGCCTATGAATTTCAGAGCAGTATTGGCAATGCTGGTGTGCAAAGCGCTGCGTCTTGTCTCGCGTATCCTGCACCGCGGCGGCACGGCGATGCCCGGCCGTATCGCGCTTAAAATATATCCGGACCTGTTAAGCCTTCTGGCAAAGGACGTCAAGACCGTCGCCGTCACCGGCACCAACGGCAAGACCACCAGCTCCCGCATGATCGAGCAGGCCTTCCTTGAGCAGGGCAAAAGCTATTTTGCCAACCGCTCCGGTGCAAACCTCATCTCCGGCATAACTACCGAGTTTGTCATCAACAGCTCCCTGTCCGGCAAGTGCCGCAAGGAGTATGCCGTCATCGAGTGCGACGAAGCCGCGGCACGCAGAGTTTTCTCCCAGCTTAAGCCCAAGGTCATCGTCGTCACGAATCTTTTCCGCGACCAGCTTGACCGCTACGGAGAAGTGACGCATACCCTTGAAAATATCCGTGAGGGTATAAAGGGCGCCCCGGAAGCAACGCTTTGCCTCAATGCCGACTGTTCCCTTACCGCCTCTTTGGCAAACGACCTTCCGAACCGCGTCGTGTTCTTCGGCATCGATAAGGGTGCGCTGCCGTCCAGACCCAAGACGGAGCTTTCCGACGCGTCGCACTGTATTTACTGCAAGAGTGAATACGAATATGATTTTATAAGCTACGGACACCTCGGCAATTTCCGTTGCCCCCATTGCGGCTATCACCGTCCCGCTGCCGAGTATGCCGTCACGGACGTCATCGAGCAGCGCGCGAAAGGCAGCAGCGTGCTCATGCAGGTCAAATCAGGTCAATATCGGGTCAATGTGAACCTCCCGGCCTTGTATAATATTTATAACGCCGTCGGCGCTGTCGCCGCCGTGACGGAGATGGGGCTCGGCACAGAAGCGGCGATATCCGCCGTTGCGGACTTCAAATGCGGCTTCGGACGCATGGAGCAGTTCGACCTCGGCAAGGCCGGAACAAAAATGATGCTCGTCAAAAACCCCGCCGGATGTAACCAAATTATCGAGTTTTTGGAGAATATCAAGGAGAAATTCATCCTGATTGTTTGCCTCAACGACCGCGGCGCAGACGGCACGGATGTCTCCTGGATCTGGGATGCAGACTTTGAGGACCTTGCCGCAATGTCGGAGTATATAGACCGCATCATTGTCTCCGGCGACCGCGCGGAGGACATGGCCGTGCGCATCAAATATGCCGTGGGGGTCAGTGACCTCATCTCAATTGAGCGTGATTATGAGCATCTTGTGCAGTGGATATCCCAGCAGGACAAGCCTGTGTTCATCATGCCGACCTATACTGCAATGCTTGAGCTGCGCGAAGCTGTCATCCGCCGCTGCGGCGGTGACGAATTCTGGGTCTGAGGAGGCGGAAGCATGGAACTGAAAATCTGTCATTTGTACCCGGATGTCCTGAATCTCTACGGCGACGGCGGAAATATAATCTGCATGAAGCGCCGCCTGCAGTGGCGCGGAATAGACGCAAGCGTTGCGAAAATGCCCATCGGATCAACTCAGAGTCTTGCCGGGTTCGACCTCGTTTTCATCGGCGGCGGCCAGGATTTTGAGCAGCAGGTGCTGCTTGATGATCTGCACCGCGGCCGTGACGAGGAGATTAAGGCCGCCATTGACGACGGCGTCACCTTCCTCACAATCTGCGGCGGATACCAGATGCTCGGCGAATATTATGAGACCTATGACGGCAAGCGCTGCGATTTTATCGGCGCGCTGGATCTGTACACGGTCGGCAGCGAGCAGCGCATGATCGGCAATTATGAGTTCAAATGCACCGAAAACGCCGGCGGCAGCGTCGTTGTCGGCTTCGAGAACCACAGCGGAAAGACCTGGCTCGGCGCCGGACTTGAGCCGCTGGGGAAAATGATCTCCGGCTTCGGCAACAACGGCGAGGACGGCACCGAGGGCGCGCATTTCAAGAATGTTTTCGGCACCTACAGCCATGGCCCGATGCTCCCGAAGAACCCCGGGTTCTGCGACCTGCTGCTGAAAACTGCGCTTGAGAGAAAATACGGCGTCACGGAGCTTCAGCCGCTTGACGATACTTTTGAAATAGCCGCGCATGACGCAATGTGCGCGCGGCTGGAGGCAAAGAACAGATGATAAGATTCTATAACGGCCGGGTGCTGAGCTTCTCCGGAGGAATAAAAATAACCCGGGACGAGGTATGGACGGACGGCGGGCGCATCGCCTACGTTGGGGCGGAGCGCGCCGACGCGCCGCACTTTGCGCGCGAGATTGACCTGCACGGCGACCTGCTGATGCCGGGCTTCAAGGATGCGCACACCCACACGGCAATGACCTTTCTGCGCTCCTTTGCCGATGACATGCCGCTGAGCGACTGGCTTTATCAGCAGGTGTTTCCGAACGAGGCAAAGCTCAATGATGAGATGATATACACCTTCACGAAGCTCGGGATAATGGAATACCTTTCCTCCGGCATCACGTCGAGCTTTGACATGTATATGCGCAACGAGGCCTACGCCAAGGCGAACGTCGACTGCGGCTACCGCACGGTGATATGCTCGGCGCTCAATAATTTTGACGCCGACGAAAAGAATATAGAGCGGGAGTATCTGCGCTTTAACGATTATGATGAGCTTGTCTCCTACCGGCTCGGCATCCACGCCGAGTACACCACCGGCATGGAGCGCATGAAGTACATGGCTTCTCTTGCCGAAAAATATAAGGAGCCGTGCTTTATGCCCCTGTGCGAGACCGAGAGCGAGGTCAAGGGCTGCGTGGAGCGCTGGGGCATGACCCCGCCGCAGCTTCTGGACAGCATAGGCATGTTTGCATACGGCGGCGGCGGCTTCCACTGTGTGTGGATGAGCGATGATGATATCGAGCTTTTTGCGCGCAAAAAGCTCTGGGCGGTGACAAACCCCGGCTCGAACGCGAAGCTTGCTTCGGGCGTCGCGCCACTGGACAGGTTTGCAGCGGCCGGGATACCGATGGCGATAGGCACGGACGGTGCGGCGAGCAACAACGCGCTGGACATGTTCCGCGAAATGTACCTTGCAAGCGTGCTTCAGAAAATCGCAAATAAGGACGCTGCGGCAGGGAGTGCCGACCGCGTGCTTGAGATGGCCTGCGTCGGCGGTGCCGGCGCGATGGGGCTTTGCGACGCGGACAATATCGCGCCGGGGAAGCTTGCCGATATTGTCGTCATAGACCTGCACAGACCGAATATGCAGCCGCTCAACAACATCGCGCGCAACATTGTCTACTCCGGCTCTAAGGAGAACGTGCGCCTGACAATGGTGAACGGACGCATCCTCTATGAAAACGGCGAGTTCTTCATCGGCGAAGCGCCTGAGGAGATATACGAGAAATCAAACAGACTTATGGAGAAGGTGCGCGCATGAGAGAGATAGACCTGCACGTGCACACCACGGCATCAGACGGGACCTATACCCCGGCTGAGGTAGTGGTGCTTGCGCATAAAATCGGCCTGAAGGCCATCGCGATAACGGATCACGACACGGAATCCGGCTATTTTGCAGCTGCCGAGGCGGGCGAAGAACTCGGGTTGGAGGTCGTGCCGGGGATAGAGATAAGCACAAAGTACGGCGTGGCCGTACACATCCTGGGCTATTTCATAGACCCGCAGTCACCGGAGCTGCGCGAGGTGCTCGACTGGGTGATAAACGACCGCAACAACAGGAACCGCAAGATGGCGGAGCTTATGTCGGCGGACGGGTTGCCCTTTGACTATGACGAAATGAAGGCACGCTTCGGCGAATCCATAGGCAGACCGCACTTTGCGCGGATGCTCTGCGAGATGGGCCTTGCCGATAATGTGAGCGATGCGTTCAGCCGCTATGTGGAGAAGGGGCAGAAGTATTATCTGCCGCGCACGGTCATTCCGATTGAGAAGGCGGTAGAGACAATCTGCCGCGCGGGCGGCATCGCGGTGCTTGCGCATCCCTTCCAGTACAAAAAGGACGATAAAGAGCTGCGCGAGCTTATAGAGCACTGCATGGAGCACGGCCTGCGAGGGATGGAATGCCGGTATTCCGGCTACGACGCGCAGCAGGTGGCATATCTTGAGAAGCTCGCAGAGGAGTACGGGCTGCTCAAAACCGGCGGCAGCGACTTCCATGGCGCGAACAAGCCCACAATAAGCTTGGGTACGGGCAAGGGTGAGCTTGACGTCCCGTATGTGTGGCTTGAAAAGCTGAAAGCAGCGGCGCACAAGTGAAAAAATACGGCTATACTCGGAGTAGAGTCTCAAAATCAAGGGACTCTACTCTTATTCTATGTTTCGTAGAGCGCAAAATAGAGACAATAGCTTGCCCTTTCGGTATGAACAGGAGTATGTTAATAATAGCGCAGAGCGCTGACAACGTTTAAGGAGAACCTGAAATGACGCAGCTTTTTACAGACACCTCTGCCAACCTTCCCGTTGAGGTCATCGACGAGCATGGTATTGAGGTAATTCCTTTTTCATACACAATTGACGGAGTCGAATACATACCCGAGCGGGAATTTGACGGCAAAGCCTTCTATGACGCAATGCGCGCCGGGAGCGAAGTAAAGACCTCGATGGTGAACGCCGGCACATTCATCGAACGCTTCAAGGAGGCACTCGATGCGGGCAAGGACGTATTATATGTCGGCATGTCCGGCGGCATAAGCGGCACGGCAAACGCCGCGCTTATGGCAAAGCAGGAGCTGGACGAGGAGTACCCGGACAGAAAGATCGTCGTCATTGACACGCTTGCCGCGTCCCTCGGTGAGGGCCTGTTCGTCATCGAAGCGGCGGAGCAGCTGCGCGACGGCGTCGCGCTCGACGTGATTGAAGAGAATATCCGTGCGCGGATACCCCACATGTGCCAAACCTTCACCGTGGACGACCTCAAGTACCTGAAAAAGACCGGCAGAGTCAGCGGTGCGGCGGCCATTATCGGCAATGTCCTGAGCATCCACCCGATTCTTGTCGGGGACTATGAGGGCAAGATAGTCGTAAAAGGCAAGGTGCGCGGCATGAAGCGCACGCTCGATGCGCTTGCCGAGCGCTATGCGGAGCTTGTGCTGAATAAGGCGGAGACCATAGGCATTGCCCATGCCGACAACGAAGAGGGCAAGGAGTATCTCGTGCAGCGTCTGCGCGACAAGGGACTTACCGGCAAATGCACGAGCGTCTGCTATGAGCCGGTGACCGGCTCCCACGTCGGCCCCGGAACGGTCGCGCTGTTCTTCTTCGGAACGGACAGAATGGGATAATACCCCACCCATAAACCGACCAAGCCGCTTACTTTAAGGTGCGCAGCAGCTATTATAAAAACAGGTTGAGGCAGAGTGCGATTGCACTCTGCCTCAATTCATATCGGTTTTATTCGTCGAGCTTAAGCACTGCGAGGAAAGCCTCGGTCGGTATCTGCACCGTGCCGAGCTGGCGCATCTTCTTCTTGCCTTCCTTCTGCTTTTCGAGCAGCTTCTTCTTACGCGTGATATCGCCGCCGTAGCACT
>CAZFCH010000018.1:0-17637 GCA_964517445.1 uncultured Oscillospiraceae bacterium | reverse complement strand
GGTCGGGAACATGAGTGAGCCGATGAAATCCCCCAGTGCGGAGACGAACGCTGCCGTCAGCGAGTGTGATGGTGTAGCCGTTAAAATCAATGGTGCCGTTGTTGGTAAGGCTTGTTATTGTGCAGTCGCCGGTGAGCTTCCATGTGCATCCCTCGCCGATGGTTATGACGGCGTTATTCTCAACGGCAGTGCTTCCGGCTAGATTAGCCGCAATACTGATCCTGCCTGTAAAGCAGCTGCCGTTTGTGAGCGTCATTTCAAGGGTGGAGATGCTGTCGACGATGATGTCGCCGTCTATATTCTGCCCGTCCGCGGTGAACTCAACCTGTGCGCCGTTTGAGCCGGCAGACCCCCAGCCGCGGCTGCCGCTGTTGCCGCATACGCGCAGGAAGCAGCCCTCGCTGTCCGCGCTTGTAATCTCAACGCCGGAGAGCTTTATGATGCTGTGGGTGTTCGTGACGTATATCACATCGCCGTTATTCGAACTGAGGCTGCCGCCGGTCATTGTAAACTCTGAAGTGCCGACGTCGGCGTCACCGGACATGGACTGGTAGATCATTACCGAGTGGACATTTTCATCCGAGCTCGTGCCTTCCGTGTCGCTCATGTTCCCGGAAACAGTGCAGTTTTCAAGGCTTATCGAGTTCTTGCCCTCGATGACAAGTGCTTCGGAATTGTTCGCGGTGAGCTCGGCATTCTTAACCGTGATGTCCGCCGTGGAGTAGACAGCAGGGGAGTTATAGCCGTTCGAGGTGTAGCTGCCGCCGTCGACGTTTACCGTGCCGCCGCCGCGGTCGGAGCGAATCGCTGCGGAGGAATTGCCGGCAGTCGTGACGGTGAGGTCGCTCGCGTTCGTCGTGCCGCCGCCGGTGGTCTGGATGCCGCCGGAATTATCTGCCGTGGTGTTGATGGTCGAGTCGGATATATTCACGGTCGTGCCGCTGCCGTAGCTGAATACGCCGTTTCCGTTCTGCGCGGAGGAGGAAATCTTTGAATCCTTGATGTCCACGGTCGCGCCGTTTGTCGCGAGGACCGCGGCGTTGACGCCGTAGAAATCGCCGTTTTCGGTGTTGGAGCTTGAGCCTGCGGACTTGTTTACCGTGACGCCGGAGAGCGTAACGGCAGCGCCGTCGATGCGCAGCGCGTTTTCATCGTCGCCGGTTGAGCTGTAGCTTTCGCCGGAGTATTCGCCGTCAGTGCTTATGGTGTTCGCGCTGCTGCCCTGCGTGACCTCGCTGCTGCCGCCGAAACCGCCGGGCGCTCCGCCGCCGTTGTCGTTTTCGGTATAGCTCAGCTCGCCGTCCTTTGCAGAAACAGAGACTTTATCGCCGACGGAAATATCTTTTACGGTGACTTCCGTGCCGTCGCGTGTTATAATCGCGTTAGAGGTGTCGATAGTCACGGATCTTCCGCCGGGATTCTGTCCGGCTGAAGCCTGCCCGTCAGGCTTATCGGGCACCTGATTGTCGGAATGGTCACCATCGGGCTTTTCCGGCGCCTGTCCGTCAGAAGCATCGCCCTCCGGCTTTTCCGGCGGCTGGCTGTCAGAAGTGTCACCCGCCGGCTTCTCGGCCGCCTGCCCGTCAGAAGCGTCACCGTCCGGCTTCTCCGGCGCCTGGCTATCAGAAGCGTCACCATCCGGCTTCTCCGGTGCCTGCCCGTCAGGAGCATTACCGTCCGGCTTTTCGGACATCTGTCCGTCCGGGGCTTCACCCATGTCAAGAAGGAGTGTCAGCGAGCTGTCGTTTATTTCAAGAACCTCGCCGCTGATAACTGTATACTCGCTTGCCGCCGCGGCTGCTGCCGTTGCGGTCGGCTCGGTGGTTTCCGCTGTTGAGCCGAGGGAAAAGAAGGCGAGTATAGAAGCAATAATTTTCTTCATATATATCGTATCCTTTCAAAGCATCCTGGGTCACCTGACCCCTGCTCGTGTATCATAATATATCACGAAGCTTAAGGCAGCTTAAAGTGTATAAATATAATTTCTTTAGGCAGGCTTTAGGAAAGCTGATTACAATTTGCTTATATAAAATAGGTAAAAACAGGAGAAAAGTATGAAACTCTTGATCGCCGAAGATGAAAAAGACCTTGCCGAAGCCCTGAGCGCCTTTTTGGAAAAGAATATGTATACAGTAGATACCGTGCATAACGGCGCCGACGCCTACGAATATGCCTCTTCAGGCGCCTATGACGCCATAATTCTGGATATAATGATGCCAAAATTAAACGGACTTCAAGTGTTGACCCGCCTGCGCGAGGACGGCGTCGCGACTCCGATTATGCTCTTGACAGCCAAGGGACAGAAGGACGATCGCATTGCCGGCTTTGATGCTGGCGCGGACGATTATCTGCCCAAGCCCTTTGCACCGGATGAGCTGCTGAGCCGCCTGCGCGCAATGCTTAGACGCGGCGGGGAATACCGACCGCAGAGACTGACGGTGGGCGATTTGAGCATGGAGTGCGGCAGCGGAATGCTCTGCTGCGGCACAGAGGCTGTGCGCCTGAGCGGGCGCGAATATCAGGTAATGGAGCTGCTGATGCGCTCTCCGGGAGTTATATTTTCTACGGATAAAATCATGGAGAGCGTCTGGGGTTGGGACAGCGAGTCCGAGGTCAGCGTCGTGTGGGTGCATATCTCGAACCTCCGAAAGAAGCTCAAAGCTATCGGCTCTGCTGCGGCTATCCGTGTTATTCGCGGCATGGGCTATGTGCTGGAGGCGTCGAAATGATAGCAAAGCTCCAGAAAAGGTTCGTGAGAATAGCGATGCTGTCGGTGCTGCTGGTCATGCTGACGCTGAGCCTGATAGTCAACGGGGTAAGTTTCATTTCAATGAACTCAAGGCTCAACGAAGTGCTGAACTTTATTACCGAGAATCAGGGAAGTTTCCCCAGTCAGCCGGGGGAGCGCCCGGACGGAGAGCCCCACGAACGCCGACCGAATGACCCGATAAACGTCGAAACACCGTTCTCTACACGCTTTTTTGTCTTGCGTTATAATGACGCCGGTGAGCTCGAGGATGCCAATCTCAACAGCATTGCGGCGGTAACAGAGGAGGACGTGGATCATTATCTCTCAATCGCCCTGAAGCACGGCGAAGGCTACGGCTATGTGAGCGGGTATAAGTATCTTGTGGTGCGCACCGCCGAGGACAGATACATGGCAGTCTTTCTCGACTGCTTTGAAGACATCTTATCCATTAAGGGGCAGCTGGCAGGGTCAATTGCGGCGATAGTCTTATGTACGCTGATGACCTTCGTGCTGCTGAAGCTGTTCTCACGCCGTGCGATAGACCCCGTGGTGCGAAGTGCAGAGCAGCAGAAACAGTTCATAACCGATGCTGGGCATGAGCTGAAAACACCGCTCACAGTCATAACAACTTGCCTGAGTGTGCTGGAAATGGAGACCGGTAAGAACAAGTGGATCGGCAAAATACAGGCACAGACGGACAAGATGCGCGACCTTGTGAATGACCTTGTGACGCTCTCGCGTATGGACGAGGAGCGTCCGCCGGTGATAATGGCGGACTTCGATATCTCTGCGGCAGTTGCCGAGACGGCGGATTCCTTCACAGAATCGGCGCAGTCGGCGGGACTCACGCTGGAGAAAGACATTGAAAGCAATCTGAGCTATCACGGGGACGAAGCGCAGATACGCCAGCTCTGCTCAATCCTGCTGGATAATGCCGTGAAATACGCGCAGGATACAGCCCCGGTGAGAATCTCCCTTAAAAAAGAGAAAGCCGGTGTCGTGCTGCGCTGCTCGAACGCCTGTTCGGATCTGCCGCAGGAGGAGCTGAATAAACTGTTTGACCGTTTTTACAGACCGGATAAGTCGCGCTCTTCGGAGACGGGCGGCTTTGGTATAGGGCTGTCCATCGCGCGCAGCATAGCGCAGGCGCATAAGGGGACGATAAAGGCTACCGCGCCGCAGCCGGGGACAATAGAGTTCACAGCCGTGCTGAAATAAAAAAGTCGCGCCGTTCCTGTATCAGGGTACGGCGCGACTTCTTGAATATAATAATATAAATAATTACAGGCTCTTGAGAATCTCGTGCAGCTCGTGAACGTCAGCAAGAACATAGTCCGGCTTGCGCTCGGCTTCGTCGACCATCTTCCTGTCCGTTTCGCCGGAGAGAACGAGCACGGAGACGGAGCCCGCATTCTGCGCGACGGCAATGTCGGTATACAGTCTGTCGCCGACGGCGCATATTTTCTCGTTTGGGATGCCGGTCATGGCAGAAATAACGTCAATCATGTTGCGGTTGGGCTTGCCGATGTAGTTGGGCTTCACACCGCTGGAGGCGGTGAGCAGAGCACAGATGCTGCCGCAGTCGGGCAGAACCTCGCCGCGCGGCATGGGGCAGACCCAGTCGGGATTGGCGGCAATGAAGTGTGCGCCGCGGCGCAGAAAATGGACGGCCTTGTCGAGCTTTTCATATACAAGCTCGGTATCAAAGCCCTGCACCACAACGTCGACATCTTCAGCCTCGGTGTGCCCAAGCTCGTCATTCACAAGGTTTATGCCGTAGCTGACAAGCTCACGGTAAAAGGCCTTCGTCCCGGCGAGATACACTGTAGCACCGGGGTAGCGCTGGTTAAGGTACATGCCGGTTGCCATACCGGAAGTGAACACGTTCTCGCGCTCGCATGGGAAGCCGAGGCGGCGCAGGCGGGTGATGTAATCCTCACCGGCACGGGAGGAATTATTCGTGAGGTATATGTATTTCTTGCCGAGACGGGGGAGATCCTCCATCAGCTCAACGGCGCCTTCGTATACATTGTCGCCCAGATAAAGTGTGCCGTCCATGTCGAAAAGGAACAGCTCAGTGTTTTTCAGCTTGTCGTAATTCATTCAATCCTCCGATTTTCAGGTAGATTTACCGATAACTTGATGCAGCTATTATATCATATATTTCCCAAACGTCCAACAGAATAATTGAGTACGCGTGTATAGATATATGAAGCAAAGCGTCGCAATATAAAACGGCGTCCGGCCCAAAACGAGAACCGGACGCTGATATTTTATTTCTTTTTTATGGGCAGCGGGAACTCGGCGATGACTGTCGCCGTAATCATAAGCCCGCAGCCGATTAATTCCCGCCCGGTCATCAGCTGCCCGAGCAGCAGTGCACCAAACACCGCACCGAAGAAAGCTTCAAGGCTCAGCAGAAGAGAGACAACCGCGGGGTCGCCGCCCTTTTGAGCAAGTATCTGGAAAGTATAGCCAAGGCAACCCGAAAAGACAGCGATATAAAGCAGCGGCCAGATGCATGCCCGGATTCCGGAAATGGTTATCTCCTCAAACGGCAGCGCGATAGAAGCCGACAGTACAGAGACGACAAGGAACATTCCGCAGCTGAGTACGAGCCCGTCGACCTTGAAGCTGAACCTGTCGACCGCGAGTATCTGAATAGTGAACAGAAATGCGCACAGCAGGAGAATTAAATCAGTCGAGGCTATGGAAAAGTCGTCGGTGATGCAGAGAAAATACAGACCAACGACGGCAACGGCGACAGCGATCCAGTGGCGGGGCGGAAGAGTGCGCTTAAAGAACATCTGGCCTATCGGGACGAGCACAATATACAGCGCCGTCACGAAACCGGCCTTCCCTGCGGAAGCACCAAGGTTGAGGGCGGACTGCTGCGTATTTGAGGCGACGAACAGGGCCGCGCCGCAGACGAGACTTCCGAGAATTATATCACGCTTTGTGCCTATATCGGGCTTTCTGCGCAGCAGACAGACAATAAGCAGGACCAGAAAGGCAATGAAAGAACGCAGAGATGTTATCGTGAATGGCCCAAGATACTGCGCGCACACGCTCTGAGCGGAGAAAGCCGCGCCCCAGACTATTGCGGCAAGCAGCGCGTACAGTGACTGCCGGCGGTTGTTTTTCATGGCAGACTCCTTTTGTAATTGAATAAAAATACAATATTGCAAGTATAAATCCTGTCAAAAATTAAGTCAACAAAAATTTCCGCGTATGCTGGCAAAATTTCTTGACAAGTTGCCGCCAATATGTTAACATCGCCTAACGTTAAAAGGGAGTAGTTGCAAATGCATGGCCAACATTCTCCCGGGATTGATTCCGGTGGTCATGCGCCTGTCAGATAGGTAATGAGACTTTTAGCACATCACATTTGCTGATTGTGTGAAAGTCTCTTTTTTGCACGTCAGATTAAAGGAGATTATTATGAATATTGATTTTACCGGAGGAAATCTTTTCTTTGTCCTGTTGCTGTTTGCCGCAGGACTGCTGTGTATTATCAAGGGCGGCGACCTCTTCGTCGATGCCGCAACGTGGATTGCAGAGGCATCGCGCATCCCAAAGTTCATCATCGGTGCGACGGTCGTAAGTTTCGCAACGACTATGCCGGAGATGATGGTGTCGGTATTTGCCGCATTTGAAGGCAATGCAGATATCGCCGTCGGTAACGCTGTCGGCTCTGTCACGGCCAATACCGGACTTATCATGTGCCTGTCACTTGTGTGCCTTGAGTGCATGATGCCACGCCGTCAGTATGCGGTCAAGGCCTGCCTGCTGCTCGGCTCAGTAGCGGTGCTGTTCGCTTTCACGCGGGACGGCCAGCTCTCTATTATCGAGAGTGTTGTAATCCTGCTGTTTTTTGCAGCTTTCATGGCGGACAGCCTCATTTCCGCGAAGCGTGAGCACGGCGCGGAGAGCAATGAGATAGCGCAGGTCGACACCAGCGGGAAGAACATAATCGTAAATATCGGCAAGTTTCTTGTTGGCGCGGCGGCAATAGTGCTTGGCGCACAGCTGCTTATCGACAATGGCACGGCACTTGCACAACTGCTGCACATCCCCGATTCCATCATCGGAGCGACGATGATCGCGATTGGCACCTCTCTGCCGGAGCTTGTGACGACCATTACCGCCATCAGAAAAAGACAGTCCGACCTCTCCGTCGGCAACATTATCGGTGCGAACCTGATGGACATCACGCTTATCATGCCGCTGTGCGCACTGCTGCTCGGCGAGCCTCTGACGGTCGAAAATCAGGGAATGCTGCTGGATATCCCGGCATGCCTTATCGTCTCGGCAGGCGCGCTTATCCCGGCGCTTGTCTGCGGACGATTCAAACGCTGGATAGGCTTCCTTATCGGCGGGCTCTATATAGTATACCTTGTGATAATGTTTGTATGCTTCGGCGTATAAAGACAACAATAAAACTCCTGCTCACGGCTTGAGCCGTGGGCAGGAGTTTTACTTTACCATGATTTTAAGCTCTGAGTGCGCGTATCGCATTGAGTACGGCCAGAATCATAACGCCGACGTCGGCGAAGATTGCGGCCCACATATTCGCGATACCGAGCGCGCCGAGCAGCAGGCACGCAAACTTGATGACGAGCGCGAACACGATGTTCTCGTGCACAATTCTGATGCACTTGCGGGATATCTTTATGGCCTTGGCAATCTTCATCGGATCATCGTCCATGAGGACAATGTCGGCTGCCTCAATGGCGGCGTCGGAGCCCATCGCGCCCATGGCGATGCCGATATCCGCGCGAGAGAGAACGGGCGCGTCGTTGATGCCGTCACCCACGAAGGCAAGCTTGCAGCGGCCGCTGAGCTTTGAGAGCAGCATTTCGACTTTGTCGACCTTGTCGCCGGGCAGCAGCTCGCTGTAGACCTCGTCAACGCCGAGATTCTTTGCCGTGTACTGTGCGACTTTATCGGAGTCACCGGTGAGCATGACGGTCTTGGTGACGCCGGCGCGCTTGAGCGCGGCGATGGCTTCTTTCGCGTCGGGCTTTTCAACATCGGAAATCAGAATGTGCCCGGAGTACTTGCCGTCGATGGCAATGTGTATAACGGTGCCGACACTGTGGCAGGGGATGGCTTCGATACCCAGCTGCGCCATGAGCTTCTCGTTGCCGGCTGCGACACTGACGCCGTCGACCTTGGCGATGACGCCCTTACCGGAGACTTCCTGTATATCCGTCACGCGATCACGGTCAATGTCCTTGCCGTAGGCGCGGCGCAGGCTCTGGCTTATCGGGTGGGAGGAAGCGCATTCGGCAAGTGCTGCGTACTCTATGAGCTTCTCATTCTCAACGGCGCTGTGGTGGATGCCGCTGACCTCGAACACACCCTGAGTGAGCGTGCCTGTCTTGTCGAACACCATCGTCTTTACCTGAGACATGGTCTCAAGATAGTTCGAACCTTTTATAAGAATGCCCTCGTGGCTTGCTCCGCCGATGCCGGCAAAGAAGCTGAGCGGGATGCTGATAACCAGCGCGCAGGGGCAGCTTATGACAAGGAAAGTGAGCGCACGGTAAATCCATGTGCTCCACTCGCCGCCCATGCCCATGATAAGGCGAATGGCCGGCGGCAGCACCGCGAGCGCCAGCGCGCTGTAGCAAACGACCGGGGTATAGACGCGGGCAAAGCGGGAGATAAAGCTTTCCGCGCGGGACTTGCGTGCGCCGGAGCTTTCGACAAGCTCAAGAATTTTGGAGACGGTGGATTCGCCAAAAGCCTTGGTCGTCCTGATTTTAAGAACGCCCGTCATGTTGATGCAGCCGCTTATGATTTCGTCGCCGACGGCAACGTCGCGCGGCAGGCTCTCGCCCGTCAGGGCACTGGTGTTGAGGCTGGAAGTGCCTTCAATGACGGTACCATCAATGGGCACTTTTTCGCCGGGCTGGACAACGATAACGCTGCCTATATCGACCTCGTCGGGATCGACCCGCTCAAGCTGTCCGTCCTTTTCAATGTTGGCATAGTCGGGACGAATGTCCATCAGGGCGCTGATATTGCGGCGGCTTTTACCGACGGCGTAGCTCTGGAACAGCTCGCCTATCTGGTAAAACAGCATGACAGCGACGGCCTCGCTGAGATCGGCGCTGCGCTCATACACGGCCAGTGCAATCGCACCGACGGTGGCGACGGCCATGAGGAAGTTTTCGTCAAAGACCTGTTTGTTGAGGATGCCCTTAAAGGCCTTACGGAGAATGTCATAGCCGATAACTATATACGCCGTGAGGTACAAGACCACACTGACCCAGGCCGGGAGACTGACAAGCTTGAGGAAGATCAGCAGCATCGCGGCAATGATAATGCGGATCAGATTCTTTTTCTGCTTTCTGTTCATGGTGCCTCTCCTTTGGTTGATGTCCTATAATACACCCCGCTCGTAAATGAGCGGGGTGATTAGTTTTACATGAAAATTTCGCAGTCGGGCTCGACCTTGCGGCAGGCCTTGAGAACATCCTTCATGACCTTTTCAGGTTCTGCACCTTCTTCGAACTCGACGAACATCTTCAGTGCCATAAAGTTTACGCTTGCGTCCTTGACACCGGCAGTCTCCTTCGCGGCTTTCTCCATGAGGTTTGCGCAGTTTGCGCAGTCAACATCGATCTTGTAGCTCTTTTTCATTTTTATAAATTCCCTTTCAAGATTAATGATTAAGTGCTTGTTTAATCTTTACGGCTGAAGTATAATATGTGCGCGGAGGAAAGTCAATGCCCCGGAGACAGCCTCTGCCAAAAGGGAAAATATGTTTTCCAAAAAGAAAACGGAAAGGAAAACGCAGGCTCAGCACCGCGTGAAATGCACCATGGATGAGAAGCTTTTGCCCCATGATCACAGCAATCCGAGAAAGGCCGCTTTCCTGAAAAAGCAGCTCGTGCGTGAGCGCGATTTTGACGCCGCTGCCGATGTATTCCGCCTGCTTGACGACAGCAGCCGCCTGAGAATTTTCTGGCTGCTGTGCCACTGCGAGGAGTGTGTGGCGAATATTTCGGCGCTGGTGGATATGTCGAGCCCTGCAGTGTCGCATCATCTGCGGCAGCTGCGTGAGGCAGGGCTTATCACCAGCCGCCGCGGCGGGCGCGAGGTATATTATAAGGCCGCCGATACGATAGAGGCGCAGCTGCTGCATAAGGTAACGGAGCGAGTCATGGAGATATCCTGTCCGCGCGGCGGCGAGGGTGAGGTCGCGGGACAGAGCGTAGAGGGCTTCTCTGTCGAGCAGGTGGAGACGGCGCGGCGCATGCATGACGAGCTGCTTGCCCACCCGGAGGAGCGCATCACCATTGAGGAGCTTGCGCACAAATACCTTATGAACCCGACGACGCTCAAGGACGTTTTCAAGGCGGTGTACGGAGAGTCAATAGCCTCGCACATGAAAGAACACCGCATGGAGAAGGCGGCGGAGCTACTGCGCGAAACGGAGCTGAGCATTGCCGCCGTGGCCGAAGCTGTGGGCTATGACAGCTCGGGCAAATTCTCCTCGGCTTTCCGGGAGCGCTACCATCTGCTGCCGTCGGAGTACAGAAAAGCTCAGAAATAATCAGATATAAGACAGGTATTTTAAATGGCTGAAACGATACATTTGGCGTCATCGAGCGAGCTGAATATAGAAAAGACCTTTGAATGCGGGCAATGCTTCCGCTGGAACGCAGATGAGAACGGCGTATACCGCGGCATAGTCTGCGGATTTCCCGCACGGGTCTGGGCAGAGAACGGGGGAGTGTACCTTCGTTCAGATGCATCGGAGATGCTGTGGCGAGAGTATTTCGACCTTGACCGGGATTATGCCGAAATAAGCGCCGGGTTTCACGGCGGGGAATATCTTGATACGTGCATCGCCTATGGGCAGGGGATAAGAATACTGCGGCAGGAGCCGTGGGAGACGCTGTGTTCGTTCATCATATCTCAGTGCAATAACATAAGCCGCATAAAGGGTATCGTCGAGCGCCTGTGCGAGAATTTCGGCGACCCTGTTGAATTCGAGAGAGCTACATACTATACATTCCCGACGGCGCAGAGAATTGCTGCGCTCGAACCCGGCGCGCTGGATGTGCTGCGCTGCGGGTATCGCGCACCGTATATCGCGTCTGCGGCGCGGGCAGTCGCGGATGGGAGCCTCGACCTTGACGCGCTGATAAGCTGCGACTGCGTCAGCGCCCGCGCGCGGCTCATGCGTGAGCCGGGGATAGGGCCGAAGGTTGCAAACTGCGTCGTGCTCTTCGGACTGTATCACTTGGAGGCATTCCCGATAGACGTATGGATAAGGCGCGCACTCAGAGAAAATTTCCCCAAGGACTTTGACCCCGCAGCACTCGGCGAATACGCCGGTCTTGCCCAACAGTACATATTTTACTATGCCCGCAGCCACGGCAAATAAAGGAAAAAATTATTGCTTGACTTTACTGCGGAATCTGTTAAAATGACAGAAATATAAGACAGCACCGCAGACAGATTATGCGGTGCTGACTTAGTATAAAATAAGAAAAGGGGTAATATCATATGGGTCTTCAGGATTTGTACAACAGCCGCTTCGTCGGTGAGGGACTTACGTTTGACGACGTGCTTCTCGTTCCTGCCGAAAGTGACATTCTGCCTGCCGATGTTGAGCTTGGAACATGGCTCACCAATAAAATCAGGCTCAACGTGCCCGTGATGAGCGCCGCCATGGATACCGTCACCGAGTACCGCATGGCAATCGCAATCGCAAGAGAGGGCGGCATCGGCGTCATCCATAAGAATATGAGCATTGAACAGCAGGCCGAGCAGGTCGATCTGGTCAAGCGCTCCGAAAACGGCGTTATTACAAATCCTTTCTATCTCAGCTCCGGCGATACCCTTGGTGACGCGGACGCGCTCATGTCAAAGTTCCGCATCTCCGGCGTGCCCATCGTTGACGAGACCGGCAAGCTCATCGGCATCATCACGAACCGCGATATGAAGTTCGAGACTGATATGAGCCGCCGCATCGACGAGGTCATGACCAAGACCGGGCTTGTCACCGGCCTTGTCGGCACGACGCTCGACGAAGCCAAGGCAATCCTCCAGAAGCACCGTATAGAGAAACTCCCAATAGTCGATAAGGACTACAAGCTGCGCGGCCTTATCACGATAAAAGACATTGAAAAAGTGCTCAAGTATCCCAACTCCGCAAAGGACGCTGCCGGCCGCCTGCTCTGCGCTGCCGCCATCGGTGTTACGAACGACGTGCTCGACCGCACCGCCGCTCTTCTTGATGCGGGCGCCGACGTGCTCGTGCTCGACAGTGCCCATGGTCACTCGGCCAACATCCTGCGCACAGTCGAGAAGGTCAAGGCCAAGTACCCGGATGCACAGCTCGTCGCAGGCAACGTTGCAACCGCGGAGGCGACCGAAGCGCTCATCAAGGCGGGCGCGGACTGCGTCAAGGTCGGCATCGGCCCGGGCTCCATCTGCACCACACGTATAGTCGCCGGTATCGGCGTGCCGCAGGTCAGCGCTGTTCTCCAGTGCGCCGAGATGGGCGACAAGTACGGCATCCCCGTCGTGTCCGACGGCGGTATCAAGTACTCCGGCGATATCGTCAAGGCACTTGCCGCCGGTGCAAAGTCTGTCATGCTCGGCTCCATGCTTGCCGGCTGCGAAGAAGCACCCGGCGACACCGAGATGTTCCAGGGCAGAAAGTTCAAGGTCTACCGCGGCATGGGCAGCATGGGCGCAATGGCCTGCGGCAGCCGTGACCGTTACTTCCAGCAGAACAACAAGAAGCTCGTTCCCGAGGGCGTCGAGGGCCGTGTACCCTTCCGCGGACCCGTGTCCGAGACGATTTACCAGATGATGGGCGGCCTGCGCTCCGGTATGGGCTATGTCGGCGCTCACAATATCGAACAGCTGCGCACTCAGCCGAAGTTCGTGCGTATCACAAGCGCCGGCCTCAAGGAGAGCCACCCGCACGATATCTACATCACCAAGGAAGCACCGAACTACACGATGAATCCCTGACAACTCATTACAGTAAAAAGACCCGCCGCTCAGTCAAGCCAACGACTGGGCGGCGGGTCTGACTAATCTCTGATTAAAATCAGAGATTAGTCAGAGATTTTTGTATTGGTATCGGACTGCTTTCGCACGGTAAAATTCATATAGTGCAGATACAGCATGCCGAACGGGTTTTTATAATCCTCGTGCCACGGCTTGTTCTTTCCGCAGAAGTGCAGGACGGCGGTGTTTTGCATGACCCAGTGAAGGTCGTGCTTGCCGTTGCTGCGAATCAGGTACTTGGAGTAGTTGCGCACGTCATAGTTCCATAT
Organism: uncultured Oscillospiraceae bacterium; assembly: GCA_964517445.1. GTDB lineage: Bacteria > Bacillota > Clostridia > Oscillospirales > Oscillospiraceae > Limivicinus. The sequence continues at coordinate 4,575 of CAZFCH010000018.1, read as the reverse complement.
GACATCGTCAATGGGCACGGTCTGGTCACCGTAGAGAATATTGAACACGTCCTGATCCGGAAGTATCAGTTCTTTTTCATGTTCATTGACGCAGAGGAAAACGTCCTCAGCAGTGACGAGCTTACGTGCGGCGTTCAGGTCGATGAGCATGACGCCGGAGTTGAAGTATTCATGCTCCGTGTCGAGACGCACCTGATTTATCTCATTTGCTATTTCGGTAAGCCCGGTGTGTGCCGCAGCGGCGAAGGCCTTTCCGCAAAGGTTCAGCTCCCACAGCGGACGCAGGGGATTGATGACAAGGATATCCGGGTCAAGGTACAGCACACGATCCAGCTCTTTCGGCAGAATGAGCGGGGAGAGCAACCGGTAGTACATTTCTTTCGGATAGCGCTTGCTGGTCGGGGCATTTTCAAAGAGCGCCGTGTCAACGGTGATGGGGTGCAGCTTTGCACCAAAGAGAGAGCAGAAATCTGCCAGCTCCTCCAGCTTGTCGCCGGGGATGGCGCTATGGAGCAGATACACCGTCACATCTGTCTCATTGGGGTTGCCAGCAAAGAAAGAGCAGAGCATGACCTTGCATGGCAGCAGATAGTTTTCATCAAGAGTAAGCAGTAAATTCATTATGATCTCCTTATTCAGCTTTCTTCATCAGCTTTGAAGAACTTATGTAGAGCGGAATCGCCGCGAGCTGTGCAATGACCGAAACGGTAATCATCGCCGGGATGCTGATGTCGTACAGCACACCCATGAGCCAGCTGCCGAGGAACCAGAACGCACCGAAGGAGCATTCGAACACTCCGTAACCGGTTGCACGGCTGGCTTTCGGCACCATGCTCGTGACAGCGGCTTTGAGTATCGACTCCTGCGCACCCATTCCCACACCCCAGAGCGCGACGCCGAGCAGCAGCATTGGCACGGAATTGAACGCGAACACGAACACTGCAAACGGCGCGGAGATGACCGTCGACCATACGAGCGCCTTTACGCCGTTCTTGTCGTACATCATCCCGAAGACCAAAGCGGACACCGCATCGACGAGCATTGCGCCGGCATAGAGGAGCGGCAGGCTGCCGGTCGAGACGAGAGCACTCGTCTCGCTCAGCCCGGAGGCAAGCTGCGAATAGGTGCGCGATACGTGCATGATTATTATTGAGTAGTCAATAAAGCCGAAGGCAAAGAGACTGATACCGGCGATGTAGAGGATGAATTCCTTCTTCATCTTGAAAGGAATATATTCCTTCGGCTCCGGCTCGAAATGCTCCGGGTTCGGAAACTTGCAGCGAGTGACGATAAGGAGAATGAGCGTTATTGCGCCGGGGATGGCCAACACCGCAAAGCAGGTGGAGTAAATTTCAAAGGTTGTTCCCTCGGTTTTAAAGAGCATCACAAGGTACAGCAGCACCGGGCCGATAAATGCGCCAATCTGGTCGAGTACCTCCTGTATGCCAAAGCTTTTGCCGACACCCTCCTGAGATGCTGCAAAGGACATGATGGTGTCTTTCGCGGGCTTCTTTATTGCCTTACCCATGCGCTGGATAATTAGCAGCACACAGGCTGCAATCCAGCCGTGCTCGCCGACGAAAGCGAGAGCGGGGACGGCGATGATATCCAGCACGTAGCCGATTATGGTCATCGGCCAATACTGCTTTGACTTGTCCGTCAGCTTGCCAAATACATAGCGCATCGAGTAGCCTATAAGCTCGCCGAGACCGGAGATAAATCCTATCGTTGCCGCAGATGCGCCAAGCAGGGACAGGTACGCGCCGCGTATGCTTGACGCACCCTCGTGCGTCATGTCCGAGAACAGGCTGACAATGCCGAAGAGAATTATAAACAGCATTGCCTGAGAGAGCTTTTTCCTGCTTTTGTTTTCCAAGAGAATCGCCGCCTTTCGCAATTACCGGGAGTGATTTATCCCGGACTTGCCCACCGTTCACGGAACGGTGCTGACTGATTGCAAAGCTTATTATAATACCGCGTTTGTCAACGATGTCAAGAAAATCCCGTTTACAATGGGAATAATATGAGATATGATATATAAAAATGTAAAAGCGTATAAACACATGGAGCTGGACATGAAGGATTTTTTTGCAATATACGACACACTGCTTGCCGGAATAGACTCGGATGAAGCTATTGACGCAGTAATATCCGGCGGGGGCTGGAGCGCGGTAGAAACAGAGACGGCCTTCGGCATCGCGATGACCGTTGAGGAGGATACTGCCCCCAAAATGTTAAATACCTGTCTGACCGGCATGCCGCTCAGAGAGCTTGCGCAGGCGGCAAAGAGCTGGAACCTGCGCGAAGCGTCCTTCGGCATGGCAGCAGTGAACGCGTATTATAATACCCCCGAGCGCCTAGAGCGGCTTGGAGTCTATGAGCCGGTCGAAAATTACTGCACTGCTGGGCTCGACCTGCGCGGGCAGACGATAGGCGTGGTGGGGCACCTCAAGCTGACGCCGGATATCCGGCGAGAGGCCGAGCAGATATGGACGCTTGAGCGTGACCCGAAGCCCGGGGACTATCCGGACTCCGCCTGCGATGAGCTGCTGCCGCGCTGCGACACGGTTATAATCACGGCAAGCACGCTCGTGAACAAGACGCTTCCGCACCTGCTTGAGTTGTGCCGGGACGCATATACTATACTTGTGGGGCCGAGCTGCCCTATGTGCCCGGAGCTTTTAAAGCACGGAATACAGCGCCTTGCGGGGCTTGTTGTTACCGACAGAACAGGCATGACAGTGCAGATAAATTCAGCCCGGCGCGCTACGCCCTATCCGATGGGACTGCCGTTTTTGCTGAAAGAAAATTATTCTGAAAACCGATAAAACATCTACTTCCAATTACCCGCAGGGAAACGACAAAGGCGCTGCGCTATGTACTGCGCAGCGCCTTGAGATGTTTTACTTTTTCTTTTTGCCGAACATGCTCTTGCCGGATTCGCCGTCAAGGTCACCCATTGACGCGGCGAACTGCCGCAGAAGCTCTTTCTGTGAGGAAGTCAGGTTCTTCGGCGTCCTGATATTCACCGTGACGAACTGGTCACCGCGGCCGTTGCCACGGACATACGGAATGCCCTTGCCGCGTATACGGAAAGTTGTGCCGCTCTGCGTGCCCTCGGGTATGGTCAGCTTCACCTTGCCGTCAAGCGTTGGAACCTCAATCTCCGCGCCGAGCGTTGCCTGGGCGAAGTTGATGTCCTGCTCGAGCAGGACGGACGTGCCGTCGCGCTCGAAGCGCTCATGCTGGCGGATCAGCACCGTGACTATAAGGTTGCCCGCGGGGCCGCCGTTCGAGCCTGCATTACCCGCGCCACTGACGGGGAAAGCCTGACCGTCGTCGATGCCGGCGGGGACGTTGACCGTTAGCTTATGCTGACGGCGTATCTTGCCCATACCGCGGCAGGTCTTGCACGGCTGGTGAATTATCTTGCCGGTGCCGCGGCATTTCTGACACGGACCCATGGACTGAACTGCACCGAACGGTGTGCGCTGTGTGGTCTTGACTGTGCCGCTGCCCTTGCAGTCGGGGCAAATCTCCGGCGTGGTTCCGGGCATACAGCCTGTGCCCTTGCAGTCAGGGCACGACTCGATGCGCGGTACAATGACTTCCTTCTTGCAGCCGAAAGCCGCTTCCTCGAAGCTCACGGTCACGTTGGTCTCTATGTCGTCGCCGCGCCGGGGGGCGTTCGGATTGCTGCGCGTGCTCCCGCCACCGAAGCCGAAGCCGCTGAATATATCGCCGAATATATCGCTAAAATCGCCAAAACCGCTGAAGCCTGCGCCGCCCGCACCGCCGAAACCGGCGTTCGGGTCAAAGGCCGCATGGCCGAATTGATCGTACTTCTTGCGCTTCTCGGGATCGGACAGAACTTCGTATGCTTCGTTGCCTTCCTTGAAGCGTTCCTCGCAGGCCTTGTCGCCCGGGTGCAGATCAGGGTGGTTTTCCTTGGTCAGCTTCCTGTATGCTTTTTTTATGTCATCGGCTGAAGCGTCTTTGCTGACACCCAGCACTTCGTAATAGTCTCTTTTATCAGCCATTTTGTCCTTGCAGCCTCGGCGCCGCTGTGCGCCTTGGACTGCCCACACCTCCTATGCGACCCCAAAAACATCGGACTGCATGGAGTCTTTTTATTAGATACTATGTCATATATGCGTATCAGAATACGCACTTTTGAGGCGGAGTGTTGAGCTCCGCCTCAAGATGTCATTTCGCTGGGGAATTACTTCTTGTCGTCATCCACGACGGTGTAGTCAGCGTCGTAGTAGTCCTGACCGCCCTGTGCACCAGCGCCCGGGTTCGCGCCGCCGGCCTGGTTGGGATCAAAGCCTGCACCCTGTGCGCCGCCGGCTGCCTGATACAGCTTCTCGGAGACCTTGTAGAAAGCCTGAGTCAGCTCTTCAGTCGCGGACTTGATGGCCGCGGTGTCGGTGCCGGTGAGAGCCTGCTTGAGTGCGGAGAGCTTGGTCTCGACTTCGCTCTTGTCAGCTGCGTCGAGCTTGTCGCCCATTTCGTTGAGAGTCTTCTCGGTCTGGTAGACCATCTGATCGCCCTGGTTGCGGACGTCGACCTCTT
>CAZFCH010000017.1:0-17655 GCA_964517445.1 uncultured Oscillospiraceae bacterium | reverse complement strand
GTTTAGCATCTCAAACGTCCCCAGTGAAATGAACGGATGGTCAGTTTCATGCCTGTTCTGCAGCGATGACGGCGAGTGGGAATACACGGACGCAGCAAAGATAACCGTCACTGCCGCTACGGCCTCGCCCAAGCCCAGCACAACACCAAAGCCGAGCGCGTCCCCTTCGGCAAAGCCCTCGCCGTCGGCAAGCGTCTCACCGAGTGTTTCGCCGTCCTCCACTTCCCTGCCCTCTCCTACGACGAGCGCAACGCCCGTTAAGGAAGCAAGTGCCGGAGCACTTATTACGGCTGCTGTTATCAGCATCACGGCAATAATAGCTGCAATTATCGCAGCTATTGTGATAACCTCAAAGCGCAGCAAAAAGAAATCCAAACGCTCAAATCACTAACAACTGCCGGTGCGCTCCGCTTACGCGGAGGGCACCGACTCTTTTTCGTTTTTGTCGCAGGAAGCCTGAAAAGCGCTTTTTCTCGGCATTCTTCACAAGTCCTTATTGATTTATTGCCCCGCTGCTGGTATAATATTTAATATGTTATGTAACCCTTTGAAAGTGGGTGTGACCATGAACACTGCTGGGCTGCTTCTCCCGATAATTATCATCCTTGCCGTCATCGCGGCACTCGTGATCTCCTGGTTCGTTGCCGGTGAGTTCTTCAGGATTGCCGAGGATAAGGGCTACCATGAGCGCAAGTATTTCTGGATATCGTTCCTTCTCGGCTTTGTCGGCTACCTGCTGATAGCCGCCATGCCCGACAGAAGCGTGGGACAGAGCGTCGTCAGTAATGACGAACTGCCCGATCTTTAAGGAGGGCAACTATGGCGGAAAGATATTCAAGGCTTTATACCCTTCCGGAGAATCTCTATGCTGAGGGTGCGCCGCTTGTTATCGCGGCAGGGGCGCTGCTCAAGGATAACCAGACCGGAAAGGTGCTGGCGCAGCTCAAGTACCGCTCCATAAGCAGCCGTCCCATCCGTGCAATAAAGGTGCGCATCACCGGGTACGACATGGCCAAGACCGTGGTCTGCCGTGAGGAGCACCAGTATCTCGACCTTGAGATAGGGCGCGATGAATACTGGGGCTCGAAGGAGGCTGTCTACCTTCCCGACCGTTCAGTTCGCTCCTACTCTGCGGCGGTGCTCGCGGTCTATTATTCCGACGGCGGCAGCTACGTCTCAGATTCTCAATGCTGGGAGCCGCTGCAGGAGCAGGCCGGGCTTGACACGAGGCTCTGGGACAAGGAGCTTGCAAAGCAGTACAGGATCGACACCACGCCGAAGAGCGCATTTGTGCCCATGCGTCAGAAGGACCTGTGGCTGTGCGCCTGCGGTGAGATAAACCGTGACGGCGAACGTTGCCACGTGTGTGGGCAGGAGCTGGACACGCTTATTGCCAATCTCGATGTTGATGTTCTTCGTGAGGAAAAGACGGAGCGGCTCCGCCGTGAAGAGGAGCACGCCTCAGCTGTCGACGCCGTGCGCGACGCGCATGCGAAGAAAGCAAAGAAGGTTGCGCTCATCGCAGCCCCCATCGCAGTCATCGCGGCGACGGCTATAGTCATCTCCGTGATATCATCAAGAAATGCCAGCGCCTATGAAGAGGCTCTTGCGCTGCTAGAAGCCGGGCGCTACAACGAGGCCGATGTCGCCTTCACAAAGCTCGGCAATTATAAAGACAGCGCCGAAAAGGCCGAGGAAGCAGCGGGCAAGGGTCAGGAGAGCACCGCCTATACCAAGGCTTGCAAGCTCCTTGACGCCGGCAGCTATGACGAAGCTCATGAAGCATTTGTCGCTCTCGGCGATTATGAAGACTCTGCCGAAAAGGCGCTCGAAGCGCTATATCTCAAGGCCGGAGAGCTTCTTGAGAGCGGCAGCTATGATGAAGCTCAGGCGCTCTATACTGAGCTTGGCGATTACTGTGACAGCGCTGAGCTTGCCGAAGGCTTTGTCCAGCGCATGGTCAGCATGACGACAAGCTATGACGAGAGCTGCTCCGGTCCCTTGACGACGACCTATGCCTATAACAGTGAGGGCGTCCTGCTGTCTGAGACGCGGCTGTACTCTGAATATCCTTCGATGGATGATCAGACCTATGAGTATGCATACGCGTCAGACGGCAGCTACACTCTCACATGCGGCCAGGTCGCCGAGGTCTATGACGCTCACGGGAATATTCTCGGTCAGGGCGATGCGATGCAATACGATTATAAATACGAATACTATGATGACGGGACTATGTGCTCCTGCACCGCTCTTGCCGAGGGCAGTGAAGACGCGCTCTGGGTTGCGGAATACGACCGTCACGGCTGTATGGACAGATACATTGAGGCCGATGGCACGGCTTACGACTTTGTAAACACCTACAAGGGTGAGCTGCTGTACCAGCAGGATAAGTATGACGCGAGCGGCACTCTGGTCGGCAATATCAAATACGAATATGACGACGAGGGTCGGCTCACGAAAAAGACCGTCGTTGAAAACGGCAACGTCAGCAAGGCCGTTGTGACTGATTTCGTTTATGGCTACGTTTACGCGCCCGACGCGAAGGCCGCGGAGGAAGCGAAGAAGGCCGCAGCCGAAGAGGAAGCAAGACTCGCCGCGGAAGCCGATGCGCAAAGCGAAGAAGCGGGCAGCGCCGACGGTACCGCAGACGATGCAGCCAAAGCGGAGACTGCCGAAGCCGCACAATAAACATTTGGCCATATCCGTCCCCCTGACCACATCAGGGAGACGGATATGTTTACAGTTCATTCACTTGACTTTAGCTGTCAGGTGTGCTAATCTAATCGAGGATACATTGACGCTGCTCTGTCGGCTGCTGTTCCCACCGGGAACCGGGCACATGACGGGCAGTATATTTTTTTGTAAAAGAGGAATTGATTGAAAATGGCAGATTATGACGTAATAGTTATCGGTGCAGGCCCCGGCGGCATCTTCTCCGCCTATGAGCTGGTCAAGGCAAACCGCGGGCTCAAAGTCGCAGTGTTTGAGCTTGGCCGTCCGCTGAATAAGCGCAAATGCCCCATCGACGGCAAAAAGATCAAGTCTTGCGTCAAGTGCAATATCTGCAATATAATGAGCGGCTTCGGCGGCGCAGGCGCTTTCTCCGACGGTAAGTACAACATCACAAACCAGTTCGGCGGCACACTCTATGAACATGTCGGCAAGCAGGAAGCGATTGACCTCATGATGTATGTCGACGAAATCAACCGTACCCACGGCGGTGAGGGCACGAAGCTCTATTCCACCGCAAACACCGGCATCAAGCGCATGTGCCTTGAAAACGGCCTGCATCTGCTTGACGCACAGGTGCGCCACCTCGGCACAGACATAAACTATGTTGTGCTGGAGAACATCTACAATGAGCTCAAGGACAGCGTGGACTTCCACTTTGAGTCCGCCGTCACTGGCGTTGCCAAGGTCGATGGCGGCTACGAGGTGCAGCTCGGAGACGAGAGCTACACCTGCAACGACTGCATTATCTCCGTCGGCCGCAGCGGCAGCAAGTGGATGGAATCTGTATGCTCCTCGCTGGATATCCCGACCAAGTCCAACCGTGTCGACATCGGCGTTCGCGTTGAGCTGCCGGCAGAGATTTTTGCTCATCTCACCGATGAGCTCTATGAGAGCAAAATTGTCTACCGCACGGAGAAGTTCGAGGATCTGGTGCGTACCTTCTGCATGAACCCGCACGGCGTCGTCGTCAACGAAAACACCAACGGCATCGTTACCGTCAATGGCCACAGCTATGAGGATCCCGCAAAGCACACCGAGAACACGAACTTTGCTCTGCTCGTCTCCAAGCACTTCTCCGAGCCGTTCAAGGATTCCAACGGCTACGGCGAAAGCATCGCGCGCCTGTCGAACATGCTCGGCGGCGGAGTCATGGTGCAGCGCTTCGGTGACCTTGTCCGCGGCCGCCGCAGTACCGAACGCAGGATTCAGGAAAACTTCGTCACGCCGACCCTTGCCGCCACTCCCGGCGACCTGAGCCTCGTTATCCCCAAGCGTATTCTCGACGGCATCATCGAGATGATCTACGCTCTTGACAAGATTGCCCCCGGCACTGCCAATGACGACACTCTGCTCTACGGCGTTGAGGTCAAGTTCTATAACATGGAAGTTGAGATTGATGACAACCTTCAGACCAAGTGCCCCGGTCTGTATGTCATCGGCGACTGCTCCGGCGTCACGCACTCCCTGTCCCACGCCTCCGCAAGCGGCGTTCACGTGGCGCGCCACATTCTGTCCAAGCACTGATATCGTAAGGGCAATACCGTCTGCGCGGTGTTGCCCTTGATTTTTCGCTGTTATGTGTGTATATTTGAAACGTATTTTTGAATTTATAGTATCCATGCTTTCAGGAGGGCACCGCATGGCAAAGAAGCAGAATTTCATACACGGCGCGGCAATACTCACCGTCGGGGTTATCATAATGAAGCTGCTGGGCTTCATCTATAAGATACCTCTCGGCAATATACTGGGCGACGAAGGCTATTCCATGTTTACCAGCGCCTACAGTATCTATTTCATTTTCTTCACTCTGGCAACCGCCGGTCTGCCTGTCGCGCTCTCGCGACTCATCGCCGAGGCTGATGCGAACGGCCGCGCGAAGCAGGAGGAAAAGACCTTCCGCGTTGCGCTTGCGACCTTTGCGGTTATCGGCGTCATCTTTGCGCTGATCCTGTTCCTGTTCCCGGAATGGCTCGCCGCGACATACCTTGAAAACCCCGACGCCGCGCTGAGCATAAAGGCCATGGCACCGTCGATACTGCTGGTATGCCTTGTCTCCGCCTACCGCGGCTACTGCCAGGGCAACAGCAACATGCTCCCCACTACAGTGGACGAGGTGCTCGAGGTTCTATTCAAGGTCATCTCCGGGCTCATTCTCGCCTCGTGCCTGCTAAGGGCAGGTTACGGCAAACCCGTCGGCTCCGCCGGTGCTATCCTCGGCGTCTCCATTGGCTCGGTCGTTTCCCTGCTGTATATGATAATATACAAGCGACGCCACTATTCTGAGCTCTCCGCCTCCTACAGCGCCGGTATCCATGACCCGAATGACACTCCTGCCGACGATGAGCTCGTTGACTCTGCGTGGAAGATAGTCAAGGACATTCTCTCCATCGGCATTCCTATCGCTTTCGGCGCATGCATCATGGCCATCCTCAATTCCGTCGACTCCAAGCTCTGCATGAACCGCCTCCAGTCCGCCGCCGGCTTCTCCTATTATCAGGCAAAGGTTCTCTACGGCGTGTACGGCAAGGCGCAGACTCTCTTCAATCTCCCCGCAGCCTTCATAACGCCGCTCACGATTGCCATCGTCCCCGAGATCTCCGGTGCGATTGCCAAGGGTGTGAGTGCAGCTGCGCGAAAGACTTCGGCGGACGCCATGCGTATCTCCGCCGTTATCAGCCTGCCGATGGGCGTTGGGCTTTCGGTCCTTGCCTACCCGATAATGAACGTCCTCTACCCCAACAGCAATGCCGCAGGTCCGGGGCTGCTGGCAATAATGGGCGTGGCCTCGTTCTTTGTCTGCACAGTGCTGATGGAAAACGCCATTCTTCAGGCCTCCGGGCATGAAAAGCTCACCATGGTCACAATGATAAGCGGCGGGCTCGTGAAAATCATCGTCAACTGGTTTCTCGTTGCGCAGCGCTCCATCAATATATATGGCGCGCCGGTCGGAACTCTCGTCAGCTACATTGTCATGGCGCTGATGAACTACATCTTCATTTGCACCTCTCTCAAATACCGCCCGAAGCTCTTCGGCATATTCGCCCGTCCCCTCGCCGCAAGCGTTCTCATGGGTGCAGCAGCCTGGGTGATATACAGCCTGTGCTCACGCTTTATTGGCGCGGCCTCATGGTCGCACATTGCGCTGTGCATGCTGTTGGCCATCGCCGTCGCGGTGATAGTGTACCTTGTGGCTACAATTGCGTTCCGTTCCGTCACCAAAGAGGACATGAAACTCATCCCCGGCGGAGAGAAAATCGCAAATTTCCTGCGCATCCGTTAATTTTTATGTGAAACTCTGATTATATTGCATTTTTCTCTTGATAAACATTGAAAAGTGTGGTAGAGTTTGAATGCTGTCCGCTCAATGGGCAGTACGGCAATGAGTATTCCACCGCCTTTTGGGGAACACTCCAATAAACAGGCAGCAGCCGTAGAATCATTTAGGAGGAAATTTATAATGAATAAGGCAGAACTCGTAGCAGCCGTCGCAGAAAAGACCGCTCTTTCCAAGAAGGACAGCGAAAAGGCTGTTAACGCAGCATTCGAAGCCATTACCGCAGCTCTCGTCGGCGGCGAAAAGGTTCAGCTCGTCGGTTTCGGCGCATTTGAGGTCAAGGAGCGCAACGCTCGCGTCGGCCGCAACCCCAAGACCAAGGAAGAGATTCAGATTCCCGCAAGCCGCGTTCCCGTTTTCAAGGCCGGTAAGGCTCTGAAGGACGTCGTCGCAAAGTAAGAATACGCTCTGATTTTTCAGCCGCCTTTCCGTTCAGAAAAGGCGGCTGTTTCAATATTATTTATCAAGGAGGCTGCTATGAGGCTCGATAAATATCTGAAAGTTTCCCGACTGATAAAGCGCCGCACCGTCGCAAACGACGCCTGTGACGGCGAACGCGTCAGCGTAAACGGCAGGCAGGTCAAGGCCAGCTATCAGGTCAAGGTCGGCGACGTGATAGAGATTGCCTTCGGCCAGCGCACGCTCAAGGTTGAGGTCACTGCCGTAACCGAGAACGCGACCAAAGCAGACGCAACCGCGATGTATAAGGAGCTGCAGTGATGACAGAGCAGGAGCGCGCAGAGCTTGGGCGCCTTAAAGCCGCGCTCAGGCAGGTGAATGAAAACTCCGGCTACGGCTCGGACGCAACCTTTACAACCCGCCTCGTGCTCAGGACAGCTGTGCTGCGTTATTGGCACGCCGACCGTGACAGTTCAGTGTATAAGCTGTTTGAAGCGTTCACGGAGCTTGACGGTGGGGCGGAACTTACCCGGCTCAGGTGCAGCTCCGCTGATGAACAGCGCCGCGCGATGGACGCCATCGCCGCAAAGCTTACGCAGGCGCTGCCGGATGTTCCCGCCGAGGACGCGCAGGAGCTGTGCTATGCCTGCATGTGCGCCGTCTCGGGTCGGGCCAGCCTCACTGAGGAATATAACGATGCCCCCAGAGCGGCGCAGAGTCAACCGAACCCTCTCGTCTTGGTCATCGTCATAGCTGTTATCGCCGCGCTCGTTTTTCTCGCATACCGTTTTGCATAAGCGAAACCCTCCGACTTTGTCGGAGGGTTTCGTTTATGTTTATATCATGTACTGCTTCAGAGCGTCGGGCACTGTCTCGGGATCCATCGAAATGCTGATGACGAATTCGATGTTCTCCTTATCGGAGTACGCTGCCAGCCACTGGACGAAGCCGACGAGCGAGCCCTCGGACTTGTCGTCCACGAGCTTGAAGAAATTATCAACGAAGAAGTGGGTAATGTCATAGTTGCCTGCATGTATACCGGAAATGAAACCCTTCAGGAACTCATAGCTGCCGATATCGTAGCTTGCAGCATCGATAAGACGGGCCTGATACGGAATGTCATATGTGAGTTTGCGGTCCTTCTCGATGCAGACGACGTCGCCGCTGCCCTCGCTCACCGCTTTACATACCAGACCCACCAGAGCTTTCGTCTTGCCGGATCCCTTCAGGCCTATAATCAGTTTGACCATAATAACCACTCTCCTTGTAAATTATGTTTAGATTTTCGTAAAACGGAAACCTGCACCGGGGCGGTTTCCCCTGAGAACAGATTAACATTTTTTTGCGCCGTGTGCAAGTGTGATATGTGAATCGTCGGTAAATTTTCTGCAGGATGTAATGTTAGATACAGCCATACAAAAGCATGTTGAGTGTCAGAACACGTTTGTGATGCAGTGAAAACGAGTTGGGAAAGTCACGAGTTTCCAGCGATTTTCTTGACTATTGGGCGCTGATGTGCTAAACTTTTATCATAAGGTAAGTATGCCTGCTATGCGCTGCGGCACGCTTGCCGTGCGGAAAACGGAAAACATACAAAAGAGGTGTATTGCTTGAAAGATCTTAAGCATCTTATTTATTTTGAGAATCTGCTTCAGGATGCTCAAAATGAGCTTGTCACTCAGGCAGTGAACGAAGGCAAGTACGCTCTGGGTTACAATTGCTACTACATACCCGAAGTCCTGCTCAACCTTCCCGGCTGCTTCTCGTCCAGACTGAGAGCGCCGCGCTGCACATCCACCGATGTCGCCAGCTATTACATGACCAACCGCACCTGCCCCTACGCCCGCTCAATTCTCGAACGCGCCATCGAGGGCGGCTACAACTATCTCAACGCCCTGTTCGGTGCGGAGTGCTGCGCCACGATGGAGCGTATGGAGGAGCACTTCTTCCTCATCAATCCCGTGAAGAATGAGAAGTTCTTTGTCACCCAAATCGATCCGCCCATGAAGGGCGACAAGACGAACCTTGATTACTACAAAGCACAGCTCAAGCTCAAGGTCGTCGATAAGCTGCATGATGAATACGGTATCGACACCTCCGAGGAGGCCATGCGCAAGGCCATCGAGGATCACAACGAGATAAGCCGCATCATCACCGAAATCGGCAATTTCCGCAAGGCGGAAAACCCCAACATTACCGGTTATGAGTTCCATGTTATCGAGCTTGTCAGCCAGGTCTGCCCGCACTACCTCATTAAGCCCTATCTTGAAGAGACGCTTGAAGAGCTCAAGACGCGCGAGCCCGAAGAGAAGTTCCCGTTCCGCGCGAAGGTCGTGCTTGTCGGCTCCGAGATAGACGATCCGGAATTCACCAAGCTCATCGAGGGCTGCGGTGCAATGGTCGTTGCCGACCGTTACTGCTTCGGCTCCTTCCCCGGCCGTGAGCAGATAGAGATACGCGACGGTGAGAGTGCATACGACGCCATCTGCCGCCACTATCTGTTCTGGAACCAGTGTGCCCGCTTCATGGACGGCGAAAAGATTGACCAGCGCCACAGCGAGGTCAAGCGTCTTGTTGATGAGTTCCATGCCGACGGCATCATCTATGAGAACATGAAGTTCTGCGAGTTCTGGAGCTACGAAAAGGTTCTCGCCAACCACATTTTCACAAACGAGCTCGGCATCCCCACCTGCACCATCGAGAAGGAATATGCTCTCGGCGCGGTCGGCCAGCTCCGCACCCGTTTCCAGGCATTTATTGAGTCTCTGGAAATCAAGCAGATACAGGGAGGCAAGTGAAATATGAAAGCAACAGATAAGCTTATCGCCGCTATTGATAAAAAGCTTGAACGCTTTGACCCCGTCTGGCAGGCCGAGCACGGTGTCGGCGGCCAGCGCTCCCGCTACTATGACAAGACCGGCGTCGCCAAATGGCGCGAGTGGCGCGGTGTAAAAGACACCTTCTATGACTACACCCAGTGGCTCAATAACCTCGTGAGCATGGTTCAGATGGTTGCCTCCGCTCCCATCCCCTGCCTCAAGGGCTTCTGGGAGTACCGCTGGATGGGCTCCTACCTCGGCACCTTTATGTTCATCGACCGTCTGTTCGAGGGCTTCCGCGGCTATGAGCTGCGCACCGCTCACGCAAATATGCACGCCATCGTCCAGAGCCTGACAAAGCGCATCGCGCTCGTGCTCTCAAACGACAAGCGTCTCGGCGGCGGCCCGCACAGCGACGACTTTATTCCCTTTGACGAAGTTCTGCCTCCGCTGTTCCTGACCGGCTTCAAGGGGCTTATCCCCTTCCCGCTCCAGACGCTGCCTGAGTTCATCATCTGCGATGTTGACCAGCACATCGAGCCGTATTATATCGACGTTGCCGAGTCCTACGGTCTTCCTGCAGACGTCTGCTCCCGCTGCGCAGCTGAGACCGGCGTTGCGATAGACGACGCTTTCCCGATAATCGGCAAAGCTTTCCTCTCCACCAATATGCCCTGCAACGCTTCCGAGTGCACCTCGATGATTCAGCGCCGCCGCATCAGCCTGCCCGACTTCCCCGTAACGCTGGCCATGATTCACAACGAGCCGGGCGCACACCCCTACTCCACCCAGATGCTCAAGGACGCCATCGCCTTCATAGAGAAAGAATACGGCATCAAGTACGATTGGGACGAGCTCTTCAAGTACGCAAAGCTCATGAACGAGCAGAACACCATCGAGCTTGAGAAGTGGGATTACTTCAAGACCCCCTACGCCGCCCTCTGCGGCATCGCCGAGACGCTCTACCGTCTGTACGCCTGGGCTTCCGTCAACGGCACCGATCCGTACTTCAACAAGGTTGACCGCAAGGTCATCGAGATCATGCGCAAGGCCTATGAAGAGAAGTACGAGCCTTTCGGCGGCAGGACGCGCCACCGTGCCTTCCTGTGGGGTCCCTCTGCGGTCTATTATACCGACTTCCCGACCTGGACGCAGAACTGCTGGGGCATAAATATTGTTCTGAACATGGACTCCACCATGGGTCACAACATGATCGACACGGAGAACCCCGAACAGGCCATCAAGGATCTGGCTCTCTTCTCCGAGAAGGCCACCATGCGCCACCACGCCGTCGGCGGCTGGGAGAACGTCAACGCTGTCTGGGAGTGGGCAAAGAACTTCAACTGCGATATGGTTCTCTTCAACGACAATATCGCCTGCAAGGGTATGCTCGGCGTCCACGCTCTCATGGAAGAGCAGGCGCGCGACCTCGGCTTCCACTTTGTCTTCATCGAGCATGACCTTGAGGACAGCCGCACCGTGTCCCGTCAGGATATGAGAAACTGCGTCAACAACTATATGTCCGTTGTTCTCAACGAGAAGCCGCTTGACCCGACCATCGTAGAGTTTGACGACTCCATGGCATACTAAGAAAGGCGGAAAGCGTTTATGAAGAAATTCTTTAAGTTCCTCTTTAAGCTTCTGGGCAAGCTCGTCGTTATAGCTTTGGTGCTCTTCGTCGTCACCTTCGGTCTGTACATGACCAACGGCGAAAACAAGCTCATCTATTACGTCGTCCGTCCCCTGCTCAACAAGCACTACGATTCTCAGGTTCGCGACAGAAGAATCGTCTGATACTCATCAGCAACAAGAGACACCGTTTCCATTGTAAACGGTGTCTCTTTTTTGTATATTACGATTCTGTACTGCACATGGCGCACTCTCTGCCGCGCATGCGGCATATTCCGCACAGATAGCTGCGGAACAGCTGTATCTCTTCTCGGCGCAGGCTGTGCTGCATACATATGAATTTCAGCGAAATGATCCGCTCTGGTTCCACCGGAACGGCCGTTACCTGATAATATTCTCCGAAGGACTCAGGTCCTATGGCATAGCCTTTCCCCGCGCGCACAAGGCGCATGGTAGTGTCGATGCCGTCAGAGCGATATATGCGCCCGGGCTTCACGGAATACTTGCGGCATATGCTGCTGAATGTTCTGTCCTCGGCGGAGTCCTTGGGGCCGGAGATCACCGTTTTCCCGTGCAGGTCATGGAACGTAACATGTTCACACGAAGCGAGCGGATCAGACTGCGCCATGATGAGACACTGCCGCTCCTGCACCAGATCGCACGCGAACATATCCTGCCCCGTCTCGTCCCCGGCCTGAAGTCTGTCCAGTGCAAAGTCTATGCTCCCGTCACGCAGCCCGGCCAGCATATCGCGTCCCGACTCTGTGACGAAGTTCACGTCGATATCTGGGTGCTCATCAAAAAAGCGCACAACGTCCTGAAACAGATTGTTCGAGTATACCCGCGCGCCAAGCCCTACACGCAGTGGTTTGCGGCTCTGCCCGCCGGGATGTACCTTGCCGCAGAAGCTGCGCCACGTGTCCGCCACAGACCTTGCCTCGCGGCAGAACCTCTCTCCCGAGGGTGTGAGCGTAAGACCACGCGGCGTGCGTGAAAAGAGCGTGTAGCCAAGCTCCGCTTCAAGCCGCTGCACCTGCTGTGAAAGCGCCGACTGCGACAGATACAGCCGCGCCGCGGCCGCGGATATGCTCCGGCAGTCTGCTATCTCAAGGACGTATAAGACCTGTGACATTGTCAAAGATATCACCCTCTCTAATATAAGCAAAGCTTATGACTTCATTATATTATTGCGTTTTACATTTTTCAAGTAATTGAATAAAATTGAAGTACCGTAAAGTGGGAAACTGTATAGATGAGTAAAAATGCAATAAGAAAGGTGGTCAACTTCATTGGAAAAAATTCTGTTTTCAGGCAATGAAGCCCTTGCACGCGGCGCGTATGAAGCCGGCGTGAAGGTGTGCTCGGCATATCCCGGCACTCCCAGCACCGAAATCTTTGAATCGCTCCCGCAGTACAAGGACGATCTGTACTGCGAATGGGCGCCGAACGAGAAGGTCGCGACCGAGGTGGCATATGGCGCAAGCCTTGCCGGTGTGCGCAGCCTGTGCGCAATGAAGCATGTCGGTCTGAACGTCGCAGCGGACCCTGTGTTCACGGCAGCTTATAACGGCGTGGGCGGCGGCTTTGTCATCGTGGTCGCGGACGACCCGAGCATGCACTCCTCCCAGAATGAGCAGGACAGCCGGCACTATGCGCGCGCAGCGCGTCTTGCCATGCTCGAACCGTCTGATTCTCAGGAGTGCCTTGACTTCATGCGCAAAGCCTATGAGATATCCGAAAAGTTCGACGTTCCCGTGCTGATGCGCACGACAACGCGCGTCGCGCACTCCAAGAGCATTGTCTCCTTCGGCACGCGCGAGGAGCGTCCGGTGCCGACATATGTGCGCAATCCGCGCAAGAACATCGCCGCTCCGGCTAATGCGATGATGAATCACCCCAAGCTTGAAAAGAACATGCAGGCACTTGAGGAATACGCCTGTTCTTCCCCGCTCAACCGCATGGAGATAAACGGCAGCAAGGTCGGCGTTGTCACCGCGTCCATCGCGTACCAGTACGCAAAGGACGCCTTCCCCGAGGACACCTCTTTCCTCAAGCTCGGCCTGACAAATCCGCTGCCTATCGAGCTTATCCGCGACTTTGCCTCCAAGGTCGATAAGCTCTATGTCATCGAAGAACTTGACGGCTTCATGGAGTCCCAGATTCTCGCCGCTGGCATCGCCTGCGAGGGCAAGGCTCTGACCGGCAAGCTCTATGAGCTCAACCCCCAGCTTCTGCGTGAGCGCATCTTCGGTGAAAAGCTGCAGACCGTAGACATCGGCGTCTCTGCCGTGTCCCGTCCGCCCGCTCTGTGCCCCGGCTGCCCGCACCGCGGCTTCTTCTATACGATGTCAAAGCACAAAGACTTTGTCGTCACGGGCGATATCGGCTGCTACACTCTCGGCGGCTCGGCTCCGCTCAACGCGCTCGACAGCGTCGTATGCATGGGTGCAGGCTTCAGTGTCGGTATGGGTATGTCCAAGGCCTTTGACATCACCGGCCAGCACAAAAAAATCTTCGGCGTCCTTGGTGACTCCACCTTCTTCCACAGCGGAATGACCGGTGCCGCGGAGATAATCTACAACAAAGGCAACGTCATTCCCGTCGTGCTCGATAACTCCATCACCGGCATGACCGGCCACCAGGATAACCCCGGCAGCGGCAGAACGCTCCAGGGCGATATCGCCGAAAAACTTAAGATTGAGGATATCCTCACGGCCTACGGTTATAAGAACATAATCATCGTCGACCCGCAGGATCTCGCGGCAATGGAAAAGGCAGTGCAGGACGCCCTCGCTTCCGAGGTTCCCGCCGCGATAATAGTGCGTCGCCCCTGCCTGCTCATAAAGCGCATCAAGCACGATATCGGTCTGTGCACTGTCGATACCGACAAATGCATCGGCTGTAAAATGTGTCTCAAG
This sequence comes from uncultured Oscillospiraceae bacterium, assembly GCA_964517445.1. Taxonomy (GTDB): domain Bacteria; phylum Bacillota; class Clostridia; order Oscillospirales; family Oscillospiraceae; genus Limivicinus. The sequence goes on along the minus strand of CAZFCH010000017.1, from coordinate 3,820 downwards.
GTCGCGTGCCCGGCAATAACCGTGCGCGATAAGAAGGCCTGCATCGATCCCATCCAGTGCGTCGGCTGCACGGTGTGCGCGCAGGTGTGCCCGCGCGGCGCCATTTCGAGAAAGGAGAACTGAGCCATGAAAAACACTAAGAGTGCTCTTTTGGTAGGCGTAGGCGGTCAGGGTGCCATCCTTACCGCAAAGGTTCTTGTAACCGGTCTGATGAAGGCCGGGTACGACGTCAAGATGTCCGAAGTCCACGGTATGAGTCAGCGCGGCGGCAGTGTCTCCACACAGGTTCACTGGGGTGAAAAAGTCAATTCTCCCGTCATCGGCAAGGGTGCGGCGGATATCATAGTTGCATTCGAGAAGATGGAAGCCGTGCGATATTCTGACTTTCTCAAGCCCGACGGCATCGCCGTCATAAATGACTATGAGATTGCCTCCTCCAGCATCGCCGCAGGGCTGTGTGAATACCCTGAGGGCTGCCTCGAGGCCATGCAGCAGCATTTTCGCTGCTATGTTCTCAACGCCGCCAAAATCGCTGAAAGCCTCGGCAGCGCCAAATGCATGAACATCGTGCTCTTCGGCAGCATGGCAAAGGCGCTCGGCATGGACGATATCGACTGGGAAAGTGTCATCGCCGAGATCGTGCCGGAGAAGTTCCGGGAGCTCAACCTGCGCGCTTTCCGCGCCGGGCATGAGGCCGCCGGCAAATAATACACAGAAACGGAGAAAGATTATGCTCCACAATTTTGAAGACCTGCGCGGAAGCGTCGGCAGCGCAGAACCCAAGACCGTTGCTGTCGCCTGTGCGCATGACGGGCATACTCTCGAAGCGGTGCTTCGCGCCGCACAGGAGGGCATACTCCGCTATATTCTTATCGGCCATGCAGATGAGATAATCTCCGTCGGCCGTTCCCTCGGCTGCGAAATTGATCCTGCAGTTGTCATAAACGCCGACACGGACGAGGACGCGGCGCGCATTGCCGTTGAGCTTATCCGCGACGGCAGGGCTGACTTTCTGCAGAAAGGGCTGATGCAGACCGCGACGATCCTCAAGGCAGTCGTAAATAAGCAGACCGGTATTGGCGTAGGGCGTCCCATGTCCCATGTTGCACTGCTGGAGGTGCCCGGCTATTCCAAACTCCTCGGCGTGACCGACGGCGGCATGATTCCGAATCCCGACCTTGACGGCAAAAAAGCCATCGTCAGAAACGCCGTTGAGATGTTCCACGCCCTCGGCTACGAGGAGCCGCTGCTCTCCGCGCTCTGTGCGGCAGAGAACGTGAGCCCCAAGATTGTTGAAACTGTCGATGCGGCGGCGCTCAAACAGGCGGCGCTTGACGGCGAGTTTGGCCGTTGCTTCCTTGAAGGGCCGATATCGCTCGACCTTGCGCTCGATGCCGAGTCGGCAAGAATTAAGGGCTACAAAAGCCCCGTCACGGGTCAGACGGATATTCTCGTCGTCCCGAGCATGTCCGCCGGGAATATTATGGTCAAGGCTCTCATCGAGTTTGCCGGTGCAAAGATGGCGGGCATCGTCATCGGTGCGAAGTGCCCCATCGCCCTCAATTCCAGAAGTGCAAGCTTCGAAGAGAAGTACAATTCCCTGCTGGTCTGCGCGCTTATGAGCGGTGGAAACGGAGCTGTCGCATGAAGCTGCTTATCATAAACCCCGGCTCCACAAGCACCAAGCTTGCCCTCTATGACGGTGCAGAAAAGCTTGTACAGGAGAGCATTGACCATGATGCCGCCGAGCTTCAGCAGTACCGCACCATTGCTGAGCAGGTACCCATGCGCATGGCCGTCATTCGTTCCTTCATGGAGCGAAACGGCATTGACGAAAAAGAGCTTGTCGCTGTCATAGGCCGCGGCGGGCTGGTGTTCGGCCTCAGAACCGGCGGCTATATTGTTGACGACGAGCTGTGCCACGCCCTTGTCGATGACGAACTGAGTCAGCCGCACGCCTCGAACCTCGGAGGGCTGCTCGCTCGCGAGCTTGCGCAGCCTCTGGGCATTCCGGCGTATATCTATGACGCCGTCACCTCAGGTGAACTCACCGACATCGCCAAGATTACCGGCTACGCGGAGATTGAGCGGCAGAGCTTCTGCCACGTGCTCAACAGCCGCGCCATGGCAATTCGCTACGCAAAGCAGCAGGGCAGGAACTACAATGATATGAACCTCATCGTCGTCCACATGGGCGGCGGTGTGTCCGCAAGCGTGCATCTGCACGGCGAGATCGTCGACTCCGTCGGCGATGACGACGGTCAGTTCTCGCCCGAGCGTGCGGGCTGTGCCCCGGCGCTGTCGATGATAAAGCTGTGCTACTCCGGCAAGTACACCTACGAAGAGATGCGCCGCAAGATACGCGGACGCGGCGGCATGTACGCCCACCTCGGTGTGAGCGACTGCCGCGTCATCGAGCAGATGATAAAGGACGGCGACGAGCACGCCGCGCTTATTCTCGATGCGCAGGCATACCAGATTGCAAAGACGATAGGGCTGCTATCAATCGTCCTCAAGGGCGACTGCGACGCAATCATCCTCACCGGCGGTCTTGCATATTCAGAACTGCTGACCGGCAAGATAAAGGACTATGTCGGCTTCATCGCGCCGGTGTGCGTGCTCGCCGGTGAAACGGAAATGGAGGCACTGGCTCTCGGCGGCGTGCGTATATTGACCGGCGAGGAGCAGCCCAATGTGTATCACGCAAGTGATGGAAAGGGGAAAAACAAATGATCTCCGAAAATTTCATTCAGCTTGGAACAAAGAAATCCGAGATACGCGAGCTTTTTGAATACGGCATCCGCCAGGCATCCGTCGTCGGCAAAGAGAACGTGTATGACTACTCCCTAGGCAATCCCTCAGTTCCCGCGCCCGCAGCCATCGCGGATATTATCCGCGAGCTTTTAGAGGGCGACAGCCTCACCCTGCACGGCTACACCCCCGCTGCCGGTGCAATGGAAGCGCGCCGCGCCGTCGCTGAGGATCTCAGCGCGCGCAGCAGCATGTGCATCCGTCCCGAGGACATTTTCTTCACCTGCGGCGCGGCCCCCGCGCTCGTCGCGGTGATACGCGCGCTCGCGGTGCAGGACGCCGAGTTCATTGCAATCGCGCCGTATTTCCCCGAATATCAGGTCTTTGTCTCCTGCAACGGCGGCAAGTTTGTCGAAGTCGCACCCGATATTGAGAACTTTCAGATAAACCTTGATGCGCTCGACCGTGCGCTCACGCCGCACACCCAGGCCGTCATCATCAACTCTCCGAACAACCCCTCCGGCGTCATATACAGCGAAGATGTGCTGCGTGAGCTTGCCGCGCTGCTTGAGCGCAGAAGTGCGCAGTACGGTCACCCGATCTATATAATCGCGGACGAACCGTACCGTGAGCTTGTATACGATGGCGCTGTTGTGCCGTTTATCCCCAGCATATACCGCGACACCGTCGTGTGCTATTCCTACTCCAAGTCTCTCTCCATGCCGGGTGAGCGCATAGGCTATGTCTGCATTCCCGATACCGTTACCGACAGTGCCCTGCTCTTCGCCGCCGTTGCCGGTGCATCCCGCGCCAGCGGTCACGTCTGTGCCCCGTCGATGATGCAGCTCGTCATCGCTCGCGCCACGGCTCTGCGCCCCGATCTTGCGGCTTATGACCAGAACCGCAGTCTCCTGTATAACGCGCTGACTGAAATGGGCTATGAATGTGTTAAGCCCCAGGGCGCGTTCTACATGATGGTCAAGGCTCCCAACGGAGATTCGAAAGCCTTCTCCGGGCTTGCAAAGCGCGAGAACCTGCTCATCGTCCCCGCCGACACCTTTGGTTGCCC
>CAZFCH010000016.1:0-17763 GCA_964517445.1 uncultured Oscillospiraceae bacterium | reverse complement strand
GAGCACTCGTTTGGCTTGAAAATCGGCGAAAGTGTGTTATACTATATAAGTTAAAATAGCCGGGTTATGTACCCGGATACAGGTATACAACACATCGGACGCGGCGGAGATTGCGCGCGTCCCCGAAAGGTCAAGCATTTATGAGCAGCACATCAGCGCAGTACGGAAACGACAGCATATCCCAGCTCAAGGGCGCGGACAGAGTAAGAAAACGCCCGGGAGTCATATTCGGCTCGGACGGGCTGGACGGCTGCGAACACGCCGTATTTGAAATTCTCTCAAACGCCATCGACGAGGCGCGCGAGGGTTTCGGCAATCTTATCACTCTTACATATTTCAAGGACAAATCAATAGAGGTCGCGGACTTCGGGCGCGGATGCCCGCTCGACTGGAACCCGAACGAGAAGCGCTACAACTGGGAGCTGGTATTCTGCGAGCTGTACGCCGGCGGCAAATATAAAAACGACGCTGGCGGCGACTATGAATACTCCCTCGGTCTCAACGGACTCGGCTCCTGTGCGACGCAGTACGCATCGGAATACATGGACGTCACGGTCTGGCGCGACGGGAACAAATATTCTCTGCATTTCAAGAAGGGCGAGGTCGTCGGCAAGAAGGGCAAGGAGCTCCTGACAGAGCCTGCCGACCGGAAGAAGACAGGCACGACGATACGCTGGCGGCCGGACGTTGAGGTGTTCACGGATATAGATATTCCGGAGGAATACTTTGACGACATGCTGCACAGGCAGGCGGTCGTGAACGCGGGAGTAACGTTCAGGCTGCGCATAGAAAAGGACGCGGGCTTTGAGACGCGCGACTACTGCTACGAAAACGGCATAGTCGACTACGTAAAGGAGCTGGCAGGCGGCGAGGCATTCACGGAGCCGGAGTTCATTTCGGCCGAGCGCAAGGGACGCGACCGCGAGGACAAGAGCGACTACAAGGTCAAGATATCCGCGGCGTTCTGCTTCTCAAACAAGAGCAGCGCGCTGGAATACTACCACAACTCCTCATGGCTGGAAAACGGCGGTGCGCCGGACAAGGCAGTGAAGCTCGCATTCACGTCGGCGATAGACGCATATATAAAGCAGGCAGGCAAATACCAGAAGAACGAGTCCGCGATAAAATTCCAGGACGTGCAGGACTGCCTGATACTCGTGACAAACTGTTTCTCGACGCAGACATCCTACGAGAACCAGACGAAAAAAGCGATAAACAACCGCTTCATACAGACCTCGATGACGGAGTTTTTCAAGGCGCAGCTCGAGGTATACTTCATTGAGAACAAGCCCGAGGCCGACAAGATAGCCGACCAGGTGCTGATAAACAAGCGCAGCCGCGAGACGGCGGAGCGCGCGCGGCAGGGCATGAAGAAAAAGCTCTCGGGCAGCATAGACATCGCGAACAGGGTGCAGAAATTTGTCGACTGCCGCAGCCGCGACCCGGAGCGCCGCGAGATATACATTGTGGAGGGCGACTCCGCACTGGGCGCGTGCAAGCTGTCGCGCGACGCGGAGTTTCAGGGAATCATGCCGGTGCGCGGCAAGATACTCAACTGCCTTAAAGCGGACTACGTGAGGATATTCAAGAGCGACGTCATCACAGACCTGATGAAGGTGCTCGGCTGCGGGGTCGAGGTCAAGGACAAGCACGTGAAAGACCTCTCAAGCTTCGACCTCAATAACCTGCGCTGGAACAAGATCATCATCTGCACCGATGCGGACGTCGACGGCTTCCAGATACGCACGCTCATACTCACGATGCTCTACAGGCTCGTGCCGACGCTCATAAACAAGGGGTATGTGTACATCGCGGAGTCACCGCTGTACGAGATAGAATCCAAGGGCAAGACCTATTTTGCATATTCCGACCGCGAGAAGGCGGAAATCATCGACTCGCTCAAGGGCGCGAAGGCGAGCATCAGCCGCAGCAAGGGTCTCGGCGAGAACGACCCGGACATGATGTGGATGACGACAATGAACCCGGAGACGCGCCGGCTTATAAAAGTCATGCCGGAGGATATCGAGCGCATGGCACAGACATTTGATCTGCTGCTGGGCGACAACCTCGAGGGCAGAAAAAATCACATCGCCGAGTTCGGACATCTGTATCTGGATCTGGCGGATATATCATAATCATGAGGAGACACAGAGAATGAAAAACTACTCAACCTACACCAACAACTTCACCTACGGCAGAGACCTCGTAAAGAAGCTCATCATCGCGGCTGTCATCGCGTGCGTGCTCGGTCTGCTCACGCAGAGCAATCCCACGCTGCAGACCATCTTCGTTGCGGTGTCGACGCTGGTGTTCATCTACGCGATATACATCATCATCAAGTACTGCCGCTGCCCGAACTGCAACAAGGTCATTTTCCTCGGCCTGCTCGCGGCAAAGACCTGCCCGCGCTGCAAGCGCAGCCTCACCACCGGCCAGAAGGTCAAGAAGAGCAAGGCGGGAAAGTATTAAAATCCGGTGCTCCGTGCCGGAGATAAGGGCGTAAAGCAATGGCAAAGAAAACACCACAGGAAAAGAAAAATTATAATAACCCCAACGTCGTCGGCCTGCGCGCAGAGGTGCTGGAGCAGCCCATAACCGAGACGCTCGAGACAAACTACATGCCGTACGCGATGTCGGTTATAGTTTCGAGAGCGATACCGGAGATTGACGGGTTCAAGCCTTCGCACAGGAAGCTGCTGTACACGATGTTCAAGATGGGACTGCTGACGGGCGCGCGCACAAAGAGCGCGAACATCGTCGGTCAGACGATGCGCCTCAACCCCCACGGCGACGCGGCTATATACGAGACGATGGTGCGCCTTTCGATGGGCTATCAGGCGCTGCTGACGCCGTTTGTCGACTCCAAGGGCAACTTCGGCAAGGTCTTTTCGCGCGATATGTCCTATGCGGCGTCGCGTTACACGGAAGCAAAGCTCTCGGCGATATGCGCGGAGATCTTCCGCGATATCGACAAGGACACGGTTGACCTAGTAGACAACTACGACGGGAGCATGAAGGAGCCCTCTCTCCTGCCGACGGCGTTTCCGAACGTGCTGGTGTCGGCGAACATGGGTATTGCGGTCGGCATGGCAAGCCAGATATGCGGCTTTAACCTCGCGGAGGTGTGCGACACGACGGTCGCGTGGCTGCGCGATCCGGAGCACGACCTGCTCTCGACCATGCCCGCGCCGGATTTTCCTACCGGGGGCGAGATTATCTACGACCGCGCGCAGATGGAGAACATCTACCGCACGGGGCGCGGCAGCTTCAAGGTGCGGGCGCGCTGGCGCTATGTGCAGAAGGAAAACATAATAGAGATATACGAGATTCCGTATACCACAACCTCGGAAGCGATCATAGACAAGGTCGCGGAGCTTATAAAGGCGGGGAAAATACGCGAGATAAACGACATGCGCGACGAGACCGACCTGAGCGGTCTGCGACTGGCGATAGATCTCAAGCGCGGAGTTGACCCCGACAAGCTCATGCAGAAGCTCTTCCGCATGACGACTCTCGAGGATGCGTTCCCCTGCAACTTCAACATACTCGTCGCGGGAAATCCCCGCGTGATGGGCGTGGGTGAAATTCTTGAGGAGTGGACGGCGTGGCGCATTGAGTGTATACGCCGCCGCGTGTTCTTCGACCTGAACAAAAAGAATGAGAAGCTGCACCTGCTCAAGGGTCTTGAGCGGATACTGCTCGATATCGACCGCGCGATAGACATCATACGCAACACCGAGCTTGAGAGCGAGGTCGTGCCGAACCTGATGATGGGCTTCGGGATAGACCAGACGCAGGCGGAGTTCGTGGCAGAGATCAAGCTGCGCAACATAAACCGCGAGTACATACTCAAGCGCACCTCCGAGACGGAGGAGCTGGAGCGCGACATTGAGGAGCTGGAAGCGACCGTCAACAACCGCCGCAAGCTCAAGGCGATTATCATCGATGAGCTCAAGGCGATATCCAAGAAGTACGGCGCTCCGCGCAAGACCGGAATTGTCTACGCAGCAGAGCTCGATGAGCCGGATGAGGAGGAGCAGGTCGAGGACTACGCCGTGACGCTGTTCCTGTCGCGCGAGGGCTACTTCAAGAAGATAACCGCGCAGTCGCTGCGCATGAGCGGCGAGCAGAAATACAAGGACGGGGACGAGCTGGCGGTGAGCTTCGAAGCCACGAACCGCGCAGAGCTGCTGTTTCTCACCGATAAGCAGCAGATGTACAAGGCGCGGGTGTCAGACTTTGAGGACGGCAAGGCGTCAGTGCTCGGCATCTACCTGCCGACGCGGCTCAAGATGGACGAGGGCGAGAGCGTCATCGCGATGATCGACCCCGGCGACTACAAGAAGCACCTGCTGCTGATGTTTGAAAACGGCAAGGCTGCGCGCATTGAGCTGTCGGCCTACGAGACGAAGACGAACCGGCGCAAGCTCGTCGGCGCGTGCTCGGACAAGAGCCCGGTAAAGGCCGTGATGGTCATAGACGAGGAGTTCGACGTGGCGTGCTACTCAAGCGACGGGCGGGCAATGATATTCAACACCGCGCAGCTGCAGCCGAAGACCAGCCGCAGCACGCAGGGCGTGGCGGTGATGACGCTCAAGCCGAAGCGCGTGCTGGAGCGGGCACTGCCGCTCAGGGACAGCGACATAAAGAACACCGCGCGCTACAGGGTGCGCAGCATCCCGGCGGCGGGCGCGCTCATAAAGGGTGAGGACAGGGCGGAAAAGCAGCTGTCGCTCATGGATGAGTAAGAGAATAAAGAATAAGCTAAAAAAGAAAGAAGAAGAAACAACAAATGGCTCTTAAAAAGGCCCCGAAGGGCAGTCTTGATCTTGTACTGAAATCCGTCATGGTAATTTTCGGAGCGGCGCTGTACGGCGTCGGCTTCCAGTTCTTCATGTACCCGAACTCGATAACGTCCGGCGGCATCATCGGTATATCGATGATCATAAACCAGCTTACGAACCTGCCCGTCGGCGCTATGACGATAATCCTGAACATCCCGCTCTTCGCGATTGCGTGGCGGCACTTCGGCGCGGGCTTCATGATCAGCTCATTTTTGGGCATGGCGCTATGCTCCTCCTGCGTCGACCTGTACGCGCTGTTCGGGATAGTGCTGACGAGCGACCCGATGCTCGGCGCGATAATCGGCGGCACGATAAAGGGCGCGGGGCTCGGGATCATCTATCTTGCCGGCACGACGACCGGCGGGGTCGACATCGTGGCAAAGCTGCTGCGGCAGCGCTTCGCGTTTATTAACTTCGGGACACTGATACTGATCCTCGACATGGCGATAATCGTGGCGTACGCGCTGATACTCAACAAGTACGAGAGCGCGATGTACTCCGTTATCTGCATGTTCGTCACGGGACGGGTCATCGACCTTGTGCTCTACGGCATAGGCAACTCGAGCGTGTGCTATATAATAAGCAGGAAGGGCGAGGAGATAAGCCGGGAGATAATGGACGGCAGTCTGCACCGCGGCGTGACGCTCCTTAACGCGACGGGCGCCGCCTCCGGTGAGCGGCACGATGTTATCCTGTGCGTCATAAAATGCTCGCAGATAGCAGAACTCAAGCGGATTGTGAAGGACATAGACGAGCGCGCCTTCGTCATCGTGACGGATGCGAAGAACGTGTTCGGCAAAGGCTTTGACAACATATCTGAGGTGAAATGAAAATGACGAAGCGCCTTGGCGCGCTGGCGGTGATTCTGCCGGTAATCGGGCTGCTGTGCGGCTGCAGCCTGCTGAACAGCGAATATGTCTCCGTGAAGGACTACTCCCCGTCCGTGCAGGAGGAGAGCAGCACCGACGGGAAGGTCACGGTAACGAACTTCTCCGCGCTCAAGCAGGCACTGCTCAACATGGCTTATGCCGGCGAGACCGAGGGGACGATAATCTTCGACGCGGCCTACGACGGGGACACCACGGCGGACATGGCGAGCGCCTGCTGGCAGGTGCGCACGCAGGACGCGCTGTGCGCTTACTGCGTGGAGAACATGGCGTATGAGATAAACAAGATAGTCACGATAAACGAGGCGAGCGTCTTCATAAGCTATTCGGACGTGAGCGAAGCGGCGGGAGATATACGGCATCTCGCCTTCTCCTCGGGCATTGACGAGATTATCAGCGAGGCGTTCTCCGCGGGTGAGAAAAAGCTTGTCGTGCTCATAAGCCGCAGCACATACAGCGCCGAGGACATGGCCGCCGCGGTCACGCGCGTTTACAGGGAGGACCCGGCAATCGTGCCGAAGGAGCCGGTCGCGAGCGTGAACATGTACAGCGGCACAGGAGCGCAGAAGCTCTACGAGATAAGCATAAACTACGGCATGACGGGCGAGGAGCTCGACGCGCGCACGGCACAGCTGCAGGCTGTCGACGCGTTCGCCGATCTCGACACGGACGACATGGGCGAAGAGGAGCTTGCATACGCCGCGTGCGAATACCTGATGGAGCACTGCGCCGTATCTGAGGACAAGAACGACAACACTGCCTACGCTGCACTCGTCGGCGGGCAGGCAAACAGCGAGGGCGCGGCGCTGGCGTACATTGTGCTGTGCCGCGAGCTGGGAGTTGACTGCCGGATTGTTTACGGGCAGAAGAACTGGACGGAGCACTGCTGGAACATCGTGCGCATAGACGGAAGCTACTACCACGTCGACATCACGGCGGCAATAGAGGACGGCGCCGAGGCGGGTTTCCTGATGAACGACGAGACCGCTTGGGGGCAATACAGATGGGATGTGTCGTCATATCCGAAATGCTCGGGCGAGCTGCGCTACGGCGATTTGCTTTTTGATGAATGATACGCCGCGCGGGGCTTGAAACGGCACGGCTTTGATGCTATACTTTGATCAGAGCTTATATTCAGATTCGGAAAATACCGGTACGGAGAATTATTTATGGATGAGAAGAAAAACTGGGGGCGCGTGATACGGGGCGAACTGTACGAGCGCTGGCCCAAGGATGAAAACGGAGAGCCGGAGGAACCGGCATGGCTCTGCAACTGCATTAACCTCAACATGGGCGACGAGCTGACGATAAACATGCTCGAAGCCTACGGCATACCCTGCCTGAAAATATATCCCGGCGACGGCGAGTTCGGCCATCTTGTACTCGGCATGAGCGGTCAGGGCACGGATGTGTTCGTTCCGCAGAGCATGCTGGAGGATGCCAAGGCGCTGTGCAGCGGAGAGGCAGAGGAGATACCCGAAGAGTAAACTCATCGGCCGCGGGCCGGATAAAATAAAAAACCTCCCCGGAGAAACCGGGAAAACAAATGAAAAGCTGAAGGGAGCATTCCGCTATGTCAAAGTCCTATATGGAAGAATATCAGCGCTGGCTGGACAGCCCGGCACTCAGTGAAGAAGAGTGGAAAGAACTCAATTCCATAGCCGGCGACGAGAAGGAAATAGAAAACCGCTTCTATGCGCCGCTCGAATTCGGCACGGCAGGTCTGCGCGGCACGATGAAGCTCGGCCTGCACAACATGAACATCCACATAATCCGCCACGCGACCCAGGCTTTCGCAAACGTCATCCTCGCTGACGGCGAGGACGCAAAGAGCCGGGGCATAGTCATCGCGCACGACTGCCGTCTCAACGGCGTGGAGTTCTCCAAGGAGGCTGCCTGCGTCATGGCGGCAAACGGCATACATGTCCGCTTCTTCGACGCGCTGCGCCCGACGCCCGAGCTGAGCTTCGCGGTGCTGCACTACGGCACGGCGGCCGGCCTCAACATAACGGCAAGCCACAACCCCAAGGAATATAACGGCTACAAGGTCTACTGGTCAGACGGCGCACAGCTGCCGCCTCACAAAGCCGAAGCCATCGCAAAGCAGATGGAAGAGATCGACATCTTCACGGGCTTCAAGACCTGCGACTTTGACGAAGCCGTCGCCGAGGGCAAGATAGAGATAATCGGCAGCGAAACCGACGAGCTGTTCCTTGAGAACGTCATGACTCAGGCGATCGACAAGGAAGTCGTCAAAGAGGTCGCGGACGACCTGCGCATCGTATACACGCCGTTCCACGGCTGCGGATACAAGCTCGTCCCTGAAGCGCTGCGCCGCCTCGGCATAAAGCACCTCTACCCCGTTGAGCAGCAGATGGTCATCGACGGGAGCTTCCCGACGGTCGAGAGCCCGAACCCCGAAAACCCCGAGGGCTTCTATCTCGCGGTTGATCTGGCAAAGAGCGTGAACAGCGACCTGATTATCGGCACCGACCCCGACTCCGACCGCATAGGCACGATGGTGCGCGGAGCCGACGGCGAATACAGCGTCATCTCCGGCAACCAGCTCGGCTGCCTGCTGCTGGACTACATCATCAATGCACGCCGCGCCACCGGCACGATGCCCGAGAACCCCGGCGCAATGGCGAGTCTGGTCTCTACATCGATGGCAAGAACAATCTGCGAGAAGAACGGCGTACACTTTGAGGACACCTTCACGGGCTTCAAGTTCATGGCAGAGCTTGTGAACCACTGGGATGCCGCGGGAACTTATCATTACATCTTCGCTTTCGAAGAGAGCTACGGCTACATGATGGGCAACTATGTACGCGACAAGGACGCTGTCACGGCGTCAATGATGGTCGCGGAAATGGCGGCGCACTATCACAAGCTCGGCATGACTCTGCTCGACGCGCTCAATGCACTGTACGAAAAGTACGGCTACTACAAGGAAAAGACGCTCAACCTCGTCATGCCCGGCGTGGACGGCGTTGAGAAGATGAAGAACCTCATGGCTCAGCTTCGCAGCAACCCGCCCGAGGAGATAGCAGACGTTGAGGTCGTGCGCATGAGAGACTATTCCGACGGCAGCATTTTCGTCGCGGGTCTCGGCAAGGTCGGCACTACCCCGTTCTTCGGCTCCAACGTGCTTTACTTTGAGCTGGCCGACGGCTGCACCTTTATCATCCGCCCGTCAGGCACGGAGCCGAAGATAAAGATCTACCTGCTCGTAAAGGGCAGCGACATGGCGCAGTGCGAGGAGCGTCTGGCAAAGTATAACGACTACGCAAACACCCTTGGAAAATAAATAACAGAAACGATTAATGCCGCCGCTGCCCGGGCGTACCGGCAGCGGCGGCAAATATTTTGGAAAGCGAAAAATAATCAGGGCTGCACAGTAAAAGCGTCATTATCAGCACAGTAGCAAATGCCGTGCAGTCTCGGAAAGAGCGGAGCATATGAAAAAATACTGGGAACTTTTCATCGCATTTGCCCGCGTCGGAGTGATGACCTTCGGCGGAGGCTACGCAATGATACCAATTCTTGAGCGCGAGCTTATAGACAAGCGCGGCTGGACGACAAACGAGGAGCTTATGGATTACTACGCCGTCGCGCAGTGCACCCCGGGCGTCATCGCCGTCAACACTGCGACCTTCATCGGCTACAAGCTGTACGGCGTGCTCGGCGGGATAATCGCGACGATGGGCGTCATCTTCCCGTCACTCATTATCATAATGGCCATTGCAGGCGTGCTCACGAACTTCGCGGACGTGCCGGCAGTGAAGAGCGCGTTTGCGGGAATACGCGTATGCGTATGCGTGCTGATATTCAACGCCGTTGTGAAGCTGTGGAAAAAGGCCGTTGTCGACAAGGCGACGCTCGTGCTGTTTCTCGTGGTGTTCATCCTCTCGGTGTTCCTTGACATTTCACCGGTGGCTTTCGTCGTGCTGTGCGCGGCGGCAGGCATAGTATTCACGAAAACGGGGGTGCGCGGGAAATGAGTCTTTATCTGCGTCTGTTCTGGGAGTTTTTTAAGACGGGTCTTTTCGCCGTCGGCGGCGGAATGGCAACGCTCCCCTTCATGTATGATATCTCCGACAAGACCGGCTGGTTCACGCACAGCATGCTGGCGGACATGGTCGCGGTGTCGGAGTCCACTCCGGGGCCGATAGGCGTCAACATGGCGACATACGTCGGCTTCGTCACGGGCGGCATCCCCGGAGCGATTATCGCGACGGTCGGACTTGTGACGCCGTCGGTAATTGTGATACTGCTTATCGCGCGGGCGCTCAAGGCCTTCCGTGAAAACCAGTATGTCGACGCCGGGTTCTACGGTCTGCGTCCCTGCTCGGTCGGGCTTATCGCGGCGGCAGGCATACTGGTGGTAAAGCTTGCGCTGTTCAACACGGAGCTTTACGAAAGCACCGGGGCAATTCTTGATCTGTTCAACTTCAAGGCGCTTATTCTCGCGGCGGTGCTGCTGGTCGCGACGCGCTGCATAAAGAAGCTCAAGGGGCTGCACCCGATAGTCTTTATCCTCGCCTCGGCGGTGATAGGGATAGTATTCTCGTTTTAAATAACTTGTCAAAGAACCGGAGGTTCTTTGAAAAAGAGTTTGCGCTCAGACCCGCGCCTCGCTGCGCTCGACACTCTCTGAGCGAGAAGTATTTTCACCGACGTACACGCCGCCGGTGAAAATGGATATGATTTGATTTTCGCCGTGCACGGCAAAAAACTCGACGAGGGTTTTTTGACAGGCTGAATTGAATTGGCGCAGCACATGTGATAGAATCAACTTATCTATAAATCTATAATCAGAGACAGGAGGCCGGACGTGAAGCACGAAAGACTTGACAGATATACGCCGCGCATAGAAAAGCTGGGCGCGGCTGTCATACTTATTCTGACAATGCTTTTTATGGTATATCTGACGGCGGCGGCCTTTCTGGAGACGACGGATATAAGCATCACCGACCCTTCGGGAGAGTATGCGGAGATATACTCTGACAATATTTTCCTGAACCTGATATTCGTGTTCATTTGCCTTGCGGCGCTTTATATCTTCTACCGGCACGGCACGGAGATAAAGCTGCGGCGGCTGGAGATAACATTGCTGTGCTGGACATTTATACTCGGGATGGCATTCATTGTCTCCGTCAAGCTGCGCGCACCGTGGTACAGCGACTCATACTATGTTACATACGCGGCGCAGAGAGCTGCAGCCGGAGATTATTCGGCGCTGGAAAACTATTTCGTACGCTTCCCGTTTCAGCTGGGCTACGTGCTGTATTCCGAGATTTTCTTCCGCGTGGTTGAAGCGCTCTTCCCGGGGCTTCCCGAAGGTTATTACTGCATTGCGCTGCAGGTGGTAAACCTGATGTGGCTGCTGCTGTGCTACCACGCGCTCATCCGCATCTCACTGTATATCTACTCAAGCATGCGCATACAGAAACTCACGGCGCTGCTGCTGTTCTTCTGCCTGCCGGCGGTGCTCAGCTGCACATTTCTCTACGGAAACATTCCCGCTTTCAGCTGCGGGACGGTTGCGGTATGGATGTTCCTTGCGTTTCTCAACAGGAAGAGGCTGAAGTACGCGGTCGTATTCATGGTGGCGATGACGCTCGCCGTGGTGCTGAAGCTGAACCTGCTGATTTTCGCGCTGGCGATGGGGATTGTGTGGGTGTTCGACGTGATACGCACACGGTCGATTAAATCGCTTATCTGCTTCATACTGGCAGTGGCGTGCGTGCTTGGTCTCAGAGGCGTGCCGCAGCGCATCTATGAGGCGCGCACCGGAAAAGACTTCGGCGACGGCATACCGATGATTGCATGGATGGCGATGGGCTTCAGCGAGGGGCACGCAGGTCCCGGCTGGTACAAAGAGGACAACACCGTAAAGTATTTCACCCAGAGCGGAAACGACGCCGAGGCGACGGCGGAGCATGCAAAAGAGGTCATCGCCGAGCGCTGCAGCGAATTTGCCGCCGATCCCGGCGAGGCGCTGCGCTTCTTCTCCACAAAGCTGCGCACGCAGTGGAACGAGCCGACATATGAGAGCGTCTGGATAAACCAGGTGCAGCTGAGCTACAGCGAGAAAGGCGGTCTTTACGAGCTGTTCTGCGGACGCGGCGAGCAGTTCTTTAACGGCATTATGAACCAGTTCCAGCAGATTATTTTCTTCGGCATGCTGCTGAGTCTGTTTGAGCTGTGGCGCAGGCGCGACATGGAAAGCTGCCTGCTGCCGCTGATAATTTTGGGCGGGCTCCTCTATCACCTGCTGTTCGAGGCGAAGAGCCAATATGCCCTGCCCTACTTTGTGCTGATGATTCCGATGGCCGCCTTCGGCTTCGGCTGGTTCTTCTATCGGATTGAAAACCGCTGAGACGGCGGAGGAATTTTTATGGTTGAAAACAGAACCGCACTGACCGACCGGCTGTGGCTCGGCATCGGCAGGGCGTACAAGAACAATAAGACTCCGTTTCTTGCCGCACTTTTCACGGGGCTTCTGGCACACGGCTTTGCATTTACAAACAAGCTTCTGAACCACGACGAGATAGAGTCCCTCTTCGGCAAGGGTGCAACCGTGACCTCCGGACGCTGGGGGCTGGAGCTTGTGAAGCTGGTGTTCCCGGACTGGTCCATGCCATGGATATACGGGATCATAAGCGTTTTGCTGCTGGCGGTATCGGTATGCCTCATCGTGCGGATACTCGGCATAAAGTCAAAGCCGCTGCAGGTGCTGCTCGGCGCGCTGATGCTGGCTTTCCCGTCGGTGACGGGCACGTTCTGCTTCATGTTCACAAGCAGCGCATATGCCCTCGCATTTCTTTTTGCGGTCGGGTCGGTGTATGTTTACAGGTTTGGCCGGAAGCTGCGGCAGCCGCTGAGCGTAATGCTGCTGGTCGCAGCACTCGGGATATATCAGGCGTATATCTCAGTCGCGGCGTGTCTGTATATGCTGATGATGATCGAGGACACGCTCGATAAGGACAGCTCTCCGGTGCAGATAGTCCTTTTCGGATTAAAGGCGCTGGCACTGATGGCTGCCGCGATTGCGATATACTACGGAATAACGCAGCTTGTATTCCTCGCGACGGGCGAGCAGTTCAACAGCTATGTGACAGACAACGTGAACGGGAGCGTCAGTCTCCTGCGCCGGGTGCGCATGGCGTATGACTCGTTCCTGTACGTATTTGAATTCAGAAACTTCGCGCTGATAACAACGGAGGCTTCACGGTACATACACATTATACTTGCAGCGCTCATTCTCCTTGGGCTGGGCTGGCTCGCATGGCAAAACGGAAAGCTCCTGAACGCGGCGCTGCTGCTCGTGCTCACGGCGATGCTGCCGCTCGCGATAGAGTGCATGTACCTGATAATGTCAAAAGAGTCCATTCACACGCTGGTGATATACAGTTTCACGGCGGTGTACATGCTCGCGATGATAGTAATTGAGCGGCTGCCGGGGCGCGCCGGGCGCATATACAGGGACGCCGCCGCGCTGCTGATGGCTGTCATAACACTTGCGAACGTGTACTACGCGAACATGGTTTACCTCAAGCTCGATTTGCAGTACGAGAACGCGAGCGCGTTTTACACATCGCTGTGCGCGCAGATAAAGGACACCGAGGGCTTCGACGAAAACAGCAAGCTTGCGATCATCGGGTATCAGGATAACCTGATGTATATTCCGGATGAGCTTGACACGGAGATGATGCTGGGGCCGGCGCACGACCTTGTGAACATCTACTCTCGCGAAAATTTCTTCCGCTATTATCTCGGCTTCGATATTCCGTTTGCAAGCGACGAGGAGCTTGAAGAGCTCGAAAACGACAGCCGCGTTGCGGCGATGAGCGAGTACCCGTACTACGGCTCGGTACAGAAGATAGACGATTATATCGTTGTAAAGCTTGGCTGATTCATGGAGGTGCGCAATATGCCTCTTCCCCGCAAAGCTCCGGTGCGTTTAAGAATAGCTGCCGCTGTGCTGGCGCTCGCGTTATTGCTGGCGGGCTGCGGGAGCAGCGGTTCTGACAATGTAAAGACCGTGGTCATTGACAACGGCAGTGTCTCCCGTGCCGCCGTGACGGACAGCAGCGGGGATGTCAGCGGAAGTATCAATGGTGATATCAGCGGTGACTGGTACGGCTGGTGGCGCATTTACAGCACCAGCGGCGACTGGGCGCAGATGAGCGGCTGCTGGTGGGATTGCTGCGCCGAGATTGAGGACGGAAGCATGCTGCTCTGGGACGAGGAGCTGCCGAAGGACAACTATCTTGCCAAGGCGGCGCTGAACATTGACGGCAGCGATATACGCTGCTCGAGCGGAAGCTTCCTCGACCGCAAGCTCAAAAGCAGCAGCTGGGACATTACGCTCAGCGCGGACGACAGCGGAACGCTCATGACCGTATCCGGGAAATACAACGCTGTCGGCGACGGCGGATTCAGCTATGAAATTTACCTCAGGCCCTGGGGCAGCAAATGGCCCGACGGCGACGGGGACAAGCTGCCGTATTATTACAAGGACTGGTACCTGCCGCTCGTTGAGGCGGGCAAGGTTATGCCGGATGTCATAGGCGGCACGGACTGAAAGGGTTACTATGAACACGATGAACATTATCGGCCTGCACTGCGGCACGCCGCGCGTGATAAGGGACGTGATCGGATGAGCGAGCGGGGCTGGATGGAATACGGCAGCGAGTTTGACCGGAGGTCAAACGATGCGCTCATGTCCGATGAGGGGCAGAACTTCGTGCAGGACGACTGGCAGCTCTACCGCAGCGGCAGAGACGCAATGAAGGCCGCCGCGCGCATTATCGGCGGGCGCAGGGTGCTGCTGCCGGCGCTGTGCTGCGAGTCGATGATACTGCCGTTTTCCGCGAACGGATACGATGTCGGGTTCTACAGGATGAACACGGATCTCACCGGAGACGAAGAGGATGTGCGCGCAAAGCTCACGGACGGGACGGTGCTGCTGTACATGCGGTACTTCGGCATCAGACCCTTCACGGATGAGTTTTTGCTGTCACTGCGTGAGTCCGGGCGGGGCATAATACTCGTCGAGGACAGGACGCACGACGTGATAATACCGCGCGGAGAGGAAGGATTCACGCCTGACGCGGTGCTGGCGAGCCTGCGCAAGTGGGCGGCGCTGCCCGAGGGCGGGATGCTCCGAACCGAAATGGGCAGCTGCGCAGCAGGCGCTGACGCGCGCTTCGGCGATGCACGGCGCGCGGCAATGGAGATGAAAGTCCGGTATCTCGAGACATGGGAGCCGGAGCTGAAGAAAGAATTTCTGGATATGCTGCATGGCGCGGAGCGGCTTTTAGATGAGAGCGGCGAGCCGTGCGGGATGTCGGCAGAATATGAGGCGCTGCTGCGGCGCATAGATTTCGTGGTGCTGCTTGAAAAGCGTCGGGCGAATGTCGCACGGCTGAAGGAAAGGCTGGCTGCGCTCGACGGCACGGAGCTGCGTTTTCTCTCGGCACAGCCGGAGGAGAGCACGCTGTACTTCCCTGTTTATATTGAAAAGCGCGGCGATGTCCAGCGCGCAATGGCGCAGCGCGGGGTGTACTGCCCCGTTATCTGGCCGGAGCCGGAGGCGGCGCGCGGAGTTTGCGAGGTGAGTCGGTATGTGACCGGGCACATGCTTGCACTCCCCTGCGACCAGCGCTATACGCCGGAGGACATGGACTTTATTGCGGACACACTGATTGAAGCATTGGAGAAAAACAGATGAAAATTGACCCTACACTTTATAAAGGCCGCCCGGCCGACACGCGCATTCCGAAAGAGGAGCGCTGTTATGAGCTGCTCAACAGGCTGGGCGTGGAATATTTCCGCGCAGACCACGAGCACGCCGACACTATCGAACAGTGCCATGAGATTGAAAAACTGCTGGGAGCCGAGATATGCAAGAACCTGCTGCTGACAAACAGGCAGATGACGGATGTCTATCTGCTGCTTATGCCGGGCGACAAGCCGTTCAAGACGAAGATACTCTCAAAGCAGATTGGCACGGCGCGGCTGTCCTTCGCAAGCCCGGAGCAGATGCTTGAATGCCTTGACATCACGCCGGGCTCGGTCAGCGTGCTGGGGCTGATGAACGACAAGGCCGGTAAGGTGCGGCTGCTCATCGACCGCGACCTGCTGAAAGACGAGCGCTTCGGCTGCCACCCCTGCATAAACACCTCGACGCTCGCTTTTGCGACGCAGGATCTTATCGAAAAGATAATCCCCGCGATGGGGCATGAGCCGACTTATGTCGAGCTGCCGTGGTCGGTTGAGGAATGATTTACGTAATTCGATTTGCATAAGTTAGTTTACATAATATTGATTTGAAGTCAATAAAATATAAGGGCTGCGCGGAGTTTCGCGCAGCCCTTATGCTTGTTATAACTTGTTTTCCCGCATCTTTATGCGGCTTTCCCGAGCAGGAACGACTGTTCAAAGACGGCTGCGGCTTTCTGCGTCTGCTCATCCGACAGCGGGTCGGAGAGCCCGGCGGCGTCCGTGACCTCGCGCAGACCGGAGCCGCTGCGCTGCACCATCTCGCAGAACTTTTCAAGCCCCGCGCCGCGCTTTTCAAGCTCGAGCGAGTATATCTCCAGCGCAACGCCCGCGGAGACTGTGTAACTTATCACGTAATAGGGCGCGCTGAAGAAGTGCGGAGTGTCGACCCAGCTCATGGCGTAATACGTTTCGTTCACGCCGTCATAGTAGCCGTACTCCTGCGCAAGTTCGAGGCTCAGTTCGTTTATCCATTCAAGGCTCAGATCATCCGCAGCATACACGCGGTTCTCAAACTCTGCAAACGACGCCTGCTGCACGAAGGTCTCCAGGGTATCGAGCAGGTTCATGCGCATAAGGTTTTCATACTCATCATCGGCGAGGCTGTCCTCCATGGCGATCAGGCCGAGATACTGCATGGACTGCGAGAAGCACTCGGCAAGATCTATCGTCTCATAGGCGTTAAAGTTTACGTACGCATCGACATAGTGGCCGAACTCATGGCAGACGCTTATTATATCCTCGGTGTCGCCGTAAGGATCGATGAACAGGAAGGGCGCCTCATAGTCCTGAAGATAGGTCTGGAAGGACGTGTTCGACTTATTGTCGCGCAGCTCCAAGTCCCAGAGATCATAGGTTTTCATGAAGTCATAGGCTTCGGCAATGTCTCCGCCCATGTTCTCTGCCGCGCTCTGGAGCAGCCATTTAAGCTCCTTATCGGAGACATACTCATAGCTGATGGAGCTGTACGGATCCTGCTGCAGTATCTCTTTATACACGGGGACGATGTATTTTTTTATCGACTCGATGTACTGCTCGCCTTCCTCAGGGCTGAAGTCGCGGTCATAGCTCTGTTCATACTGCATCTGCGCATAGCTGTCGTAGCCGAGCAGTGCCGCCTGCTCGTTGCGCACGTTCACAAGCTCGATGTAGACCTCGCCGATCAGGGGGTTATTCTTCGAATAATAGGCCTCATAGCCGCGCTGGATATCGGCATCAGCCTGCGCGAAGTATTCTTCCAGCGTCCACTCCCTGCCGTCAAGCTCCATGCTTGCATCCGCGGTCAGGCTGCGGTACTGCGACAGCAGCTCATTCTCCCGGTAGACAAGCTGCTGATACTCATCGGTATAGACGCTGTCGGCAGAGTCTGCATACTCGTCGCAGAAGCCGTCCCAGAAGTATTCATCCTCAAGCTTTGCGCCGAGCTTCGATGCGGCGCAGGCATAGTACACGCTGTCGACCGTCTGCTGCATGTCATAATAGGCGTCGCTGCACCAGTCGTACTCGGCGGCGTAATAGCTGTCGGTGACGTCCTGACAGCTGCGGATTTCAGCGAGGGTGTACATCGTGTTGAAGCTGTAATACATAGCGTACAGCTCATCCAGCAGTGCCTCAACAGCCTTGAGCTTTTTCCCGTCGGTCAGCGCCTGCTCGATCTCCTGCGCCTTATCCTCAAACGCCTGCAGATCCGGCCGGACATACTCCATGTCGTCAAAGAGGCACATCTCCTTTGCGGCGTATTC
>CAZFCH010000015.1:0-17891 GCA_964517445.1 uncultured Oscillospiraceae bacterium | reverse complement strand
GGTGAAGCTTATCGACCGGATATACAGCGACATCGTAAACCCCGTGTTTTATAAATGCTTCGTGAAGGACAGCAAGTTCTATGCTAAGGACAGCTGCATCAGCTGCGGCAGATGCGTACGCGAGTGCCCGACGCACAGCATAAGTCTTGAGAACGGCCGCCCCGTATGGGGTGGGCACTGCACGCACTGCATGGCCTGCATATGCAATTGCCCCGCGGCGGCGATAGAATACGGCAAAGCGAGTATTGGCAAGCCGCGCTATCACTGCCCGGTAGAGGCAGAATAAATAAAGCCTGTCGGCGAAGCATCAGCTTTGCCGACAGGCTTTATATTTCTTTATACCCCGGTTCCGTCAAAGGCGGGGATCATCTCAGCAGTGGCGGAATCGGGTTCCTGCCAGAAGCCGTCGAGGTGACGCACGGACATGTAGTGGATGAGCGCACTGTTTGTTTCGCTGTCGATGCGACCGGAAAGCTCCGGAAAGCGCTCAAGCCCGGGCATGGGCGTGTACTGACTCATAAGCGAGAAGAGCACGCTGCCGCGAGGAAACTCGTCGGCGGCAAAGTCAATGACGTTCATTGCGTCTTCGCTCCTGCCTGGGAGAATGAGATGCCGGATAAGGACGCCTGAGCGGAGCATGCCGCTTTCATCGAGGATGTACGGCCCGGTCTGACGGTACATCTCCTTTATCGCCTCTCGCGCAACCTGCGGATAGTCTGCCGCTGCGCTGTAACGCTTTGCCGCTGCGCTGTCCCAGTATTTGAAATCCGGCATATATACCTGAACAAGTCCCGAGAGCTGGCGCAGCGTCTCGACGCTCTCATAGCCCGAGCTGTTCCAGACGACAGGGATGCCGAGCGAGAGTCCGGAGAGAGCTTCGGCAATAGCGAGAGTGTAGTGCGTGCCGGTGACGAGGTCAATACACGACACACCCTCATCGCGCAGCCGCAGCATTATCTCGCGCAGATGCCGGACACTTACGCTCTGCCCGCCCTCGCCGCGGCTGATTTCACGGTTCTGGCAGAACACGCAGCGGAGATTGCAGCCGGTAAAGAATATTGCCCCGGCTCCGCCGCTGCCGCATATGCACGGCTCCTCGCCAAAGTGCGCCGCGGCTCTTGCGATGCGCGGCAGGAGAGGGCTGCGGCACACGCCGGCCGGCGTCTCATCTCCGCGCACGGCGCTGCACCTGCGGGGGCATAGATTACATGACAATTCCATAGATGGAAAACCTCAAAAATGCACTCAATTGACAAAATGCTGTCATATACAAAATGACAATAAAGGCCCAATTAACGGGACTGATTATAGACCATATTTGTGTATTATGCAAGAATAATCAAAAATTGAAAAAAAGTACATGATTTTTTCGATTTTTGTGCTAAAATGTTTTTGAAATTAAGGATGCGGTAACGTATTTCCCAGACATAGGCTGCCGCGGAGGTTAGTTCAAATGCTTGATATTGTTCTCGTTGAGCCGGAGATACCGCATAACACCGGAGCGATAGCCCGCACCTGCGCCGCGACCGGCGCGAGGCTGCATCTGATAAAACCGCTCGGCTTTGATATCTCTGATAAAATGGTAAAACGCTGCGGACTGGATTACTGGTACCTTGTCGATATCAGCGTTTACGAGAACCTTGACGAGTTCTTTGAGAAGAACGGCGACGGCAATATTTATCTTGCCACGACCAAAGCACCGCGCGCCTACACCGAGGTCGACATGAGCGGAGATGTTACGCTGATGTTCGGAAAGGAAACGGCTGGGCTGCCGGAATGGCTGCGTGAAAAATACCGCAGCAGATGCATACGCATCCCGATGATCAGTGAGGCCCGGAGTCTGAACCTTTCAAACTCCGTTGCTATATTAGCTTATGAAGCACTGCGCCAGCAGGGATTTCCGGGACTGCTGGGTACCGGCTCCATGGCGGATTGAATGAATATTATTTTTTAGGAGGACATACCATGAACTACAACAAGAAGACCGTCTATGATGTTGATGTCAAGGGCAAGAAAGTCCTGCTCCGCTGCGATTTCAACGTGCCCCAGGACAAGGCGACCGGTGAGATCACCAGCGACAAGCGTATCGTTGCCGCTCTCCCCACCATAAAGTACCTGCTCGATAACGGCGCGGCAGTTATTGCCTGCTCCCACCTCGGCAAGCCCAATGCCACTTTCGACTCCTTCGTGAAGAAGCAGACCGAAAAGGGCAAGGATCCTGCCACCCTCACTGAGGAAGCATGGAAGAAGTCCCTCAAGAAGCTGACCCTCGCTCCCGTTGCAAAGCGCCTGAGCGAGCTGCTCGGCATGGAAGTCATCTTCGCGACCGACACCGTCGGCGAGGATGCAAAGGCCAAGGCCGCAGCCCTTAAGCCCGGCCAGATTATGCTGCTTGAGAACCTGCGCTTTGACAAGGGCGAGACCAAGAATGACCCCAAGTTTGCAAAGGCTCTGGCTGACATGGCTGAGATATTCGTGTCCGATGCATTCGGCACCGTGCACAGAGCACATGCCTCCACCGCCGGCGTCGCAGCTTACCTGCCCGCATACTCCGGCCTGCTCGTCGACAAGGAGCTGTCCATCATGGGCAAGGCTCTTGACGATCCTAAGCGTCCCTTCGTCGCTGTTCTCGGTGGTGCAAAGGTCTCCGATAAGATAAACGTTATCAATAACCTCCTCGAGAAGGCTGACACCGTCATCATCGGCGGCGGCATGGCTTACACCTTCAAGAAGGCACAGGGCTACGAGATAGGCCAGAGCCTGCTCGAGGCAGACCGTATCGACTACGCAAAGGAAATGATCGCAAAGGCAGAAGCCAAGGGCGTCAAGTTCCTGCTGCCCGTTGACAACTACTGCGCAGCCGAGTTCTCCGCGGATGCCGAGCCCGTCCTCTGCGAGGGCAACATTCCCGATAACCTCATGGGCATGGACATCGGCCCCAAGACCGTTGAGATGTTCTCCGACGCCGTAAAGGGCGCAGGCACCATCGTCTGGAACGGACCTATGGGCGTGTTCGAGTTCGATAAGTTTGCCACCGGCACCAAGGCCATGGCAAAGGCACTGGCAGAGAGCGGTGCAACCACCATCGTCGGCGGCGGCGACAGCGCAGCTGCAGTCGAGAAGCTCGGCTATGCCGATAAGATCACCCACATCTCCACCGGCGGCGGCGCATCCCTCGAGTTCCTTGAAGGCAAGGAGCTGCCGGGTGTTGCATGCCTGCTCGATAAGTAAAAACAACAACTGTGCAGATGCTCGAGAGAGCATCTGCACAGCAGTGTATTAAAACGTCTGGAGGATCACTATGAACAGAAAGTACCGCAAGACTGTGATTGCCGGCAACTGGAAGATGAATATGCTGGCATCGGAAATAAAGCCCTTCATGGAGCAGCTGAAGGAAAACCTCCCTAAGACCCGTGCATGTGACGTCGTGCTCTGCACTCCCGCACCCCTGCTGCCCGCAATGATAAAGGCGGGGAAGGACTGCAAGGTCGCCGCCGGCGGACAGGATGTTTCCAAGTACGAAAAGGGCGCATACACCGGTGAGGTGTCCGCCGCCCAGCTTGCCGATATCGGAGCGAAGTACTGCATTGTCGGTCATTCCGAGCGCCGCCAGTACCACGGCGAAGATGATATGCTCATTAACGCCAAGGTCAAGGCACTTATCGAAAAGGGCATCGTTCCCATCATCTGCGTCGGTGAGAGCCTTGAGCAGCGCGAGATGGATCTTACGATGGAATACGTCGCATATCAGGTCAAGGCCGCGCTCTGCGGAGTTGACGCAAGCCAGCTGCGCCGCTGCATCATCGCCTATGAGCCCATCTGGGCAATCGGCACCGGCAAGACCGCTACCGCCGAGCAGGCTGAGGAAGTCTGCCAGGGCATCCGCGCGGTCATCCGCGGCATTTACGGCGCACGTCCCGCACGTGCCGTCAGCATTCTCTACGGCGGCAGCATGAACGCGAAGAACGCATTCGAGCTGCTCGCACAGCCTGACATCGACGGCGGACTTATCGGCGGCGCTTCCCTCAAGCCGGTTGATTTCTCCGAGATAGTCAAGGCCACCGATCAGGGCTGACACGGACATGGCCGCGATTGTATAAATAAGAAGGTATCATAAATGTCTAAAAAAGCAGTTCTTATAATTCTTGACGGCTACGGCCTCGCAGCTCCGACTGCCGGCAACGCCGTCGCACAGGCGAAGAAGCCGAACCTTGACAAGCTGTTTTCTTCAAACCCCTACTCCACGCTCTCCGCTTCCGGGCTTGACGTCGGTCTGCCTGCCGGTCAGATGGGCAACTCCGAGGTCGGCCACACCAATATGGGCGCCGGCCGCGTAGTGTTCCAGATCCTGCCGAAGATGACGCAGGAGATAGAGAACGGCAAGTTCTTCCAGAATGCGGCTTACATCAAAGCCATGGAGGACGCCAAGGCAAACGGCAAGGCTCTGCACATTATGGGCCTCATGTCCACCGGCGGCGTTCACAGCCACCTGACGCACATCTTTGCGATACTCGATATGGCAAAGCAGCGCGGCGTTGAAAAGGTCTATGTCCACTGCTTCCTCGACGGGCGCGACGTCGCCCCCAAGAGCGGCGCAGGCTTTGTCGCACAGCTCAACGACAAGTGCAAAGAGCTCGGCAACGCGAAGATTGCCACCATCCAGGGACGCTTCTGGGGCATGGATCGCGACAAGCGCTGGGACCGCGTAGAGAAGGGCTACAACGCAATCGTCTGCGGCGAGGGCGTTATGGACTCTGACCCTGTCCACGCCGTTGAGGCAAGCTACGCAAACGATGTTACCGACGAGTTTGTCGAGCCGGTCGTCGTCTGCTCCGAGGGCGTTATCAATAAGGGCGACAGCGTCATCTTTATGAACTTCCGCCCCGACCGCGCAAGAGAAATGACCTGGGCACTGAACCTTGAGAACTTTGACGGCTTCGAAAGAAAGAAAGTTGTCTGCCCGCTGAGCTATGTCTGCACCGCGCAGTATGACGAGACGCTTCCTCTGCCCATCGCATATCCGCCCGAGGTCATCAAGAACACCCTCGGCGACTATGTCAGCCACTGCGGTCTCAAGCAGTTCCGCGTCGCCGAGACCGAGAAGTACGCGCACGTCACCTTCTTCTTCAACGGCGGCGTTGAGAAGCAGGAAGAGGGCGAGGACAGATGCCTTGTTCCTTCCCCGAAGGAGTTCCCGACTTATGACCTCGTTCCTCAGATGAGCGCGGCAAAGGTCGCCGACAAGTGCATTGAGGCTATCGCTTCCGATAAGTACAATCTCATCGTCTGCAACTTCGCAAACTGCGACATGGTCGGTCACACCGGCGTCATGGAAGCGGCTGTCAAGGCTGTCGAGACGGTTGACACCTGCATGGGACGCATTATGGAAGAAGTCGCAAAGCACCCCGATACCGTGCTGCTCGTCACGGCAGACCACGGCAATGCCGAGTGCATGTTCGATGAGAGCGGCAAGGTCAACACCGCGCACACCACGAACCTTGTTCCGTTCACCGTCTGCATGAAGGGCATCGAGCTCAACAACGGCAAGCTTGCCGATATAGCACCCACTATTCTTCAGATAATGGGACTCAAGCAGCCGGAGGAAATGACCGGCGTATCGCTCATAAAGTGAGCAGCCCCGGCCGGTGAGCGGCCGGTACATAAGTTTGTTTATTCTATTTTTTAGAGAATGGAAGGGAAAACGATATGATCTACACCACAGAAGTAAAGAAT
This sequence comes from uncultured Oscillospiraceae bacterium, assembly GCA_964517445.1. Classification (GTDB taxonomy): domain Bacteria; phylum Bacillota; class Clostridia; order Oscillospirales; family Oscillospiraceae; genus Limivicinus. The sequence continues at coordinate 12,158 of CAZFCH010000015.1, read as the reverse complement.
ATGTGCCCCGTCGCAAAGGGCGCGTATCACGGCCCCGCTCCCATCCCTGAGGAGGGCAAGTGGGTTCAGGCCAAGGAAATTTCCGATATCTCCGGCTTTACCCACGGCATCGGCTGGTGCGCACCTCAGCAGGGCGCATGCAAGCTGACTCTGAACATCAAGAAGGGTGTCATTGAGGAAGCTCTCGTTGAGACCATCGGCTGCTCCGGCATGACCCACTCCGCAGCAATGGCTTCCGAAATCCTCATCGGCAAGACCATTCTCGAGGCACTCAACACTGACCTCGTCTGCGACGCTATTAACACCGCAATGCGCGAGCTGTTTCTCCAGATTGTTTACGGCCGCTCTCAGTCCGCTTTCTCCGAAGACGGTCTGGCAGTCGGTGCTTCTCTGGAAGACCTCGGCAAGGGTCTGCGCTCCCAGGTCGGCACCATGTTCGCGACCAAGGAAAAGGGCCCGCGTTACATGGAGCTCACCGAAGGCTATGTCACCCGCATCGCTCTGAACAAGGACGATGAGATTATCGGCTACGAGTTCGTTTCCCTCGGCAAGATGATGGACTTCATCAAGAAGGGCATCGATGCAAACGAGGCTCTCGAAAAGGCCAAGGGTCACTATGGCCAGTGGGACAGCGCCGTCAAGTACATTGACCCGCGTCAGGAATAAGAGAAGGAGGACAATCTAATGGCTCTGTTTGAGAATTACGAGAGAAGAATAGACAAGATAAACGGCGTCCTCGCTCAGTACGGCATCGGCTCTGTCGAGGAATGCAGAGAAATCTGCAAGGGTATGGGCTTTGACCCGTACGAGATTACCGCAAGCATCCAGCCCATCTGCTTTGAGAACGTCCGCTGGGCATACTGTGTCGGCGCAGCTATCGCCATTAAGTCCGGCGCAAAGGACGCTGCCGAAGCTGCAAAGTACATCGGCATCGGCCTTCAGAGCTTCTGCCTCGACGGTTCCGTCGCTGACGACCGCAAGGTCGGCCTTGGCCACGGCAACCTCGGCGCAATGCTCCTGAGCGATGAGACCAAGTGCTTCGCTTTCCTCGCCGGCCACGAGTCCTTCGCCGCCGCAGAAGGCGCAATCGGCATTGTCAAGAACGCAAACAAGGCACGCAAGCAGCCGCTGCGCGTCATCCTCAACGGCCTTGGCAAGGACGCTGCCCAGATCATTTCCCGTATCAACGGCTTCACCTATGTACAGACCCAGTTCGATTACTACACCGGTGAACTGAAGATCGTCCGCGAGATCCGCTACTCCGAGACCGAGCGCGCAGACGTGCGTTGCTACGGCTGCGACGATGTCCGCGAGGGCGTTGCCATCATGCACTTCGAGGGCGTTGACGTTTCCATCACCGGCAACTCCACCAACCCCACCCGCTTCCAGCATCCTGTTGCAGGCACCTACAAGAAGGAATGCATCGAGCAGGGCAAGAAGTACTTCTCCGTCGCATCCGGCGGCGGCACGGGCCGTACCCTTCACCCGGACAACATGGCTGCAGGCCCTGCTTCCTACGGCATGACCGACACCATGGGCCGTATGCACTCCGACGCTCAGTTCGCAGGCTCCTCCTCCGTGCCCGCACACGTTGAGATGATGGGCTTCCTCGGCATGGGCAACAACCCCATGGTCGGCGCTACCGTTGCTGTCGCAGTCGCTACCGCTGAGGCAATGAAGAAGTAATTCGCCTCAAAGAAAACAGAATAAATACTCAAGAAAAGACGCCTGATAATAACATTCAGGCGTCTTTTTTTGACGCAGGTAATCTTGTTTGACATAAGCTCTCTGATTTGATAAAATATACTTCACCATTAAGCACCGGAAACGCTCACGAATCCTGAGGCGTTCGTATATTACTATTATAAAAATCAGAGATTTTAATCCGATATTAGTGTTTCTATAGAGGAGATTACCATGTCCGATGATATCGAAAGAATCAACGAGATATTCCGCATCCATGATGAGCAGGTAAGCAGCACGGACACGGCGGCGGAAGCTGGCCCGGCGCAGAAAAGCGCCGATGGGAAAAATGCCAACGCCAAGTCCGGCTCCAAAAATAATAAAGAGGATCCGATAAAGAAGGTCGACCGTTTTCTCACCGATTCCGACGGCAAGGAGCAGCGCAATTATACGGGTGACGCCGAGTCAGAACGGGACTACCGCCCCGTGCGCCAGAGCCACGAATACCGCAGCGGCTGCCTCGGCGGGCTTATGTATTTCGGCTTCATTGTCTGCATCAGTATCGTCCTCGCCTGTATGGCATGGATGGCGGCAAGCGATATGCTCGCTCTCAATAAAGAGGAGTTTGAAGCAGTCGTCACTCTGCCGAGCACAATCTTCCAGTCCGAGACTGTCGACAAGCTGGACGACAACGGCAACAAGGTCGGCACCAAGCGTGAGACCCACGCCAATATGGAGTATGTTGCCGATGCTCTGAAGGATGCCGGCCTCATCCAGTATAAATGGCTTTTTGTGACCTACTGCAAGTTCACCAATTCCGATACCAAGGTCAGCCCCGGCGAATACACGCTGCGCTCAACCTTTGACTATCATGCACTTGTGTCCAATATGCGCGCAGGCTCCACATCCGCCGCGACGGTAACGGTCACAATACCCGAAGGCTTTACGATGCACCAGATCTTCCTGCGCCTTGATGAGAACGGCGTTGCGGATTATAACGACCTGATGGACGCCGCGGAAAACGAGGTCTTTAACTACAGCTTCCTCGAGGACACCGAAAGCCTCGGCGCATACAGACTTGAGGGCTACCTCTTCCCGGATACCTATGAGTTCTATGTCGGCATGCAGGCGTCGAGCGCCATCAACAAGATGCTTGACAACTTCAACCGCAAGATAACCGAGGACATGCAGGCACGGCTCGATGAGCTCGGCATGGGGCTTGACGAGATTATCAATGTCGCATCGCTTATCGAGAAAGAAGCCGCGAACGATTCCGAGCGCCCCGTTATTGCCTCCGTCATTTATAACCGCCTCAACTATGACATGCCCCTCGGCATAGACGCCGCAGTGCTCTACTCGTATCCCGAGCACGAGGGTTCGCCGACGGCAGAAATGCTTGCCAAGGACGATCCGTATAATACCCGCATAAATCTCGGCCTGCCGCCGACGCCTATCAGCAACCCCGGCATTGCTTCCATCAATGCCGCGCTCTGGCCGGATGCGACGGATTACTTCTACTATGCCCTCGATACCGCAACCGGAACGCACCAGTTCTTCACCAACGAAACCGACTTTAATAACTTTGTTGCGACGCAGAATTATGAATGATAAACTTGAGCTCCTCTCTCCGGCGGGAGATATGGAGCGGCTTGAAATGGCTCTCTGCTACGGCGCCGATGCCGTGTACCTTGCCGGCACCGAGTTCGGTATGAGAGCCTCCGCCGGAAATTTTGACAGCGATCAGCTCCAAAAGGCCGTTGCGCTTGCCCACTCGATGGGACGGAAGGTGTACGTCACATGCAACACCCTTCCGCGTGAGGATGAGCTTAAGCGTCTGCCGGAGTATCTGGAGATGCTCGATGCGTCGGGCGTCGACGCGGCCATCGTTGCCGATATGGGCGTCATTGCCATGACGAAGAAATACGCCCCGCGGGTGAAACTGCATGTCAGCACGCAGTTCGGCGTTATCAACAGCGCCGCGGCGAATGCGCTCTATGACCTCGGGGCTGATACCGTAGTGCTCGCGCGCGAGACGCCTCTTGAGGATATCCGCAAAATACGCGCCAATACCCCAAAGGAACTGCGGCTTGAAGCGTTTGTCCACGGAGCGATGTGTGTGTCCTTCTCCGGACGCTGCCTGCTGTCGAACTACCTCACCGGCAGGGACGCCAACCGTGGTCAGTGCGCCCAACCCTGCCGATGGAAGTATCATCTTGTCGAGGAAAAGCGTCCCGGCGAGTATTTCGAAATTACCGAGGACGGCGGAACGTATATCCTGAACTCCCGCGACATGAACATGATTGAGCATCTGCCCGAGCTTATCGACGCCGGTGTCACGAGCTTCAAGATTGAAGGGCGCATGAAGTCCGCCTACTATGCCGCTGTCGTCACGAACGCCTACCGCCATGCGATAGATGACGCTCTGGCCGGCCGGCCGCTCAATCCGCTATGGATAGAGGAGACGGAAAAGGTGAGCCACCGCCCGTATACCACCGGCTTTTACTACGGCTACCCCGGCCAGCACTATGCCGAAGCAAGTTATACCACCGGCGCGGATGTTGCCGCCGTGGTCGAAAGCTGCGATGATAACGGGGAAGCTGTGCTCTATCAGCGCAATAAATTCTCTCTCGGTGATGAGCTTGAGCTGCTCACGCCGGACGACGCGCCTGTGAAATTCACGCCCGAGCATATGTATAACGCCGATGGCGAGGAGATAGCCGACACGCGCCACGCCATGATGGAGATTCATATGCGCCTGCCGAAGTACGCTCCGCGTCTGTCGATTGTCAGAAAATGCCGCTGAGCACTTGACAAATCCGGCACTTATGGTAAAATCACAAAAGTTATATGTGTAATGTGGCTGTGACGAAGAGAGTCAGCCGAGGACATTGCAGAGAGGAGCCGTTCGCTGCGAGGCTCTATGTCCGGAGTTGACAGCCGCTTCCGAGCCTTCCCGGGATGACCGGGACGTATGCCCGCGTTAAGGGGTGCACGAGATGCCGGGGCTTCCCGGCAATCAGGGTGGTACCGCGATTTGACCTTCGCCCCTGTACAGGGGCGGAGGTATATTTTTTGCGTGAGGGGTTGATGGTTTCATGAACTGTCTGCGCTGCGGCACCGGTATGGAAGATCTGGGCTGTGAAGATATCCGGTTTGGCCAGTACGGCTTCTTTACCGGGCACCTGTCAAATATGCTTTCCGGTTCCCTCAGCGTGAGGATTCTCCGCTGTCCGAACTGTAAAAAGATAGAGCTTTTCTCCGCCGACGAGGAGGAAGAGAGCTTCTCCGAGAGAATAAAAAACAATAATTTGGAGGATAAATGAAATGGAAAAATTCGGTCTTAACCAACTGCGCGAGATGTTCCTGAGCTTCTTTGAATCCAAGGGTCATCTCCGCCTGCCCAGCTTCTCTCTCATCCCGCAGAATGACGCAAGCCTTCTGCTTATTAACTCCGGCATGGCGCCCATGAAGCCCTATTTCAAGGGCGAGCAGGAGCCGCCGCGCCGCCGCGTCTGCACCTGCCAGAAGTGCATCCGCACCGGTGATATCGAGAACATCGGCAAGACCGCCCGTCACGGCACCTATTTTGAAATGCTCGGCAACTTCTCCTTCGGCGACTACTTCAAGCACGAAGCCATCGCATGGAGCTGGGAATTCCTGACCTCTCCCGACTGGGTCGGCATTGATCCGAATCGCCTCTATCCCTCCATCTATGTCGATGACGATGAAGCCTTTGAAATCTGGAACAAGGAAATCGGCATCCCTGCCGAACGCATCTTCCGCTTCGGCAAAGAGGATAACTTCTGGGAGCACGGCGCAGGTCCCTGCGGCCCCTGCTCTGAGATTTACTATGACCGTGGCCCGGAGTACGGCTGCGGCAAGCCCGACTGCACCGTCGGCTGTGACTGCGACCGTTACATGGAAGTCTGGAACAACGTCTTCTCCCAGTTCGACAATGACGGCGAGGGTCACTATACCGAGCTCAAGCAGAAGAACATCGATACCGGCATGGGGCTTGAGCGTCTGGCAGTTGTCTGCCAGGGCGTTGACTCCCTCTTTGATGTCGATACCGTTATGAACATCACCCATAAGGTCAGCGAACTGACCGGCGCTTACTACGGCAAGAGCCATAAGATGGACGTCTCCCTGCGCGTCATCACCGACCATATCAGAAGCGCCACATTCATGATCTGCGACGGCGTGCTGCCATCCAACGAAGGCCGCGGCTATGTCCTGCGTCGTCTGCTCCGCCGCGCCGCGCGCCACGGCAAGCTCCTCGGAGTCAATGAGCCCTTCCTCTACAAGGTCATTGACACCGTCATCCATGAGAATGAGTGCCAGTATCCCGAGCTTCGCGAGAAGCAGGCATATATCACCCGCGTCGTCAAGACCGAGGAAGAGAACTTTGCCCGCACCATCGATGCCGGCATGGCGATATTCTCTGATCTGCTTGCAGAGCATAAGGCAAAGGGAGAGACCGTTTTCTCCGGCGCGGACGCTTTCAAGCTCTATGATACCTACGGCTTCCCGCTTGACCTGACGATAGAGATGTGCTCCGATGAGGGTATGACCGTCGATGAGGACGCTTTCAAGACTCTCATGGAGGAGCAGCGCGTCAGAGCGAGAAAGGCGAGAGAGGCTCTCGGCGATCTCGGCTGGACGGGTATAAACTTCGGCCAGGAGATGCCGGAGACTCAGTTCGTCGGATATGACCAGAAAGAGACCGAGGCAGAGATACTCGCCATCGTCTCCGAGGATGAGATGCAGCAGGAGGTTGCCTCCGGCGCTGAAGCAATAATCGTTCTCGACAAGACCGTTATGTACGCCGAGATGGGCGGCCAGGTCGCCGACCATGGCAAGATTGTCTGCGGCGACTGCGTGTTCGAAGTCAACAACGTCCAGAAAAATAAGGGCGGCAAGTTCATGCACTACGGCGTGGTCAAATCGGGTCATTTTGCGGTAGGTGACCACGTTTCCGCAAGCTACTGCGAGGAGCGCCGCCGCGCCATCCGCCGCGCCCACAGCGCGACCCATCTGCTTCAGGCAGCTCTGGTGCAGGTGCTCGGCGACCATGTCCATCAGGCCGGCTCCCTTGTTGAGCCCGACCGTCTGCGCTTTGACTTCACGCATTTCTCCGCCCTCACCGCGGAGGAAATCGGCAAGGTCACAGCTCTCATGGCTGACATGATCCTTGACGGCGCTGATATCGAGACCAAGGTCATGCCTTATGACGAGGCAAAGAAGCTCGGCGCAACCGCGCTCTTCGGCGAAAAGTACGGCGATGTCGTCAGAGTTGTTAAGATGGGAGACTATTCCATGGAGTTCTGCGGCGGCACTCACCTTGACAATACCGCCAAGGTCGGTATGTTCGCTATTATCTCCGAAGGCTCGGTCGCTTCCGGCGTGCGCCGCATCGAGGCTATCACCGGCAAGGAGGTCATCAAGCGCTATGCCGCAATGTCCGGTATGCTCAGCCGCGTTGCGGATAAGCTTAAGACCAGACCTGTTGAGATTATGACCAAGGTCGAGAACAACCTCAGCGAAATTCACGACCTGAAGCAGAAGCTCGATAAGATGAAGGACCAGCTCATGTCCGGCGAGGCGGAGCGTATGCTTTACGGCGCAAAGGACATCAAGGGCCTCAAGGTTATCACCATCACGAACGGTCCTGTCAACGCTGCCGATATCCGCAAGATGGGCGACCAGCTCAAGGATCGCTTCCCGAACATCGTCGCGGTTCTCGCTGCGACCGCAGAGGACAAGGCAACCATGCTCGCTGTCTGCGGCAAGAACGCCGTTGCCCGCGGCATCAAGGCCGGTGACCTTATAAAGAACATCACCAAGCTTTGCGGCGGCTCCGGCGGCGGCAAGCCCGATTCCGCAATGGGCGGCTGCAAGGACATCCTCAAGCTTGACGACGCAATGGCGGCTGTCGACGATTTTGTCAACGCAAATGCCAAGGACTGATTAAATTTCAAAAAAAGGAGATATTGAAATGGAAGACTGCCTGTTTTGCAAGATAATCGCCGGGGATATCCCCAGCGCAAAGGTCTATGAGGATGAGTATGTCTATGCTTTCCGCGACATTAATCCTCAGGCTCCCGTGCATATCCTCGTTGTGCCCAAGGCTCATATTGCCTGCGCCGACGAGATAACGGCGGAGAACAGCGTGTGGGTCGCGCGCTGCTTTGAAGCCATCGCCAAGATTGCCAAGGCCGAGGGCCTCGGCAGCGGCTACCGCGTCATCAATAACTGCGGCGCGGACGGCGGCCAGACCGTTATGCACCTGCACTTCCACATCCTCGGCGGAGAGAAGTTCAGCGACAAGATGATATAATTTTGAATACCGCGGAGACATCATGCCTCCGCGGTATTTTGCTACGGAGGCGGCAATGAGGAAACTGGCGACAGCGGCGATTGCCTTTTGTGCGGCGATATTCGCAGCAAATTACATATTGCCCCTGGGTCGGCTGACCACCATTGCCGTTATTGCGGCGGTGCTCGGCGCGGCCCTTGCCGCGTCGCGTATGCCGCGTATGCCGCGGCTGCGTCAGGCGGCGTTGGCCCTTGTGTTTCTGGCGCTTGGGCTGGTTTATTACTCTGCTTATAATGAACGTACCGCGGCACAGGCGCAGCTTCATTCCGGCGAAACTGCAGAGGTCAGTGGGCGCATTTTGACCTACCCGGTGAATTACGGTACATACTGCCGCACGGAGATAAGGCTGGACTGCGATGGGCTTCCTAAACTCAAGGCGATAGTATACGGCAACAAGGGACTTATGAGCGCCGAACCCGGAGACTATGTGAGCTTTACCGGGAAAATCAACACTGCCGATACTGTTTTCGGCGAAAGCTACGACAATTACCACGCGAAGGGGATATTCTTCAAGATAAGCGCAAAAAGCGACATAAGCATTGAAAGCAAAGGCTTTGAAGTGCGCAGTGTGCCGGTGCGGCTGAGCCGGTTTCTGAGCGAAAGAGTGGAGAAAATCTTCCCTGCGGACACGGCAGTGTTCATGAAGTCCCTGATGCTCGGCGACAAGTCGGATTTTTATAACGACGATGCGCTCTACTGCGCGATGTCGCGCGCCGGATTCATGCATATCGTCGCAGTATCCGGGATGCACGTTTCTTTCCTCGTCGGGCTGCTGCAATTCATCCTTGGCAGAGGAAGACGGAGCTCCGTCATCTGCATTGCTCTGGTGTGGCTTTTCGTGCTCGTAACAGGTGCAAGCCCATCGGCGGTCAGGGCGGGCTTCATGCAGTCAATGCTGCTCATGGCGCCGGTGCTGCGCCGGGAAAACGACGCTGTAACCTCGCTTTCAGCCATTCTCGCGCTTATACTCATTTCCAATCCCTTCGCCGCGGCAAGCATCAGCCTGCAGCTTAGCTTCGGCGCAATGGCCGGAATAATATGCTTCTCCGGGAAGCTGTATGAGGCGGCAGCGAATAAGCTCCCGAAGCACATGAAGTGCCGGGCGGCGAGTTATGTGCTTGCCTCGGTGACAATGTCCGCAGGCGTGACGGTGTTCACCCTTCCGCTCACGGCGCTGCACTTCGGTTATATATCGCTGCTGTCGTTCCTTACGAACATTCTCGGGCTGTGGGCAGTTTCGCTCTGCTTCGGCGGAGGCTGGCTGTCCTGCGCGCTGTCAGTTGTGCCGGCGCTGGGTAAGGCCGCGGCATGGCTGTGCTCATGGCTTGCTAGGTACATTGCGCTCATCGCAAAGCTTATATCCGGCGTTCCTTTCGCGGTGCTCTATATGGGCAGCAGCGGCGCGGAAGCATGGATAATCGGCAGCTATGTGCTGATACTTGCCGCCTGCATGATAAGAAAGCGCCGGGCTGTCTGGGTGAGTGCGGCGTGCCTGATCTCGGTGTCGGCACTGGCGGCGCTGCTTATTTCAAACCGGCAGTTTTACAGAAATACCGACACGGTAAGCGTGCTTGATGTCGGTCAGGGGCAGTGCATCACGGCCTTCGCCGGAGACGCGACAGTGATGATCGACTGCGGCAACACCTATAATCTCTCCGATGCGGGAGATCTCGCGGCGGCATATCTGCACAGCTGCGGCAGGGACAGGATAGACCTGCTGGTGCTGACACATCTGCATGAGGATCACGCCGACGGTGTGCCGCGGCTGATGGAAATGTACAATGTCGAAACGCTGATAATGCCGGAGGAGCGCGGGGATGCGCTGTATGAGGAGATACTTGCCGGTGCCGCAAAGCACGGGACGGAGGTCATCACGGCAAACGGAGACATGACGGTCACGTGCGGCGGGATAGGCATGGAGCTGTACGCATACCTGAACGGCGAGGAGAACGAGCGCTGCGTGATGTCAAGGCTCAGCATCGGCAGCTACGATGTTCTCGTCACGGCGGACGCACCGGAGAAGCTGGAGGAAAGGCTTATAAATGAGCATGACATCGACGGGATCGAGACGCTCATCGTCGGGCACCATGGGTCAAAGTATTCAAGCGGAGAAGATCTTCTCAAGACAATAGACGGCTCGCTTGCCGTTATCAGCGTCGGGTACAACAGCTACGGCCAGCCCACGCAGGAAACACTTGAACGTCTGGCGACTTACGGGTATAATGTTCTCAGAACCGATGAGGACGGAACGATTGAGATACGGATAGGACAGGATAATGGCTAAAAAAAGCGGCAGGAACGAAGAAAAACTGGATTATAACGCAGCGGTACGCGAGCTCAAGGCAAACGGCCCGGAGCGGCTGTACCTGCTCTGGGGACCGGAGGACTATCTGTGCGAGCAGTTTCTTATACAGCTCAAAAAGCTGTGCCTGCCCGGCGGAGAGGACGACTTCAGCTATAAGCGCCTGGACGGGCCTGCGCTTGACGCCACGCGGCTGCGCGAGGCGCTGGACGCAATGCCGTTTATGAGCGAGCGCAGCTTTGTGGAGCTGCGAAATGTCGACATCAATAAGCTCTCCAACGGCGATGAGTGCATGAAGCTGCTGAAGGATATCCCGGATTACTGCACGGTGGTCTTCATACAGAGTGCGGAGTTTGAAATGGACGGGCGGCTGAAATTCGTCAAGGCTCTGCGCAGCGAGGCGAAGGAACTGAAGTTCACGTCGCAGCCGCAGGGGATGCTGACGGGGTGGATAGCCCGCCGCTTTGCCGCCGCCGGGAAGCGCATAGAGCTTGACGCGGCGCAGCGGCTCATATTCATTAGCGGCGACCTCATGAACAGACTCATACCGGAGATAGAAAAAATTGCGGCCTACACGAAGGGCGAGAGAGTCACGGTCAGGGACGTTGACGCCGTGGCGCACCATATACCGGAGGCCGAAATATTCGAAATGACGGAGCTTATCTCACAGAAAAAATACAACTCCGCAATGAACGTGCTGGCAGAACTGCTGGCGGACAAAGATAACGAACCGATAGCAATGACGGCAATGCTCGGCTTTCAGATGCGCAGGCTCTATGCCGCGCGCCTTGCGATAGAGGAGGGGCTGGGCAGCAAGTATGTGACGGAGCTCTACTCAATAAGATATGATTTCATCACGTCCAAGCTCATGACGGCGGCGAGGGGCTTTACAATGCCGCAGCTTATCCGCGCGGTGGAGCTGTGCGGCGAGGCGGACTACAGGATGAAGAGCACCGGGCAGAACGCACAGGAGCTTCTCAAGGAAACGGTGGCGCGCATCGCCGCGGGTGAGAGCAAATGCACAGCGTAAGGGAAGTAATAGTCGTCGAAGGGCGATATGATAAAAACACGCTCAGCCAGGTGGTTGACGCGGTCATCATAGAGACATCCGGCTTCGGGATATTCAACGATGCGGAAAAGCGAAAGCTGCTGCAGACGATGGCCGAAGCCCGAGGGCTTATCGTGTTGACCGATTCCGACGGCGCGGGCTTTGTGATAAGAAATTACATCAAGGGCTGCGTTGATCCGAAGCTTGTGAAGCATGCGTATATCCCGGACATCTACGGCAAGGAGCGCCGCAAAAGCGCGCCCTCACGCGAGGGAAAGCTCGGCGTCGAGGGGATGAAGCCACAGGTGCTGCTCGACGCGCTCATAAGAGCCGGAGCAACATTTGACGATGAAGAGAACAAAAAAGCCGCCCCGCGGATAAGCAAGGCGGATATGTATGCGCGCGGACTGAGCGGGCGCGAGGGGAGCGCAGAGAAACGGGCAAGGCTGATAAAACAGCTTGGCCTACCTGAACGGCTGACTGCTGACGGCCTTCTCGATGTGCTGAACGCAACGATGAGCCGTGAGGAATTCCTGGCACTTCAAGTTTGATGTTCTAAAAACAGCATAATAAACATCTGCGGACATTGACCTTTGCTCAAGCAGTATGGTATTATGTATTAGATATTAAACCCCATTCGGAGGAAAACCGCATGGAAGAAATGTTCTTTTGCCCCAACTGCATGGCAAAAACTGCACCGGTGGACGGGAAGTGCCCCGTCTGCGGCAGCGATGTGAATATCCAAAACG
>CAZFCH010000014.1:4764-18928 GCA_964517445.1 uncultured Oscillospiraceae bacterium | reverse complement strand
CTCACCCGCGAGGGACTTTATCTTCTCCTGCTGGCGGGATATCTGGTCGGCGATGCTGGAAAGCTCGATTTGAGCAAGCGCGACGGACTTCTGATCGTCCTCTTTTTGCTTTTCGAGATTGTAGTATTTTTCGTAATAGTTGTTCTCTGCCGTGTTGTATGCTTCGAGCGCTTTATCTACCGCTTCCTGATATGGTGCAGCCGAACTACTCAGGCTATCGACAAGCGCTTGATATTTATCTACCTGTGCCTTTGCGTTCTCAAGCTCAGCAGGAGTCTGAATACTATTTCTCGCTTCTATCGCTTTTTCGTAGGCTTCCTGTTTTTCCTGAATTTCTTCCTCTGTAGCCGTTTCCGGAAGTTCAATTAGTTCGGCATAGGTTCTGTCAACTTCTGCGTCCGCATCCGCAATCTGTTGATTTAAATCATCCAGGAGAGTGTTATAGTAATCTGTTGATTTTTCAAGCAGCTCTTTTGCTTCTGCAAGTGCGCTTTGATCTACTCCCGGTGCATGTGCAAGTGCTTCTTCAGCCTCAAGATAGTCATCATATGCATCGTTCATATCATCTTCAGCTAACGAAACTTCCCGCTCCTGAAGATTATAGTTGAAAGTCGGCATATTTACTGCCGCCTTCTGATAGCTGGTCTGGAGATCGCGCAGGGTCTGCTCGGCCTGCTCAAGCTCATCGCTGTCGCCCTCGCCGAGGACGAAGAGCACGTCGCCGGTCTGAACCTCCTGACCCGCTTTAATCATAACCGCCCTGACGGTGCGGGTCGCCGACGCCTTGACCTGGTGCTTGCCGTTGGCAGTGACGGTACCCGTGCCGCGCACCTTGGCGACGATATTTCCATCGGTCACTCTGGCTGTGGCAACCTCCACAAGTGAGCGGTTCATTATAGTGTTTGAGAAAAAGGTCAGCACGAGCAGCACGGACAGAAAGATAATGGCCGCGTTCTTGACCCATTCACGGTTTGCAGTCTTGAATTCCATATTGCACCTCTTAAGAATTGCCAGCCCTTGACACTGCCGGAGTTCGCGATGCTCTCGACGAGGTATTCCTCGCCGTGCAGGAACAGCAGCAGGCATGGGATCATGTACACCGTCGCCATGGCGAAGGCAAGGCCGATCTCGCCGGAGTTAATGTTGGAAAGGAACACTGAGAGCGGCTGCGCGTCGGAATCCTGAAGCAGGATAAGGGGCTGCTCGACCATGTTCCAATAATCGATAAAGACAAGGATAGCTATAGAATAGAGCGCCGAGCGGCACTGCGGCAGGCAGATCTTCGTGAATATCTCCCACTCCCCCGCTCCGTCCACCTTCGCCGCCTCGATAAGAGAATACGGGATGCGGCGCATGAACTTCGTCAGCAGGAAAACCGAGAACGGCGCGAACATACCGGGCAGGATAATTGCCCACGGGGTGTTCAGAATGCCGAGCCACTCGCTCACAAGATAGTTCGGCACGAGCGTGACCTGATACGGCATAAGCATAAGGATAACATAGAAGAAGAATATGCCGCTGCGTATCTTGCCGCGCCAGCGGGTGAAGCCGTAAGCCGCAACCGCCGCAACGCCGACCTGAAGAATGACAATCGGCACGACAAGGAGAATGCTGTTCCAGAGCTTGAGCAGGTACTCCGGGGATTTTATAAGCCCCGTGATATACTGCGAGAGCGTGACCTTATCGGGGATAAACTTGAGGTTCACGGTCTTGGAGACGTAGCCGCCTGAGGTCGTATTAAAGATCATGCCGTAGTTGGATTTTATCTCCGCCTCGGACATGAAGGAGTTCGTAATGGTAAGCACCGTCGGCAGCAGGAACAGCACCGCAAAGACGGCGCAGAGCACGAACACAGCGCCGCGGCCGAAATAGTGCTTCTTTCGGATACGGGCAGGAATTTTCTTTTTCATCCCTCCACGTCCTTTCCGAACTTGTCCTCAACGGCAAAGAGCAGCGCGATGATGACGACCATCACCAGAGCCATGACGACCGCCGCCGCCGAGAGCTTCTGATAGTCAAGCGACTTGAAGGTGTTGTTCATGAAATGCTGGAGCATATACAGCTTCTCATACGGATAGTCCCCGGTCAGCAGATACACCTCGCGGAAGACCTTGAAGGAGTTAATGAGCGAAAGAATAGTGACAAAAAGCACCGTGGGCGAAAGGTAGCGCAGCTTTATGGCAAAGAACTTATACCACTCGGACGCGCCCTCAACGTCTGCCACTTCGAGCAGCTCCTTCGGGATGTTCGCAAGTCCGGCCATGAAGAGGATCATGTTATAGCCGAGGTTCTTCCACAGGAAAAGGATGATAACAACGCCCTGGCAGTGGTCGGACTGAAGCCAGTCGGTCTTCGCGATATTGAAGAGCGCAAGGAACTCATTGATAGTGCCGTTATAGTTAAACAGCACCTGCCAGATAAGCACGATTGACGCGACCGGAACCATCATCGGGCTGAGGAAGAATGTGCGGAACTGCGACTTCATCGGAATGCGGCACTCGAGCATGAGCGCGAGCACGATAGCAAGGATTACCGCGAGCGGCACCGCTATCGCCGAGAAGCGCAGGGTATTTTTTGCCGCCATCAGGAACGCGGAATTGTGAAAGAGCTTTATAAAATTTTCAAGGAACACAAAGTTCCGCGAACCGACGCCGTCAATCATCGAATAATAAACCACGACGCCGAACGGGACGATGAAGAACACGCCCACGCCGATAAGGCTCGGCGACAGGAAGCACAGGCTGCGCAAGAAGTCCTGCCGCTTCAGCTTTTGTTTTTCTTTTTCTCTGTCCATAGCTCTCCGTTAAATCAATAAAAACCGAAATTGCCAATGCGGTGTCATTATAGCGCATCATGCACGTATGTGCAAGGCGGCATTGATAATATTAATAATAATATGATTAAGCGTGTCATAAATTATGGCGCGGCGTTTGCCGCGCCATGTGTCGGGATATTACTCTATCGGTTTATCAGCGCTGTTCGTTGACATAGATGTTGGCCTTGCTCTGGATGAGCCGTGCAACATCCTCGGCGGTCTTCTGTCCCTCGAAGAAGGCTGTCGCCTGTTCGCTCACGATATCGAAGATGCTGTCGTCATAATCGGCGGCCTTGGTCGTGGTCTCGATAAGATTGCGGATCTGTGCAACCTGATTGGCATCGAGAGCATATATCTCTTCGGCCTCGCCGGTGGTGTTGTTCCACATGGTGTAGCGCACTACAGGGATCTTCTCGCCGTCGTCATCAAGCAGGTAATTGCCGTCGTCGTCCTGCTGGTACGTGACGGTAGTGGCTTCCTTTGCCTTCTCCTCAAAAACGTCGATACGGCACGGGAGAGTGTAGATGTCCTCAATGTATTCCTTGGTGAAGAACTGTCTGAGGAACTGCCAGATGACGTCCTTATACTGGCTCTTGGCGCTCATGGCATAGCCGCTGCCGTCCAGAGAGACCATGTTGCCGGTGCCGCTGGTGGTCGGGTAGCCGATATATGTGATTTCGCCGCCGAGGAATTCGGTATAATTATTATAGAAGATATCCTCAATGCTGTAAGCACTGGTGCGCACGAGCATCTGCTTGCCCTGAGCAAGACGGGTGGAGGTGTCGTCCTCGTCTGACCACTCGTAGTTCTCCCAGTCAAATTCCGAGGGGAAGGAGTTTGCGAAGTTCAGCAGGTCGATGAACTGCTGGCTGTCAAAGTTGCATTTGCCGGTGCCCCAATCGACAAAGCTGTCCATATCCAGCGCAAGGCAGGTCTGGAGAATGTCGGACTTGGTGGTGTACTGGTCGAAGGCGGTGCAGCCTTCGGGCATGGAAGCAAGAGCGGCGTTGAACTCATCATATGTCCAGCCCGGGGTGTCGCCCACAACAGAGGCCGCGCCGATGACGGAATTGATGTAGATGCCGGAGAGCGTGGTGCAGAGCTTGCCGTCCTCCTCAAACGCCTGAAGAATGCTGGGGAAGAAATCGTCGCGGCTGAGCTCGCTGTCGGCATCAATGTAGGGATAGAGGTCCTCAAGCAGGCCCTTTGCGGCAAGCTGGCGGTAGTTGAGCCCGTTCAGGCAGAAGATGTCGGGGAGGTTGCCGGAGAGAATTTCGGTGTTGAGCTTGGTCTGGCCGGCGTCCCAGCCGTCCTCATCGTTGTTGTACTCGGAGTAGTCCTTGACCTCAATGCGGTACTGGTCGTTGCTGCGGTTGAACTTGACGACCATGTCCTGCACGTTATAGTCGAGAGAGACGGCGGCAAGCGTGATGGTCTCCTTGTGCGGCACGGAATCATAGGGGACCTTGGAGATGGTGATAAGGTCGATGCTGCTGGTGTTGCCCTTATCGTCCCACTCGGTCTGCCAGCAGGTGACGGTGCCGTTCTCGTCGACGTTCAGGATGTTGACGTTTGAACCGTTGATGTCGCAGCTGAGCCAGTTGAAGATTTTCTCGGACTGCTGTTTCTCAAGGGAAAAGCCGTAGAAGCTTGAACCGTTGGTATAATAGAAGTCATAATCCCCGCCGCCGGAGATTGCGCCGTAAGTATCGAAGCTGATGTCAACGGGGTCTTCGAGCGTGCCGGTTTCGGTGTTGAGCTTATAGAGCACCTGTCCGTCGCTGCCGTAGACGGAGACGCCGAGGCTGCCGTCAGCAAAGCGGATGACGCTGTCGATATAATCACTGTCGGAAGCGGTGCTGATGTTATACGCATCTGTACCGTCAAGCTTCACGGCACGGACGGAGTTGTTGGTTCCATCGACAAAGACGATGTTGCCGTCCTTATCCAGCTGCATATAATAAGCGTTGAGCCACTGATCCTGTTCGGTCGGGATGAGGGCGCAGGTCAGCTCGTTGCCTTCCTTATCGAAGCTGCGGATATAATACTTCTGTTCGTACTTCTGCCCTGCCCAGTATTCGTCGCTGTAACGGACGGGGTCGCCGCTGCCTTCGTACCAGGAGTTACTGACGATCTCAACGGTGACGAAGCCGCTGTCGGTGAACCTGATGCAGTTCGTATAGCTGCTGGAAGAGAAGCTCTTGCGGTTCTGCTCGTCCGTCTCGCCGGGCATGGACTCGTAGTTTTCAATCTTTGTCACCTTGCCGTTATCGTCGATACGGTAAAGGAAAGTGCCGTAAATATCATACTGCCCCTCATACTCGGGGGTAACGCCTTCGGGGATGTCTTCGCCGATCTTCTCGCTGCAGGTGGCGTACAGTCCGTCAGAAGTCATCGCGCATATGTTCAGATAATTTTCACTGTTCTGCGTGAGGCTCTTATACTCTGCGGTATAGACATACTCAGGTGTAGTCTCCTGATTTTTTTTGGTACTCTGAGTGCCGGACTCGCTGCTGCTTCCACAGGCGGCAAGGCTCAGGCACATGACGAGCGCCAGAACGAGGCACACTATGCGCTCAAAAAGCTTGGTGTTCTTCATTTCATCCTCCTGAAACACATTTCTGATTACATTTTACATTGTTTTGCGAGCGTATTGTATCACAAAGCCGATGCTTTGTCTCTTAAGCTTTCTTAAAACAGGGAAAAAACGTTGTAACCGCGGATTTTTATGATACAATATTTGCATATAAAACGAGCATGGAGGTGACGCCGGATGGCAGACACGTCTCATATCCTCATAGTAGATGACGATCCGGACATAAGAAAAGTTCTCTTTTTCCTGTTGAAAGATAAATATTTTGTTGATGAAGCCGCCGACGGAGCTGCCGCGGTGGAATACATTGCCGCGCACCCGGAGACCGACCTTGTCGTGCTGGACGTGATGATGCCGGGAATGTCCGGTTATGAAGCCTGCGGGAAGATACGCGCGCTCTCCAACGCGCCGATACTGTTCCTCACGGCAAAGTCCGCAGAGGCGGATATGATATCTGCCTACGGCAGCGGCGGGGACGACTTTCTTTCCAAACCCTTTTCGCAGGGCGAGTTTCTGGCGAAGGTCAGTTCGCTCCTGCGCCGGTACAGGGAGTACCGCGGCAAGCCCGCCGAAGCGCTGACAATCGACGGTCTTGAGGTCGACCTTGAGACGCACAGCGTGAAGTGCTCCGGCAAAGATGTCACCCTGACGGACACGGAGTACGCCATTCTTGAGCACCTGCTGAAAAACCGCGGCAGCACCGTGACCGCAGCGGAGCTTTATGAGGCGGTATGGAAGGAGCGCTTTCTCCCCGGCTCGGGCAACACCGTAATGGTGCACGTGCTGAATCTGCGGCGCAAGATTGAAGAGACGCCGCGTTCTCCGAAGATTATCCGCACCGTATGGGGAAAGGGATATCAGATTGATTAAGAAGCTGAAGCTCCCATCCTCGCTCAACGCGAAGATGCTGTATGTCTGCATCGGCGGCCTGCTGCTGGCGCTGGCGATGTTCGTGCTGGTAAACTGGCTCGGGACGCTGCTGGTTGACAGGGTATACATGAGCGACGAAGCAGTCAGGCAGCGCAAGAGTGAGACATATTTCGACTTCTCCGCTTACGTTAAGGCTAACTCCGTGAGCGGGAGCGACAGTCTCTCAGTCGCGAAATGGACGGACGATCAGCCGTATGTCACGGTTGTGATATTCGGCCGCGGCTCCGACCACCGCCGCTTCCATAACGGTAAGGCAGAGCCGGAAACCAACGTAAAAAGCAGCTATGACTATCAGGACTACGGCACGCTGTATCTTGTCCGTTTTGAGGACGGGCTGTATCAGGTCGCCATCTCCGACTCTTCCGATACCAGGCAGCGCAGTATAGTGCGCGCCGCTTCAGTTTTCACGGCTCTCTTCGCTTTTATTCTTCTTTATATGTGGTACACGCGGCGGCTGACGGACAGGATAATAAAGCTCTCGAAGGACGCGGCAGAGGTAAGCTCGGGTGAGCTCGAAAAGGTCATAAGCTCCGACGGCAGCGACGAGATTGCAGCGCTGGCAGCGTCGATGGACGAGATGCGCCGCTCGGTCATGCAGCGCATGGGCAACGAGAGCCGCGCATGGGAAGCCAATGCCGAGCTGATAACGGCAATATCGCACGATATCCGCACGCCGATGACCTCGATGCTCGGGTACTTAGGGCTTCTCAACGACAGCGGCTTTGAGGATAAAGACCGGTGCCGGCAGTTCGCGGCCTCGGCCTACGCCAAGGCGATGGAGCTTAAGGATCTGACGGATGAGCTGTTCCGGTATTTCCTCGTCTACGGCAAGGCGGAGCTGGAGCTTTCGCTCGAGAGCTTCGACGGGCGCATTCTGCTCGAGCAGCTCCTCGGTGAGGCAGAGTTTGACCTTATAGACTCGGGCTTTCGCGTGCAGCGAATAGAGTTCAAGGGCGAATGCAGCGTATCGGCAGACCCGCTCTATCTCAAGCGCACGCTTGACAATATGATTTCCAACATCAAAAAATATGCTGATGCCGAGCGTCCGATTATGGTGATAACCGAGCTTGCGGACGGCAAACTATCCGTCTGCATATCGAACTGCGTCAAGCGCGCCATGGACAAAGTCGAGAGCACGAAGATTGGCATCCGCACCTGCCGCAAGATCATGGAGGCCATGGGCGGCAGCTTCACCATCGCAAGCGACGGGGAGCATTTCGCCGCGGAGTTTGCGCTTCCGGCAACGGAAAAGGCAGCGGAGTAATACCCGATAATAACCGTGCTGCAAGGCTTGACCATGCAGTGCGGTTTAGTTTATAATGTAGTTAAATATAATAAGGGAGGGCCTGTCATGTTCAAATTCAACCACTTCAATTTTAATGTTCTTGACCTCGACCGCAGTCTGAAATTCTATAAGGACGCGCTCGGCCTTGAGCCCGTACGCGAAAAAGACGCATCGGACGGCAGCTATAAAATCATTTACCTCGGCGACGGCGCGACCGACTTCCGCCTTGAGCTGACATGGCTGCGCGACCATACAGAGCCCTACGACCTCGGCGAGCAGGAGTTCCACCTTGCCTTCACCGTTGAGGACTTTGCGGGTGCCTTCGAAAAGCACAAGGCCATGGGCTGCGTCTGCTTTGAAAACCCGGCAATGGGCATTTATTTTCTCGAAGACCCGGACGGATACTGGATAGAGATCGTCCCCGAGAAGCGATAAGGAGACAGATATGCAGGATATTCTCATCGTTGTCGATATGCAGAACGACTTCATCGACGGCGCGCTTGGCACAGCCGAAGCTGTCGCAATCGTGCCGAAGGTTGTCGAGAAGGTCAGAGGCTTCAAGGGAACCGTCATATTCACCCGCGACACGCACAGTGAGGATTACATGCAGACGCAGGAGGGTCGCAATCTGCCCGTGCCGCACTGCATCAAGGGCAGCCACGGCTGGGAGGTGTGCCCCGCTCTTGAACCGCTGCGCACCGGGCTCACCATTGATAAGCCGACCTTCGGCTCAGCGGAGCTCGGCGCGCTGCTCCGTGAGCTCGATGCAAAGGATCCGGTCGGGAGCATCACGCTCGTCGGTCTGTGCACGGATATATGCGTTATCTCAAACGCGATGATTGCCAAAGCTTTCCTGCCGGAGATTCCGGTCACGGTCGATGCAGCATGCTGCGCGGGTGTCACGCCGGAGAGCCACCTCAACGCGCTGAGCGCAATGAAGATGTGCCAGGTCAGGATAGAGAACGAGTAAACGAAAGCATCCTGACATCAACATTATGTAAAAAAATCATCAACCTAACCACCTATCGAAATTTCACGTTTTTTTAGCTTTACTTCTTGCAGAGCATAGTGTATACTGTAATAAATAATTATTTGTGTTTTCAGTACAAACGTTTAATATATATATATATATTAAACTGCGCAATGCTTTTCTGTGAAAGGATGACAAGTTTATGAGTCGTAATTCAAGGCATGACAGTCTGAAACGAGTTCTGTCGAGTACGCACACACTGCGCGTACTTTGTGCAGTGCTGTGTGCGGTTATGATCTTTGGCTTAGCCGCACCTGCCGGAGCCGTAACGGCCTACGCGGCAGAGCCGGCAGCATGCACCGGCAAAGCCGATTGCACAGCGGTGACCCATGACCCCACCTGTCTCAGTCTGAGCAATGCAGGCACGGGTACAGAAAGCAGCAATGCGAATGAGGGCACCGGCACGGAGGCAAACGAAAACAATGCCCCCGTCAACACGTGCACCAAAGCGGATGACTGCACCGCCGATGTACATGAAGAGGGCTGCCCCAAGTACACGGCTCCCGTGGGCAATGAGAGCAATGAGAATAAGCCCGCTGACCCTTCCGACAGCGGCGATACCGGCTCTTCCGGCAACGGCAATGATGGTAAAAATGAAAGCACCGTCTGCACCGGGCTTTCCGACTGCAAGGCCGAAACCCACAACGAAGGCTGCCTCAGCCAGCAGCAGAACAACAACGTTCCCGCCAACATCGTCTGGGCTGACGGCACGGTGACCGGGAGCATAGACGGCGCATCCGTAAGCGTCGCCGGACAGCTGCCCGAGGGCGCGCAGCTCAGCATCACGAAAGCTGAAGGCGGCACGAGCGATACGGACGGCAACTTCAGCGATACGTATACCCTCAGCATCTTCACGCTTGACGGTGAAACCAAAGTTCCTGCCGACACTTCCGGCAAGAGCTACACCGTAACCGTGACTGCCCCCGAAGGCAAAGAATATGAAAGCTACACCGTCAAGGTCGGCGAGACTGACATCACCGTTACGAACAATAAGAGCAGCGTAAGCTTCGCGCTCACCGGTCTGGGCGAGCTGGCAGTCAGCGGCAAGCTTGTTGCTGCCGCGAAGAGCGTAGCAAAGATCGTCAGCACCGATGTTGAGTACAAAACTCTCGACGAGGCTGTCGCCGCGGCGGAAGACGGCGATACGATTCTCCTGCTCGACAATTGCGAGACCGCCGGTCTGAATCTCAGCAAGAACCTCACGATTGACGGCGGCGCGGACAGCAGTTACACCGTCACCTTCAGCAGCAAGGGCATAGCGCTCTGGGGCAAGGCGCTGAGCTTTGATAACTGCAAAGTCGTCATGACAGGCATAGGCTCCACCCCGTATGCCGAATGGACCTGGATGGCAATATGCGCAAGCTCCGGCGCATCCCTGACGCTCAACAACACGACCATGAGCCTGGACGGCACCGGTACCTCCAACGCTCACGCGATATACTTCTGCAGCGATAACAAGCTGAACCTCAACGGTTCCTCTCTGTCTATAAGCAACTACGCTCAGGACGCGCTCGAATGGGACGGCGGCAACGGCGGATATAACGTCAATCTTGTCAACTCCAGCTTTGTGTCGGATCACAACCGCTCCGGCTTCACCGGCACTTTCATCGCCAAGATCGACAACTCGACCGTCAATGTTATCAACAGCACCGGCAACGGTTCCAACGGCTCTCATTTTGAGATAGTGAACGGCTCGGTCGTAAACTTCAATAACAACGGCTCCCACGGTCTCTCCGCCGGAAACCTGACGATTGACAACTCCGCTGTCACATCAAGCGGAAACGGCGCAAACGGTGTCCACGTCACCGGCGCGCTGAATATTCAGAACGGCTCCACTGTTACGATTCAGGGCAACAAATGCTCTATCAGCAGCAAATGGACGCTTCCCGGCGCGCTGTACATTGCAGGCGCATCCAACATCACGGGCAGCACCGTGACGATCACCGGCAACGAGGGCTCCGGTATTTACCAGAAGGCCGGTACTCTCACCATTGACCCCAGCGCAGCTGTGACCATCACGAACAACACCGCTGTAAAGCTCGGCCTCGGCGGCGGCATAAATGCGCACGGCACTTCCGTGTCGCTTCCGGAAAATCTGGTTCTTTACAACAACCATGCTTCCACCGCAGGCGATGATATCTACACCGTCGGCACGGCACTCACGCTCAGCACCCCGGCAAACGGACGCGGCTGGTCGCTTGACGGAACAGCCGGTACTAACGACTGCACCAAAGCAATCGACGGCTGGTATGACGACTCCGAAGGCAGCCGCTGGACAGCGCATGATATAGCCACTCTCCATGTCTCCGTGGTTCAGCCCGGTGCGCTGGCAGCTCCCGTCGCGCTCAAGGCTGCACACGGAATCCTGACCAAGGACGAATATGCCCCGGCAAAGATTAGCTTCTATAAGCTTGACTCCGTCACATCCGCTCCCATAGCCGGCGCCGGATTCACCGCGTACAGCGATGCGGCGTGCCGCAAGAGCATAGGCAGCAGCGTTTCGGATGAAAAAGGTCTCGTGGCCTTTGAGATTACTCCCGACAGCTACCCGTTCACCTTCTACATCAAGGAGACCGGCACACCTGACGGATACTTCGCCATAACCGATGCAATCACTGCAGTGCTGACAGAAGGCGCGGCGACCGATCCGCAGAACGAGCTCATCGACGGTGAAGTAACCGCCGTCACCGAGCATCAGCCCGGACAGATTGAGCTCAAGAGCAGCAGTGAAAATCTCGCCGTTCTTACCGACGGCGACCTGGCCGTCCTGAATGACGCATGTGTCTCGCTCACGATCGATAAGGTATGGGTCAACAAGGGTCATTCGCATCCGCAGAGTGTGCGCGTCAATCTCCTTGCAAACGGCGAGGTCTACGGTGATACGCTGGTTCTGAGCTCTCGCAACGGCTGGTCTGTTACCGTCACTGCACCGATGTATGACAGCAACGGCAAGGAGATAAAGTACACCATAAAAGAAGTCAGCCGCATCTCGAACTACAAACCCAGCTACGACGGCCTGACCGTGTACAACACCTACTCCCCCGGCTATGTTCCCAAGACCGGTGACGAGAGCAATCTCGGCCTCTGGCTCGGAATAATGGGCGCCTGCGTCGTATGCGCCGGCGGTGTACTGGTTGTGCTGAAGAAGCGCAATAAGGAAAACTTATAAAATAAGATAAACGCAAGAGAACCGGGGATCGTTTGACCCCCGGTTCGAATTATATTACAACAGCACTGTCACTCTGTGAAGTGGATATGGTTGTTTATATGGTCGCTGCAGAAGCAGTGATAGCCCTGGCACTTGGAGCAGTAACGGAACTCAAGCTCCGGATGGTCGACGTCAGTCCTGCCGCAGACGGCGCATTTATGCGTATAGAGATTGTCCTTCTGCTCACGCCGAATCCGCGCTGACTCCTGCCGGAAGTTGACGGTAGTTTTATTCGGGCGGCGCGGCAGCAATGAAAACAGCTCCCCGCCGCAGAAGATGAAGAAGTTCACGAGCGCGACAAGCGGCAGCAGGTTCACCGGGAAAGAGTTTGCGATGACCGAATATGCGAAGAACACCGCATCCACAATGGCAAGATACTTGATCTTTATCGGGATGATGTACATGAACAGCACCTGCATGTCCGGGTACAGGACGGCAAACGAGAAGAACATCGACAGGTAAATATACTCTGAGCCGAGGTTCACTGAACTGCCGGTGATGAAATAGATAATGAAGCCGTAAAGCACCGTGAGAATAACGCCGGAGAAATAGTATATCGTGAACTGCCCGGTGCCCCACTGGCTTTCAAGCGTGCTGCCTATCCAGTAATAGAACCAGAATGCAAGGAACGCGAGCAGCCCCATGCTCGGCGGATAAAAGATAAACGAGATGAGCCGCCATACCTGCCCTTGCAGGATAAGCGCGGGGTCAAAAGTCAGAACGTTGAGGAATGACCGGTTGATCGCGCTCAGTACCCATATCGCGACATTCGCCGCGGTTATATAGCGCATCAGGTTCGGAATACCGAAGCCCGGATGTTTATAACAAAACCGCTCTATGCTTCTTCGAGGATCCTTCATAATCTTCTCCTGTCGACGCTGCCGGGTAAAATCCCGGCGGCAATGTATTTTATGCCTCCTACTATACATTTCTGTCGAGATAAAGTCTATAAAATTTTGTAAATTTGAAAGATAGGTCTTTTAAATTTGGCAAATGTATGGTAATATGTAAACCATGAAATTATGAGTGAGGCCGAATACCGTGGATAAAGATTCTCAGATTCAGGAAAAAGAGCTTAAAAATGACATTATTGAGGGCCGCAACGCCGTCATCGAAGCGCTCCGCGCAGGCAGAGCCATAGACAAGATATTCATCGCCAAGGGTGACGTCGACAAGACCCTCGGCCACATTGCTTCCAAGGCAAGGGACAAGGGCATAGTCGTCGTGGAAGCCGACAGGCGCAAGCTCGATTTCATGAGCCAGACTCATGCGCATCAGGGCGTCATCGCGCTTGCCGCAGTGCGTGAATACTGCGAGATATCCGACATTCTCGCCGTTGCAGCAGAGCGGAATGAAGCGCCTTTTGTCATCGTATGTGATGAAATAAGCGATCCGCACAACCTCGGCGCAATAATCCGTTCGGCGGAATGCGTCGGTGCGCACGGCGTCATTATCCCGAAGCGCCGCAGCGCAGGGCTTACCGCCATCGTCGACAAGGCCTCCGCCGGTGCTGCCGAGCACATGGCCATCGCAAGGGTACCGAACATCTCTGCCGCGATAAAAGAACTCAAGGATAACGGACTGTGGGTCTACGGCACCGCAGCCGACGGTCAGAGCGGCCTGTGGTCGACCGACCTTACCGGCGCAATCGCGCTCGTTATCGGCTCCGAGGGCGAGGGCATGAGCCGTCTCGTCAAGGAGAGCTGTGACTTTATCCTCAGCCTTCCGATGAAAGGGCAGGTCAGCTCCCTCAACGCTTCCGCGGCAGCAGCCGTGACGATGTATGAGGTGCTCCGCCAGCGCAGTGCTCAGGGCTGATGCCCTCCCCGCTTCTGCATTTGAAGTTTCCCCGCACCACACATATAGAAAAGCAAGGATAGAGATATGAAAGATTTCAGTCTGGACTTTGATCCCACAACTGAATCTTATACTGACATGTCGTTTGAAGACATACTGTCGCAATACAAGCTGGAGTCGACCCGGGACGATTCGTCCGGGTCGGATGACTCCGGCTATTCCCCATTGTACGACGATGAGGACGATGATGTGCGCGTCTACACCCCCGGTTCAGTCTCGGCGCGCAGGAACATCGAACCCGAAAACCCGGATGACAACTACGCCGCTGACGATTACGCCGCACAGGACTACGATTATGACGATTCTGATGCGCAGAATTACAGCTACGATGATGCCGGCGCGCAGGATTACGGCTATGATGACACCGACGCGCAGGATTACGGCTATGATGACACCGACGCGCAGGATTACGGCTATGATGACACCGACGCGCAGG
This sequence comes from uncultured Oscillospiraceae bacterium, assembly GCA_964517445.1. Lineage (GTDB taxonomy): Bacteria > Bacillota > Clostridia > Oscillospirales > Oscillospiraceae > Limivicinus. The sequence continues at coordinate 4,774 of CAZFCH010000014.1, read as the reverse complement.
ATTACGGCTA
>CAZFCH010000014.1:0-4664 GCA_964517445.1 uncultured Oscillospiraceae bacterium | reverse complement strand
ACACCGACGCGCAGGATTACGGCTATGATGACACCGACGCGCAGGATTACGGCTACGATGACGCCGATGCGCAGGACTACGGCTATGATAACAGCGACGCCGACGACTACAGTGAGGAGGACAACAGCAAGCCTTTCCCCACCGTTCCGGGTCTTGAACAGCTCAAGAGTTTTCTCAAGAGCAAGCTGAAGCCGAAGTCCGAAAGGCACGTTTCCAAAGGCCGCGGCAAGTCTGAGCCGGTCGCCGCTGACGATGATGATTATGGCTATTCCGATTCTGCCGACGCGCAGGACTACACTTCGGAATATACCGACAACTATTACTCCGACGATGACTACAGCTATGTCCCCGACGGCAGCGGTGCCTACGATTCTGCCCCCGCACAGGGCACATGGCAGTACGACGACGGCTATGATGAGCCGCAGCCGGAAGAAGAGCCGGAATACGCTCCCACAGCCACAGAACACTCCGGTGCTCGCGGCGCGATGGAAGAAGAAGCTCGCAGATACATCGCGCAGATGCAGGCGGATGCGGACTATGAACAGGACTATGCAGAGCCCGAGGCTGAGGACGATTTGCCCTACGACCCGAGTACCGACGGCTATGACGCAGACCCGACGCGCTTTTCCGCCGAAGGCGGCAGCACAGTATATTCTGCTGATGCCGACATCGACGAAGAAATAGATAGTCGCTTCAATCTAGGCGGCAAGCGTGCAGCAAGCCATATGCAGTACGGCAGCAGGGCAGTCGATTTGAGCGCTGACGAAAACTATGCGCCGACGCCGCAGACCGGGTACAGCCCCACGCAGTGGACACCCGATTACGATGATCCTTCAAACGACGGCTCCGTTGAAGAAGAAAAGCCGCGCAAAAAGCATAAATTCGGCAGGAAGAAAAAGGAAAAGGAAAAAGAGAAGATCAAGCCGGAGGTCACGGATACCGAGCCCGAAGTTTCCGACAAAAGGACTCCAATATACAATGGCTTTGAAGATACCGCCGACGAAAGCGGCAATTACGATGACGCCGAGGATTACGGCTTTGGCGCTGATTCCGACGTGGATGGAGATAACAAGAAGTTCTCCGAAGAGGATGCTTACTTCCCGCCGAGCTTCCGCGAATATGTGCTCTCACTCTTTGCGTCGCTGATTCTGCGCATCAAGGGCACAGCACGTGGCGACACCGCCGCCACGATGAGCGACAGCGAAGAGGATCTCGGGCCTGAGGTCACGCCCGCCGCAGCATCGAAGTACTACGGTTCATTCACACGTTCGCTCTCCCTGCGCATTAAAATAAGCGCGGGTCTGCTGGCACTGCTGTGCTACATATCGCTCCAGCTTCCGCTGCCCGGCATGCTGCGCACGCTGCCCGTCTCCGCCGCTGCGTGCTTCGGGCTTCAGGCGGCAATCATGCTGTTGAGCCTTGACGTTGTCACAACGGCTGTTCTCAAGATTACGCGGCCGCGCTTCGGCGTGGACACTCTCGCTGTGTTTTCCTGCCTCATAAGCGGCGCCGACGCGCTGATAGTCGCGCTGTCCGATACGGCAAGAGCACACATACCGCTCTGCGCGCTGACAAGTCTTTCGCTGTTCGGCATCCTGATCTCGACGTATTTCAGCGTCAAGGGTCTGCGCAAGGCGACGCGCGTTCCGGCTATCGGCAAACACTTCTATTCCGTGACGGGTGAAAACAAGCTCGGCAAAAAGGATCTCACGCTCCTCAAGTCCCAGCGCCCGGCAACGGGATTTGTCCGCCGCGCCGAGGAAGCGCCCCCTGATGAGACGCTGTTTCTCCGGCTTGCCCCGATTCTTGCCGTGCTGGCGCTGCTGTTTGCCATCATTGTTGCAGCCGTCTCCGGCTGCGGTTCCGATTTTGTCTACATATTCTCCGCACTGCTCGCCCCGACGGTTCCGTTTATGGCTCTTTCCGCTTTCGCGCTGCCGTATTTTCTCGGCACCGCGCGCGTGTTCAGAGTCGGCGGAGCGATTGCCGGATGGTCCGGTCTGTGTGACCTCGGCGTGAGCAAGAGCATTATCGTCACCGACCGTGACCTCTTCCCCGAGGAGTGCGTGACGATGGAAAGCGTGCGTATATTCGCCGACGGCGACGCGCAGAACGTTATCTCCTATGCCGGTACACTGGTTGCGACGGTAGGCTCCTGTGCTGCCGGCTGCTTCGGAAAGCTCATGGAGGAAAATGAATGCTCGCTCAAGCACGTAGAGAACTTTGAATGTCTCCCCGGCGGCGGCGCAAGCGGCATCATCGACGGGCACACCGTCCTGTGCGGCAGCACTGACCTGATGCGTCTGATGAACATACGCATCCCCTTCCGTCTGACGGACAAAACCTCCGTTCTCCTCGCGATTGACGGCATTCTCTACGGCATTTTCTCCCTGCACTATGAGCCGATGCCGCAGGTGCGCCGCGCACTCGTAAACCTCGTGCGCTCCGGCCGTCACCCGGTTTTTGCGATACGCGACTTCAACATTAACCCTGAGCTTCTTCATAATATCTTTGACATTGCAACCGACGGCTACGACTTTCCTCCCTACGTAGAGCGCTTCGAGCTGTCGACTCCGTCCGACGGCAAGGACAGCCGCATTGCCGCTGTTGTCTGCAACGAAGGGCTTGGGCCGCTCACGGAGGTTGCCGACGTCGGGCATAAGATATACATGTCCGTGCGTGTAAACCTGCTGCTGACAACGCTCTCTGCCGTGATCGGCGTGTTCACCGTGTTCGTGAAGTTCCTGTCCGCAGGAAGCGTAAGCCTCGGCTTTATATTTCTCTTTATGCTGCTGTGGGCGCTGCTCACCGCGGCGGCAAGTCTGTACGTCAAGACCAGGTAACAAGTCACATTTCGTCCACCGGCCCGTGCCCTCAATTCGAGGGTGCGGGCTTTTTTCAATTTTTCTGTTGCCAAGAAGATATTCATAGTGTATAATAAATTGATTGCTGATAACTATTTTTTATACAAGCACACATAAACCAACAGAGAGGAAGCAACAAATGAGCTACGAAACCAAAAACATTCGCAACATCTGCCTGCTGGGTCACGGCAACAGCGGCAAAACCAGTCTGGCTGAGAGCATGCTCTTCACCACCGGCGCTATCGACCGTCAGGGTAAGGTCAGCGACGGCAACACCGTCTGCGACTATGACGCAGAAGAGATCAAGCGCCAGATAACCATATCCGCATCCGTCGCACCTATTGAGTTCGGCGGCTGCAAGATTAACGTCCTTGACTGCCCCGGCTACTTTGACTTTGTCGGTGAAGCCCTCGCAGCCATCCGTGCCGTTGAGGCAGGTATCATCCTGTGCTCGGCAAAGGACGGTATCTCCGTCGGCGCAGAGCGCTCCTGGAAGTACCTCAAGGCCGCAAACGTCCCCGCCGCTTTCTGCATCTCCAAGTGCGATGAGGAGCACGGTGACTACTATGCAGTGCTCGACGCCCTCAAGGCAAAGTACGGCAGCATCGTCTGCGCCGTCACCGTCCCCATGTCCGACGGCACCGGCGTTATCGACATTGTCCACAATGTCGCTTACCAGACCAAGGGCGGCAAGACCGCAAAGGTCGCTGTTCCCGCTTCCGACGCTGGCAAGGTTGAGGAGCTGCGTGAGGCTCTGATGGAGACCGCCGCCGGCGCTACCGAAGAGCTCATGGAGAAGTTCTTCGAGAACATGGAGCTGAGCGAAGAGGACACCGTCGAGGGTCTGCGCATCGGTCTGAGAGAGCGCAGCGTCGTTCCCGTTTTCGCAAGCGCCGCAATGAGCAACATCGGCACCGAGGCTATGCTTCAGGGCATCATTGATTACGTTTCCAACCCCGCCGAGATGGACGGCATCGATCCCGCCGGCACCACTGTCGGCTTCGTCTTCAAGACCATTTCCGACCAGTTCGGCAAGTACAGCTTCGTTAAGATCATGCAGGGCAAGATCACCGCTGATATGTCTCTGCGCGATGTTCGCACCTCCAGCACCGATAAGCTCGGCCGTCTCTACACCGTCTGCGGCAAGAAGACCACCGAGGTTAAAGAAGCCTGCTGCGGTGATATCGTCGCCGTCGGCAAGATGGATTGGAAGACCGGCGACACGGTCTGCGATCCCAAGAACGAAGTCGAGCTGCCCGCTATCGAGCTGCCCGAACCCTGCTACTCCATGGCTATCTCCCCCAAGACCAAGGGCCAGGACGACAAAGTCGCCGGCGGTCTTGCAAGACTCAACGAGGAAGACATCTCCTTCCGCCTCGTCAACAACGCCGAGACCCATCAGATGGTCATCTCCGGCGAGGGCGACATTCAGGTCGACGTTCTCTGCGCAAAGCTCAAGAGCCGCTTCGGCGTTGAGACCGAGCTCAAGCCCGCACGCGTCGCATACCGCGAGAAGATTAAGGGCAAGGTCGAGGCACACGGCCGTCATAAGAAGCAGTCCGGCGGTTCCGGCCAGTTCGGTGATGTTTGGATCCGCTTCGAGCCGCAGGATGAGCAGGACGAGATGATCTTCGCTGAAGAAGTCTTCGGCGGCTCCGTCCCCAAGAACTTCTTCCCCTCCGTCGAAAAGGGTCTGCGCAACGCAGTCGTCAAGGGCGTTCTCGCCGGCTACCCGCTGGTCGGTCTGAAGGCCACTCTGTACGATGGCTCCTACCACCCCGTCGACTCCAACGATATGGC
>CAZFCH010000013.1:0-19134 GCA_964517445.1 uncultured Oscillospiraceae bacterium | reverse complement strand
TGCACAATGAACCCGCCGCCGAGGAGGCGGTCGCCGTCGTACAGCACGGCGGACTGTCCTGCCGCCGGCGCGCGCACGGGTTCATCACATACGATGTGTACAAGTCCGTCCTCCACCGTCGCGGTGCAGGGCGGGTTTTCCCATTTTGTGTGCCGCACACGCACGCTTGCGCGGATCGGCTCATGCGGTTCGTCAATGAGCCAGTTGAAATTTCGCGCCCAGACTTCCGTCTTGAAAAGCTCTTCCCAGAAGGCAAGCTCAATGGTATTAGTCTCGGCGTCGATGCGCGAGATATACACCTTACGGCCGTCCACGAGTCCCGGGCGGCGCTGACCGACCGTGTAGCGGCAGATGCCGTCGTGCTCGCCGATGACCTTGCCATGAAGGATGAACTTCCCGGCACTGGGCATGGCGGCGCGGCGGGATATCCAGCCGATATAATCCTTATCGGGGATGAAGCAAATCTCCATGCTGTCGGGCTTATGTGCCGCGGGCAGACCGAACTCTTCGGCCAACGCGCGTGTCTGCGTTTTTTCGAAAGAGCCGAGTGGCAGCGTCATGCGCACGGCCTGCTCGCGTGTCAGGCGGCAGAGCATATAGCTCTGGTCATTTGACGGCATGCCCTTATAGAGCGCGCCGTTTTCCGCGCGGGCATAGTGCCCGGTCGCGACAAGCTCTGCGCCGATACGGTCGGCGACGGAGATAAGCGTTCTGAACTTGACGCTGGGGTTGCAGATAATGCAGGGGTTCGGCGTCTCGCCGCGCAGGTATGCCTCGGTAAACGGCCGGCAGACATTTTCCTCAAGCTCACGCTTGACGTCAATGACCGTCAGGTCTATACCCATGCGCTCCGCGGCGGACACGGCATCAAGGCACGCGCTTTCCTCAGCGTTATCGAGATACACGCCGTGCACCTCATGTCCGGATTTTTGCAGCAGCACGGCGGACACGGCGGAGTCGACCCCGCCGGAGAACCCTAAAACTACCTTGCTCATCTTTTGCTCTCCATGTATACCATCAGCACCGAGATGTCCGCCGGGGACACGCCGGAAATGCGGCTTGCCTGCCCGAAGCTCACGGGGCGTATCTTTTCAAGCTTCTCGCGCGCCTCAATGCGCAGCCCGGTGACCTTGCCGTAGTCGATATCCGGCGGCAGCGCGCGCTCTTCCATGCGTGTGAACTCCTCCACCTGCTTGAGCTGGCGCTTTATGTAGCCGTCGTACTTCAGGCGTATCTCCGCCTGCTCCGTCACGGCCTTCGGAAGCTCACGGCGCGCCGGGTCAAAGAGCGCGGTGTCGGCATAGCTTATCTGCGGGCGGCGTATGAGCTCGGCGAGGGAAGAGCCCGTTGTGACCGGGGCAGTGCCGTGGGATGCGAGCATGGCGTTGAGCTTCTCTGTCGGGGCAAGATGCGTGCTTTCAAGCCGCTTGAGCTCCGCGTCGACCGCGGCGTACTTCTCCTGTACGCGCCTGTACTGCTCCTCGCTCACGAGGCCGAGCGCCAGCCCCTTGCCCGAAAGGCGCAGGTCGGCGTTATCCTGCCGGTGCAGCAGGCGGTATTCACTGCGGGAGGTCATCATGCGGTAGGGCTCGTTCGTGCCCTTGGTGACAAGGTCATCAATGAGCGTGCCGATATACCCGTCGCTGCGGCGGAGGATGAACGGCTCGCGACCGAGTATCTTGAGCGCCGCATTGACGCCCGCGACAAAGCCCTGTACCGCTGCCTCCTCATAGCCGGAGGAACCGTTGAACTGTCCCGCGCCGTAAAGGCCGGGTATTTTTTTGCTCTCGAGAGTCGCGTAAAGCTCCGTCGGGTCGATGCAGTCATATTCTATCGCATAGGCGCAGCGAGTCATCTCGGCTTTCTCAAGGCCGGGTATCGTGTGCAGCATCTCGACCTGCACCTCTTCAGGCAGCGACGATGAGAAGCCCTGAATATAAAGTTCCTCCGTCTCAAGCCCCATCGGCTCGATAAAGAGCTGGTGCCGCGGCTTATCGGCAAAGGTCATGACCTTCGTCTCGATGCTGGGACAGTAGCGCGGGCCGATGCCCTGAATGACGCCGGAGTATATCGGGCTGCGGTCGAGATTGTCGCGGATAATCTGATGCGTGCGCTCGTTGGTGTAGGTGAGGTAGCACACCGCGCAGTTATCCGGAACTTTTTCGGTAGAGAAGGAGAAGGGCTCGGGATCTGCGTCGCCGGGCTGGAGCTCCATCTTTGAAAAGTCCACGCTGCGGGCGTTGACTCTCGGCGGAGTGCCGGTCTTGAAGCGGCGCATGCTCAGCCCGAGCGCGCGCAGACGCTCCGCCAGCGGTATCGCCGGGGCAAGTCCGTCAGGCCCCGAGGAGCGAAGCACCTCGCCGACTATCGTGCGCCCGTCAAGATACGTGCCGGACGCAATCACGACTGCGTGGCAAGCCCAGACTGCGCCGGTGTTCGTCGTCACCGAGCATACCGTGCCCTGCTCGTCAAGGCCGATGTCGACGACCTCTGCCTGCTTTACCCTGAGGTTTTCCTGCAATTCAAGCGTGTGCTTCATCACCTGCTGATAGCGGCGCCGGTCGGCCTGGGCGCGAAGGGAATGCACCGCCGGACCCTTGCCGAGATTCAGCATACGGTACTGGATGCAGGCCTTATCCGCGGCCTTGGCCATTTCACCGCCGAGCGCGTCGAGCTCGCGCACAAGATGTCCCTTGCCCGTGCCGCCGATAGCAGGGTTGCAGGGCATGTTGCCGACGCTGTCGAGATTCACCGTGAAGCACACGGTGTCAAGCCCCATGCGCGCTGCGGCAAGCGCGGCCTCAATCCCCGCGTGCCCTGCGCCGATAACGGCTATATCGCATTTTCCCGCGTTATATTTAATCAATCTGCATTGCCTCGTTTCCGTGTATATAAACAAAGAGTATTTTAGCATTGATAGCACCGGCGCGTCAAACATAATATACGCCGCGTACTGAAAAGCTTGATATAAAAGAAGCGATATGTTATAGTAATTATATGCAAGGTCAGCTTCATTAAAAGCAGAAACCGCCGCTGTGCCGGGTGACGGACTGCCTATAGGCTGACGGCTATATTGCCCTTTGCGATTTGTTATAGCCCAAAACGCTTCGGATGTCAACAGACCGGAGCGGTGCGCATGTGTATAATAAATTGTGTATAATAAATATAGGAGGCGTCTATGAAAAAGACAAAGAGAATACTTGTAATTGCAACGGTCGCGGCTATGCTGCTGTCGCTCTGCGGCTGCAGTATGTTCAGGACACGCGTGGCAAAAGCGGCGATCAAGATGAGCAAGCTTGAGAGCCTGCACGCGGATGTCGAGATGCAGATCGGCATGGGCATAACCGTGCTGGGGCAGACCATGAGTACCGATGCCTCCGTTACGGGCGGCGCGGATATTCAGACCGACCCTGAGCAGCTGTATATGAACATGACAGCGGAAGTGGCCGGCATTGAGCAGAACGTACTGGTTTACGGCGCAGGCCGTGATGACGGCGCTGATTTCTATTCCTCCATCGACAACGGAAAGAACTGGACAAAGAGCAGCGTCGAAAACGACGACAGCTCGGAGGACAGCAAGTCGAACGGCAAATCGATATTCCTGCTGCTTTCTGACAGCGCCGCAAGCTTCAAGGAGTACGGCAAGGAAAAAATAAACGGTTCGGACGCCATCCGCTATAACGGCGAAATAACAAGCGAAGAACTCGCGCAGGCTCTGGAGCTTGCAAATGCCAAGCAGTCCCTTGAGGAGAGCCTTGATGTGGAGCTGGACGACGATGTTTTTTCTGACCTCGGCAGCGTGCCTGTATCCATCTGGATTGATGTAAAGTCGGGCATGATAGTGCGTATTGAAATGAATATGACGGATGCGATGCAGGGAATTGTCTCGGTTATTGTGGACAAGGAAATGGAGAAGGCCAATGTCGGAATCGATGTTGACACAGAGGTCAACGAAGTCACCGTAAGCGTTACGCTTTCAGAGTTTGACGCGATTCAGGTCACAAAGCCTACGACTCTGGATATCGCATAAATCAAACAGAAAAAATACCGGAGCGGCTCAAAAACTGAGCCGCTCCGGTATTCATATGGCTGTATTAATATTCATATATGCCGCCGCCGATGAACTCGCGAATCATGGATTCCCTGGAGATCAGATCCGGGTCAATGACCCCGAAGAGCTGGAGCGCGGGCAGCACCTGGCGCAGCTCGTCAAAGCGCTCAATGCCCTCCGGCACGGATTGAAACAGCTTTGTTGCCGTCTCGTTGAACACGGGCAGCTCGTAGGGCAGCGCGGTGTCAAACTGATAGTCGGCCTTGTTCTTATACGGGGAGATGTACAGCTTCTCGCCGCGGCGGACATTTGCCCACATGCTCATTGTCTCGGCGGGGTCGGAGCCGCGGAAGTTGTAGTCCCTGACCATGCGCCGCACGAGGCGGAACCAGGTGCGCTTGAAGACGATGCGGACACCGAAAAACACGTCGCTGCGCGCGGAAATGTAGAGCTTGAAGGCTTCGGGGTGCGCGCTTGTTATCATGTCATTAAGGGCGTGGATGCCCTCGACGATGACAATCTCGTCCTTCTTGAGCTGGATGGACTGGGAGGGCGTGACACTCCTCATGCGCCGGGAAAATTCGTACTTCGGCACGTAGATGCGCTCACCTTTGGAGAGCATGTCAAAGTGCTTGTTCATGAGCTCCATATCAAGGCAGAGCGGGGATTCAAGGTCCAGCTCGCCCGACGGCGTGCGGGGGCTGTGCTCGTCAATGGTCTTGAAATAATCGTCCATGCCGATATAGTGCGTGCCGATGCCGCGGCGGTTGAGCTCCTCGGCGATCTTCATAGAGGTTGTGGTTTTGCTTGAACCGGATGGCCCGGAGAGCAGGACGATGGGGCTCTTATCGCGGTTGCTGATTATCTTGTCTGCGGCCTTGGCGACTCTGTCCTTATAGATCTGGTCGCCCTCTTCAATGAAGCCTTTCGGGTCGGAGACGGTTTTGAAGTTGATATCCTCAAGCCGGAATGCCATGAATATTCCTCCTTATTTTTGTTCTGAATTTTTATAAAAATCGTTATAAAACTCAAGAATTTTCGCTTTTTCGGCACAGGTGCTGCCGATGTTGTTTATATATTCAAGCGGATATTTCGGAGCCATTATGCGGATGTTGCGTCCGTCGTCGGGACGAATGAGCTTCGTGGAGCCGCCTCCGCCCATTGCAATTATGCTGCACAGCTCCTCCATAATGCAGATATTATACAAGTTCACCTGATCTGCTTTGGCCCACCCGACGTTCTCAAAGCCGCCGGACATGAACTTCTGCCGATAGAGATAATAGGGCGCGTAGCCTGCGGCGCTGAGACGGTCACCGGCAAAGTCGAGCATGGCAGAAACTTCATCGGCGCCCGGGATGGGAACCTCCTCAAGAGTGATGCGCGAACCCTTCTTCAGCGACAGGGTATGGACGGTTATGTTTTCCGCACCCAGGGTGAGAACTTTTTCGACGGTATCGCGGAAGCCGTCAACGCTGTCTCCGGGGAGACCGGCGATGAGATCCATGTTCACGGCAAAGCCGCCGACCTCGCGCACAAGCCGGAGCGCACGCTCAATGTCCGCCGCGGTATGACGGCGGCCGATGAGCTCAAGCACGCGGTCGCTCATCGTCTGCGGGTTTACGCTGACTCTGTCGACTCCGTGCGCTCTCAGCACACGCAGCTTGTCGACGCTGATGGTATCGGGACGGCCGGCCTCGACGGTGTATTCACGCAAAGCACTGAGGTCAAAGTCATCCTCAAGCACGGTACACAGCCTGTCGAGCTGCTCGGCGGAGAGCGTCGTCGGTGTGCCGCCGCCCATGTAGACGGACACGACACGCAGCCCCAGGGCGTTTATCTGCTCGGCGGTTGCGGCGATTTCTTTTTCAAGCGCTTCAAGAAACGGCGGGATGAGCTTCATGCTCTTTTCAACGGACTGGCTGACAAAGCTGCAATACGCGCAGCGGGTGGGGCAGAAGGGAATGCCCACATAGAGGCACACATCCGCCGGAGAGAGAGAAGCGGCGGCGCGCAGAGTCTCGCGCGTGGTCGTCATGCACAGCTGCGCACGGGCAGGGCTGACGTCATATTCATCGATGAAGCGGCGCAGGGCTTTGTCCTCGTCATGCTCCTCGGCTATAAGAGAGCTGAGCACCTTGCCGGGACGCACACCGGTCAGCGCGCCCCACGCAGGGCGCGGACAGCCGGAGCGGAGCGCGGAGCGGTATATCGCGTTCTTTATGAGACGCTGGCACACGCGGTCGGTATGCAGGGCGTCGGTCATCGCGGTGTTCGCGCACTGGGCGCGGCCCGTATATGTGCCGCCGTTCAGGTGCAGAGTGCAGCAGGCGGTAGTCCGCTGCGCGGTGCGGCTGAGGCTTATTTCCAGCCGGTCGCCCTCGGGCTTGCCGTCGGGATATTCGGGGCGTTCGGCGGGGAACATCGTCAGCAGCATCTGCTCGACGGCGTATTTATATTCATGCCCATGAAGATAGAGCTTCACTGCTTGCCTCCGTTTTTGCGCTGGGCGCGGAATTCTCTGATTTTGGCTATCTGACGGCCGTAATGGCGGCCCTCGGAGAGCTTCGGGTATGCCATGGCGATACGCTCGGAGATGAGGTTGGGCTTCCTGAGCGCTTCGAGCTTCTGCTCAATCTCGGCCTTTCTGGCGCGCAGAGCCTCAAGGCTTTCATCCTCGCGCGCTCTGACCTCGCGGTTAATCTCATTGCGCTTTTCGAGCACGTCCTCAAAGGCTTCCTTGCGGCGCTCGGCAATTTCTGGGTACTTCTCATCGAAGGCTTCGCTGCGCTCTTTGCTGTGCTCCACGCCCTCATAAACCTTTTCACCGATAGCGTCGGACACGGCGGTCATGGCCTTTTCGAGATCGTCGATAGCGCGCAGGCGCTTCGGCAGCTTGAGCAGATTCCAGAGCGTAATAATCGCGTCGGCGATGAGCACGGCGGTAAAGAAGACCATGAGCCAGAGACTGGGCTTTTCGGGGATGGCGCAGATGAGCTTAAAGATCATCGGGTGAATAACATCGACGACGAGCACGCAGGCCGCGCCCCAGACGAGCGAGAACTCAAGGCAGATATAGCCCTTGATGTTGAAGGGGTTCTCGGAATAGTCCCACCATTTATCATGGAAGAACTGCTCCATGATAAAGCCGATGAAGAACTCAAGAGCCGAGGTGAGCACCATGCTGCCGAAAAACAGCAGGGCGAGATTTTCTTTGACGGGCTCGAGCACCAGCAGCACAATCAGCACACCGAAGCCGTATATCGGGCAGACAGGGCCGTTGAGAAAGCCGCGGTTGACGAAGATGCCGCGGCGCACCGCCGCGAAGGCAACCTCGCAGCACCAGCCGAGAAACGAATATACAAGAACTATCCATATCATCTGACCAAAGCTGTAACTGATATTCATGACGAACCTCCGATATAATCAGCAGTCGGTATCTGCCAATAGTTTATTATATCAGGCTTTTACAGTAAACACAATCAGCAAAAAGCAGGTACTGTGCATGAAAAAAATTAAAAAAAACATTGGAAAATTTCCCGAAAATGGTGTATTATATAGATGTGTAATATATGATAGGGGTAGATTTACGATGTTTTCGGTCGGAGAAAAAGTTGTTTACGGAGAGAACGGAGTCTGTACAGTTATAAAAATTGCCCCGCTGGAGATAAGCGGAGCATCGAAGGACAAGCTTTATTATTATCTTGCACCGCTTATAGGCACGGGAGTGTACTATTCGCCGGTGGATTCCGGGGCATTCATGCGCCCTGTTATCAGCCGCGAGGAGGCCGAGGCACTCATTGAGGCGATACCCGGGATAGCGCCCGCAGTGTGCAACGACAGCCGCTTTAACCATGTCGACGCTTTTTATAAGGAGCTTTTCAAGCAGCACAGCTGCGAGGCACTGGTGGCGATTGTCAAGGGGCTGCACGAGAGACTGGCCGAGCGCAAGACCAAGAGCAGCCGCGCCGAGACCACGATGAAGCGCGCGAAGGACATACTCCACGGAGAGCTTTCGACCGCACTGGGCATAGAGCTTTCCGAAGTCGAGGACTACATCACACAGAAAATAGGGTCGAATGTGAGCTGCTGATCCGGCAAAACGAGCGACAGCACACGAAACCGAAAAACTGAAATATCCGCTGCATCTAACCAGATGCGGCGGATATTTATTTTATGCGACGCTTATATAAACCTGGTATTGACAGTTAATATATATATATATAATTGATCTATCAAGTTTAATTTGAGGGGGGGAGAAAGTTATATGCAGGATACCACAGAGGAGAGGAAAATCAACGGGAAAAAAATAGCGATAATTGTCTGCGTTTGCATCGCTGCTGTTTTCCTGTTAGCAAAAGTCGTTGTCCCGAACTACAAGTATAGGGCTGCACTTAATGCGTACATGGCCTTGGATGGTTATACAAGGGCTGAAAAAGTGGACAGTGAACGAGAACTGTTAAAATGTGCCAGAGTCGGGGACAGCGTTTATTTTGGTTCTTATTGGCAAACCGGCAAGAAGGAAGATATGGAGGCCATAGAGTGGCGCGTTCTTGCAAAAGAAGATAACAAGATTCTTGTCATCAGTCAGTATATATTGGAAGAGGAACCATATGACGAGCAGAAGAGCGAAAATGTAACATGGGAAACGTGTACGCTCCGTGGCTGGCTGAACAGCACATTTTTTCACATAGCATTTTGTGCGGATGAACGATCGATGATACTGTCGTCAAAAGTGACGGCAGACAAAAACCCGGACTACGATGATATAGATCCCGGCAATGATACGACAGACAAAGTATTTCTTCTTAGCATCAGCGAAACAGAAAAGTATTTTTATTGGGCATACAAAAGAAAGTGCGATATGACAGATCACGTATGCGCACAACAATTTTACTATTATAAGATAAACGGACATCCGTACGGGACGTGGGTACTCCGGACGCCCGGTGTGTATTCGTGCGCCAGTGTTAGTACAGATGGTCTAATCAATTCTAGTGGACGCTATGATTTGTACGCCAGCAGTGGTATCCGCCCTGCGATGTGGATCAGTCTGGATGATTAACCACTCAATTTTAAATAATAAATGTAAAGGATAAATCAGATGAAGCGCCCCCGAAGAATGACTCCGGGGGCGCTTTGCGTTATTCGGGATAGGTTGAGGTGATGTCGAGCGGGATATAGGTGTAGTTTTCATCGGTCGGCTGATCGCCGTTTCCGAGAACCCAGTCGATCATGCCTTTATATATCGCGTCATAGATGATGCCGTAGTGCCCGGAGTTCTGACAGAGCACTATTGTGACGTCGCAGTCGTGGCGAACCATAGTGTGTATTGCGCTCTTATTCATGCCGACACCCTCGCCCTCGAAGAGCAGAAACTCCGTCCCGGCTTTGGCGGCCAGATCGCACTGCTCGGGGGTGAGCACCTTATCGGTGTGCGCCCAGTGCGCCCCGGCGTCAAAGGTGAGCACATAGCGCACGGCGATGCCGTAATTTTCATAGAGATAGGAGACGGTGTTCACGGCGGTGTATGCGCCGTTGCTTGCGCCGCAGACGACCATGTCATGCAGGAAGACGTTGTTTTCCAGCGCCGCTTCCTCAAGGGCGCGGTACGCATCTTCGATATGGCTTTCCATATCGTAGAAGCCGTTCGTGTACATGAAAAGAATTATCGCGTTCGGGGAAGTGCCGGCGTAAATGTAGTCCTGATAGTAGGCGTTTGCAAGCGCGCTGTCGTACCCGCCGGGATAGAAGATCATGCAGCGGGTGTCGGCGCTGCACTCCTTGGGCACATATATGAGACCCAGACGGTGCCAGTAGAGGATGCCGTCGCCGACGTCGCTCCCGGCATAGGCGGAGTAGTTTACGCGCTCTTCGGTGCCGGAGGCCATGCTGACGATGCGGCTCATGCAGCGCTTGAGGAGAGCGTCGCTGTCCTTATAGCTGCCGAGACTGTTCCAGAGGATGACGGCCTCATCCATGCGGCAGTCATAGGTCGCGGCGAGAGCCTGCTGATACAGCCCTTCACGCGCTTCCTCGGTGAGCTCTTCCGCCCCGGCGTAATCCTCCGGGAGCGCAGCGAGCGCGTCGAGGGCGTCGGTGTAGCTGCCGGAGTCCGTCAGGGCGCGCGCCTTGAGAAAGCTGCACTCGAGCACTCTGTCAGAAGCGTCCTCAAAATCACCGAGCGCTTCGAAGGCGAGACGCGCAGCGTCGTACTCTCCGGAAGCGAGCTTTGCTTCCGCCGCTTCGTAGGCCTCGCGGTTTATTTCATAATCGCAGCGCGCGATGTCTTCGGCGCTGCCGTTTTTTTCGTACCACTCGCGCGCCCCGGCGTAATCCCCGGCGGCGAACAGCTCTTCGGCGCTTTTGGTGTTGTAAAGCTTAACGCCCATTTTGTATCCGAAAAAGAGCAGCACCGCCGCTGAAAGCGTGCATGCGCATATAAGCAGAATTTTCCTGGTTTTTGTCGGCATAGTTTATCTCCGGGGTTCCCGAGAATTTTCTTCAAAGACCGGGAACAAAACGCTCGGCTTTCCGTCTTATGGACATAAGGCAAAAAGCACAAAATATTACAGGAGGGTATACAATGAAAGATGTTGTTTATAATCCGTCGGCGCTGCTTATCGTAGGCATGCTCATTGCGGCAGTGTATACACTGCTGGGTATCTGAGCTGACAGGAACAACAGGAATAATATGTTTAATCGAGGCCGTCCGGGCTTTTCCGGGCGGTCTCGATTTTCATCGGGCTACCGCGGCGGCTCCTGGCCCATGGAGACGTAGTATTCTATTATATCGGTCGTCGGGTACATGAGCTGCTGAGACGAGGTGCAGAGCACATAGTCTCCGAAGCGCGCGCGCTCGGTGAGCACGGCGCCGCTCCCGACGGCCTCGGTGTATGCCGCGTCAAGCTCTCCGACATGGAAAACGAAAAGGGCGCGTGAATAGTCCGTCCGGCGGTAGATGTCTCTCGTGTTGAGATAGGGCACGGCGTGGAAGATAACTTCATCATTCCAGCAGCCGGCGATGAGCTTTCCGTCGGAATAGGCCGCGGCGTTGGGAGTGAGATAGGCGACGTTGCCGTACAGCAGCTCATAGCCGTTCTCGACGGCGTAGCTGCTTATCTCCTCGGCGGTCGTTTTGCTTTCGCTGAAAACGCCGCGCAGATCGTCCCCGTAGCTGAAATATATGTTCCCGGCCGAGAGCACGCACAGCGCGATAAGCAGGATGCGGCGCAGCTTCGGCGCGGCGCGCTCGAGGACAATCGCCGCGGAGAGCGCAAGCAGGGGATAATAGATGAACAGGTATATCGCGCGCAGCTTCACCGTCGTGACGAACGAGGCCGCGATGACCGCGAGCAGGCTCACAACCGACAGCCACCAGTACGCCCCGATGCCGCCGGGCGCGGTCTTGATGCGGCGGAGCAGAATCACCGCCGCGGCGATCAGCAGCGCCGTGAAGAACACGAACATCAGCACGAAAAAGCCGCCGTTATTCTTCACGCACTCAAAGCCGCTCACGGTGCGGGAGGCGGAGATAAAGCGCCAGAGCTTGGCGTTGAGCCCCGTCCCGTCAAGAACGGAGGCGTCGGAGTATATGGACTGGTTCGGGATGCGCAGAAGCTTCATCAGCAGCACGCCTCCGATGTTGGCGGCGGTATAGCCGAGGGCGCGGAAGAGCGGCATGCGCTGACCCCTGGGCCAGAGCTTTTCGCGCGAAAGAAGGCGGCGCAGAGCGGACACGAACTCAACGGCCAGTATCGGCAGGATGCTCACGCAGGTCTGCCGCAGGCTCTGCATGCCCGTGCAGAAAGAGAGCACCAGAGAGACGGCCAGTGCCGCCGGGCGCAGGGAAGAGTCCGTCCGCGCGCGGACATAGTCGCCCGCCAGGAAAAAGAACGTTATGAGATAGCAGGCGTAGTAGCTTGCCATGACGAAGAACAGCTGCCCCTCATCAGATTCAAGAATGTACGGCATATAGACCGCGGAGGCGAGCGCAAGCAGCACCGCGAGCCGGGTGGAGCGGCGCTTTATGTACGGCTTTATCATCCAGCCGAGCGAGAGCACTATCAAGAGCGACATGAGTGTCGTCGCGAGTGCCATCGCGGTGTTCATGCTGCCGGTGAGGCCGTAGAAGAGCGCGGCGAACACGGGCGTCGCGATAATGTAATACTGGTTGCCGAAGATGTAGTTTGACGGGAAGAGCGTTTTCTGCTCCCACATCAGGCGGGCAATGAGAGTGTCCTCATACATATCGGCATTGCAGAAATACGCAAAGCCCGCGAAGTTCACGATCGCGAACACCGCAAAATATGTCAGCAGAACGAGTATTATAATAAGAGAGAGGGCTCTCTCATGTTTTTCATTCAGTGTATCGGTCATAGGGAAGCTCCCGGAATATACAGTTTAACCATATAAGAATATAATAAATCGGCTCAAAAGTCAACAAACGCCGCGCGGCATTGACAGCCACAACGGGAGCGATTATACTGGGAACACTACTTTGAACGGAGTTTTCTTATGCTTTCTGTAAACGACCTTTCGATGCAGTTCGGCTCGTCCGTGCTGTTTTCACGCGTAGACCTGCAGTTCACCCCGGGCAACTGCTACGGCATCATCGGCGCAAACGGCGCAGGCAAGTCCACATTTATAAAGATCCTCTCCGGTGAGCTCGAACCGACGAGCGGCAGCGTCACGCTCGACGCAAAGCAGCGCATGTCGGTGCTCAAGCAGAACCAGAGCCTGTACGACGATTACCCGGTGCTTGACACCGTCATCATGGGCAACCAGCGGCTCTACGACTGCGGCAAGGAGAAGGACGCGATATACGATAAGCCGGATTTCTCCGACGAGGACGGCATACGCGCGGCAGAGCTTGAGGAGGAGTTTGCAGAGCTCGGCGGCTGGGAGGCCGAGAGCGATGCCGGGCGCATTCTTCAGGGCCTGGGCGTCGACACCGCGCTGCACCAGAGCCTCATGCGCGAGATAGACCCGCGCCTCAAGGTCAAGGTGCTGCTTGCGCAGGCGCTCTTCGGCCACCCGGATGTTATCCTGCTCGACGAGCCGACCAACAACCTCGACCTTGCGAGCGTCGTGTGGCTCGAGGATTTCCTCATGGACTATGAGGGAACGGTGCTCGTCGTGAGCCATGACAGGTACTTCCTCAACAATGTCTGCACGCATATCGTGGATATCGACTACGGCAAAATTAAGATGTACGTCGGCAACTATGACTTCTGGTACGAATCCAGCCAGCTCATCCAGAAGCTCATCCGCGACCAGAACAAGAAGGCCGAGCAGAAAATACAGGAGCTGCAGACCTTCATCGCGCGCTTCTCCGCGAACAAGTCCAAGTCCCGTCAGGCGACATCGAGACGCAAGCTCCTCGATAAGATTACCGTCGAAGAGCTGCCGGCGTCGAACCGGCGCTATCCGTGGGTGGGCTTCAAGGCCGAGCGCGAGCCGGGGAAGGACAGACTGTTTGTCACCGAGGTCAGCAAGACCGTCGACGGCGTGAAGCTTCTCAATAACATCAGCTTTATTGTCGGCAAGGACGATAAGATCGCCGTCGTCGGCAAGAACGAGCTTGCCGTGACGATGCTCTATAAGATCATCATGGGTGAGGAGGAGCCGGACTCCGGCAGCGTCAAATGGGGCGCGTCCATCACCACGGCATACTTCCCCAAGGACCACAACAGCTATTTTGACAACTGCGACTATGACCTCATCGACTGGATGCGCCAGTTCTCCTCCGACAAACGCGAGAGCTATCTGCGCACCTTCCTCGGGCGGATGCTCTTCTCCGGGGACGATGTCTATAAAAGCGTCAAGGTGCTCTCCGGCGGCGAGAAGGTCAGGTGCATGCTCAGCCGCATGATGCTCTCCGGCGCGAACTTCCTCGTGCTCGATCAGCCGACGAACCATCTCGACCTTGAGAGCATCGCCGCACTCAACAACGGCCTTGAGGCATTCAAGTACAACATCATCTTCTCATGCCATGACCATCAGCTCACGCAGACCGTCGCCAACAGGATCATCGAGATCACCGATGACGGCATCATCGACCGCGTCTGTACTTACGATGAGTACATGCATATCTCCGATCTTGAAAGCGGAGCGAGGGAATAAAAATAAGCGCACTGCAATGTGCTTGCAGCGCGCTTTTAATATGCGGTGTTTCTCTGTTACACGTTCGTGCCGTCCTCGGCGATGTGGAAGGTCTCGATCGCGAGCTTGAGGATGCTGTTGACAGCGTCGGTCTGACCCTCAAGTGCGGTGGAGTTGTAGACAACAACGCTGCTGTCCTCAAGGTTCTCGGCATAGTATGCGCATGCGACGGTGCCGCCGGCATCCTTATCCTCGTAGGTGTAGTAGATGTAGTAGATATCTCTGTCGCCGAAATCGACCTTGGTCGGGTCGTCGGCCTTGGTCTGCAGATCGCTGCCGAGCTCGGTCTCGGACGCGGCGGCCATCTCCTTGAGGTAGGTCTCGGCGTCGGTCATCGGGATCAGGGAAACGGTGCAGAAGGGCAGGTCGGTGCTCTCGCCGGCATAGATCATTGCGTTGCCGGCCTGGTTGGTCATGGCGACATACTGCACGTCATAGTCAAAGCTGATGCCGTTGACTTCGCTGACGTAAGTGGTCACGCCGGATTCGGGAACGGCGGGCTCACCGGGAGTGGCGACGGGAAGGTCGCTCACAGAGACGGACTGATCGGACGACTCGGTTGCGGCGGAAGTCTCGTCATTGCTGCCGCAGGCGGACAGCGAGAACAGCATGACTATTATAAGAGCCAGTGCGATAACATTCTTCTTCATATCGTTAACCTCTTTCATATAAAGATTTACAAAACATACCAATACACGCTCTAAAACGTGTAACCTTATTGTAAACTATAGTTCGCGATTTGTCAAAACATTTCTGCGTGTTTTCCGAGATTTATTCTGAAAAAAGCTTAAGATTCACTGAAGCGGCGGCAGATGCGGAAATAAAAAACAACGCGGCGCCTGAATAACAACGCACAAAGCACCTGTCAGCTGACAGGTGCTTTGTGCTTGTGAATGGTGGATGGAAAGAAGAGGATGTATAGGCGGCTTTATGCCGACCTTTACGCGGCGAGCTCTTCGGCTGCGCCGAGAAACTCGGAGCAGGGGATGCCGTTAAGCTCGGCGGCGTCAACATGGGGGAAGTAGTTAAGACCTGCGATATTGCCGCTGACGCAGCCGACGAAGCAGTCATACTCCATCCAGCCGCTGCGCAGGATGACTTCATAATGCGTGCCGCAAAGGCTGACGGAGATAACGCGGACGGAGTTGGGGTCAAGGTTGATGTGGCGGAGAGCGGACTCGAGAGCTTCGTATTTGTTGAGCAGGTTATTCATATTCTTAATTCCTTTCGTGAATGAATTTATTTTTTGTTTTTCATCAGGTCGTTCCCTTGATGTGTCTGTATAATAACCCGGATTATTAAGAAAGAAATTAAAAAGAGAAATTAAAAGAAAAAATTTTTGAGCCGGGCAGCCAGAGAGCGCACGGGCAGGTTGAGGCGCAATAAACAGTTGGCAAATCAGGGCTTTTGCTATATAATATAATTTCAGAAAGAATGCGGATTAAAAACCCGGATCCGGAGGTGCGCAATGAGAAATAAGATCGCGCTGCTGCTTGCAGTGCTCATGCTTGCCTCGGTGCTGCTGTGCGGCTGCGGCGAGGAGAAAACGCTTGAGCCGTGGACGATGCCCACTGTGGACACAAAGCCCACTGTAGAGCCGACGCCTGTTCCGACATACGGCGGAGGAAGCCCCGAGGAATATATATGGAACGAGGCAGAGAGCTTCAGCATGTCCGACCCGGGGGCAGCGGCCGAGAGCGTGCAGGAGACACTCAGCCATAGCGACAGCCTTGCGCTCTTCCCGTATAATTTCCTGCCGACGGCGCTATTTACCGAGAGCTATTCCGCATACGAGCGCCTCAACCGCCAGAAGACGAACCATGATGTCCTGCGCGACCCGAACGACGGCGGCCTTGCGGAGCATTCATATGTAGAGTTTGTTTACCTGCCCTCGGACCGCGATGAGACGCGCGGACTTACCGTCATGGCGGAGCTGTGCAGCTATGACGCCGTGAGCGATATATACTACCAGCGGCTCTATCCGCATATCAGCTACCCCGAGCAGGCAAAGCCGCAGCTGTCGAAGTATTATCTTGACAGCTTTGTACTCGCGCGATACGGCGATGTGCGTCTGGCGCAGATACTCAAGCTGCCGTCCAGCTCTTATTTTACCGATGCAGAGAGCGCAGCGGCGGAAGCTGCCGAGAACGGGGAAGAGTATGTGCCGGCACGGCAGATACTGCTGACGATTACCTGCGGGGAGAATATGAGCGATGAGGAGTTTATTGCCGCCGTGTGTACGCTGCTGAAGTTCAGCGACGGCAGCGAGATAACCGATCCTGTGGAGAGCCAGCTGCCTGCCGCCGGGGAAAAAGGCGCGGCATGACGCCAGAAGAAGCCCACACCGTTCCGCTTCCGCCTTGCGGCGAAAGCTGCACTATGCGATCTCCTTCTTCCTTTTCCACGCAAACCCACGTTGCCGGGCTTTGCGTGGAGATTAGGACGCTTTTGCGACCTTAGAGTTTGCTTCATCTTCAAATAATAAGGAGAATTATGGAAAATACTGAGATAAAAAAAGAACGCGCTGTCCTGGCAGGATTATCCGCCGCGAGCATGGACGAGCATGAGCGCTCGACCGAGATTTCGATGGAGGAGCTGGCAGCGCTTGTTGAGACGGCGGGGGGAGAGACTGTCGCCATGCTCATGCAGAGCCGCCCGACGCCCGACCCGCGCAGCTTCATCGGCGACGGCAAGGTCAGGGAAATGAAAGAGCTTATCGCGATGAACGACTGCGACCTTGCGGTTTTTGACAATGAGCTCAGTCCCTCGCAGATGCGTGTCCTGTCCGAGGAGCTCGGCGTCAAGGTGCTCGACCGCTCCGGACTTATACTGGATATCTTCGCCCAGCGCGCCCAGACGCGCGAAGGTCAGCTTCAGGTCGAGCTTGCGCAGTATAAATATCTGCTCCCGCGCCTGACCGGTATGTGGACGCACCTTGTCCGTCAGACCGCTTCAGGCGGCTCGTCGCCTATCGGCACACGCGGCCCGGGCGAGACGCAGCTTGAGACCGACCGCCGCCATATCCGCCGCAAGATCCAGAAGCTTGAGGAGGAGCTGGCCGATGTGCGCAAGGTGAGGAGCACCCAGCGCCGCATGCGCGAGAAGAACGCCATGCCCGTCGTTGCCCTCGTGGGGTACACGAACGCGGGAAAGTCCACACTGCTCAACTGCCTTACCGGTTCAGATATTCCTGCGAACAACCGCCTGTTCGATACCCTCGATACCACGACCCGGCGCCTGCGCATTGACGAGACGCAGGAAGTGCTGCTCTCCGACACCGTCGGCTTTATCCGCAAGCTGCCGACGCATCTTATCGAAGCCTTCAAAGCGACGCTCGAGGAGCTGAGCTATGCAGATGTGCTCCTGCATGTTATCGATATCTCGAACCCCGAATGGGAAGAACAGGCGCGGGTTGTTGATTCTCTGATCCGCCAGCTCGGCGCGGAGGATACGCCGTGCATCCGCGTGTTCAATAAATGCGATGCATATATCGGCATCCTGCCGCACGGAGAGAACATCGTCTGCATCTCCGCGCGCAGCGGCGAGGGGGCAAAGGAGCTTGTCGACGCGCTCGCCGCTATGCTTGACCGCGGCAAAAAGCGTGTCACGCTGAAGATACCCTATGCGAATGCCGGACTTGCCGACAGCCTCAACCGCGAAGCGCAGGTGCATTCCATGGAATATACCGACTCCGGCATTGAGGCCGAGGTCACAGTCGGGCCGGAGCTTTTCGGCAAGGTCAAGCAGTTTATCCCCGGTTATGTCGAGCCCAAGGAGGACTGGGAGGATTGAGCGAGTATTATATTCCCTCCGCTCCGGGCGAGGCCGAGTTCACCGAGAAGCGTTCGCGCTTCCTCGGGCATGTGCGCTGCGTCGAGACCGAGGATGAGGCCAAGGCCTTTGTCGCCGAGATGAAGAAAAAATATTATGACGCGCGGCATAACTGCTGGTGCTATATCATCCGAAACGGCGCTGAGCGCTACAGTGACGACGGAGAGCCGCAGGGCACCGCCGGCATCCCAATGCTCGAGGTGCTGCGCCGCCAGAACATGACCAACTGCGTCTGCGTCGTCACGCGCTATTTCGGCGGTGTGCTGCTCGGCGCGGGCGGACTGCTGCGTGCGTATACGAAAAGCGCAGGGGATGCGCTCACCGCGGCGGGAACATCGGTTGTGCGCCCGTGGTCGTGCATGGATGTGCCGTGCTCATACTCCGGAGCGGAGCGGCTCAAGACCGAGTGTACCGCAATGGGCGGCATTATCGAGGATGTGGAGTATTCATCCGGCGTTACGCTCAAGGTGCTTATCCCGGCGGAGACTGAGGCGGACTTTACCGCGCGCATCTTTGATGTCAGCGGCGGCACCGTGACTCCGCTCAGAACCGGCGAGACGCACAGAGCCGTGAGAATAAAATAATTTTGCCATAACGAAAACCCTCCTTCGTTTCATTGCGCCTGTGCTGCAGCGAAACGGAAGGAGGGTTTTATTTTATATATTAATATTTAGTTTGATAGAAATCTTTTATGCCTTGTACATTTCCCACATACGCGGCTCATATTTTTTGTACATATACACCGCGAGCGCGAAAGCCAGCAAATCGGAGACGCTCTGGCTTATCTGCACGCCGAGCAAACCTAACAGCAGCGGCAGCAGTATGACAGCCGGAATGAAGAACAGCCCCTGCCGCGCAGCTGCAAGGAGACTTGCAGGGCGGGTGTATCCGCAGGTCTGGAACATCATGTTGTTCATAATCACCCAGCCGACGAGCGGGAGCGTCACGCACTGGCAGCGCAGCGCAAAGGAGCCTATGGCGATGACCTCGGTGTCACCCTGACGGAACAGAGCAATGAGCCTGTCGGAGAAAATAAAGCCCGCGCACGCCGTCACCAGCAGGACGACCGACGCGACCTTGACGCCGAACCA
>CAZFCH010000012.1:0-23551 GCA_964517445.1 uncultured Oscillospiraceae bacterium | reverse complement strand
CGCAAGAGTTAATAATCAGGCTTGCCAAAAAAGCACATGCGGTATATTATATCTGCAATTGATTTTTGGAAGCATACTTGGAGGCACCCCATGAAAAACAATTCCGCGCGATCGGCGCTGCTTATCTTGCTGGCCGGGGCGCTTTGGGGCACGATGGGCATATTCGTGCGCATGTTCAATTCCTTCGGCTTTGACGCAATGCAGGTTGCATGCCTGCGCCTTACGGCGGGGTCTGTCATTTTCATCATTGCGCTGGCGCTTCGCGGCGGCAAAGGCTTCAAGATAGCCGCGCGGGATATCCCGCTGTTTCTTGGGCTGGGGCTCGGAAGTGTGCTGTTCTTCACGGTGTGCTACTTCAAGTCGATAGAAATGATGCCGCTGTCCATCGCAGCGATCCTGCTGTACACCTCGCCGATATGGGTGACGCTGATGTCGGTGCTGTTCTTCAAGGAACGGCTCACGCTCAGGCGCGTCGCGGCGCTGATGCTGGCCTTCGGCGGCTGTGTGCTGGTTTCCGGGCTCGGCGGAGGCGGGCTTACTCCGCTGGGGCTGCTCATCGGTCTGTGCTCCGGTATAGGCTATGGGCTGTACAGCATCCTCGGCACTGTCGCGCTGCGCAAGTATGAGCCGCTGACAGTCACGACTTACGCGTTTCTGTTCTCCGCGGCGGGCTCATGGCTGATATGCCGCCCTGCGGAGATGCTCTCCATTGCAGCATCTCTCCCGCCGCTGAGCTTTGCGCTCGATGTGCTCGGCATAGCGGTAGTGACGGCAGTCGCACCGTACCTGCTGTACACGCTGGGGCTGAAGAACACGCCGGCGAGCAAGGCCGCAATCATGGCAACGATAGAACCGCTTGTGGCGACGGTGCTCGGTATAGTCGTTTTCAGCGAGCCGCTCACAGCAGCCGCGGCGGCGGGGATAGTGCTGATACTCTCGGCGATAGTCCTGCTGAACGTGCACGGAAAAGAATAAGCAGTAAAAAGGTCTTCCGGGATACCGCTGTTGCAATATCCCGGAAGACCTTTTTCGCGTCATTTACGGCTGTGTATGCTTGATACTCTTTCTTCGAAAAAACGCTCCCCGGCTATCACAGTCGGGGAGCGTATAAGTATCAGTCGATGAACTTGTCAAGCTCGTGCTCGACGGCGGGGTATTTTTTGAGGCCGGATATGTCGACGATTTCGCCGCGGGCGACGACCATGCTGACATTGCGCAGAGCCTTGAGGTCGTCAAGAGGATTGGCAACGGTAACAATCAGGTCGGCGCACTTGCCGGCGGCGATAGAGCCGATCTCATCCTCCATGCCGAGGATTTCCGCGTTGCCGAGAGTCGCCGTATAAAGGGCAAAGGCATTGCTCACACCGCAGTACTTGTGAAAATAATAGACCTCGCGCCACATGTCATAGTGCGTGATATATGGGCAGCCGGTATCGGTGCCGAGACCGACGGGGATGCCGTTTTCAAGGCATGCCTTGGCGCAGTCGATGATGCCGTCAAAGACGATGCGGCCGTTATACTGCTGCACTTCGGTCGCGCCGATAATCTCACGGTCAAACAGCGCGAAGGGCAGAGCGGGAGAGATGGTGGCAATGTGGCTTGCGGAGCGCGCCTTGAAGAGGCTGATCATCTCATCGTCAGGCTTTGCGCCGTGCTCGATGGTGTCGACGCCATTTTCGAGTGCGACCTTGACGCCTTCGCTGCTCTCGACATGTGCGGCAACAGGCAGGCCAAGACGGTGTGCCTCGTCGCAGGCAGCCTTGACATAGTCTGCAGGCATCTTCATTTCGCCCGGCTCGCCCTTCTTGGTCGCGTCGAGCACGCCGCCGGTAATCATAAGCTTTATAAGGTCGGGCTTCGTCCCGGCAATCTCGCGTACATACTCGGCAGCTTCCGCGGCGGAGGTCGCTTCATATGCGAGGGAACCTGCCATATGCCCGCCGGGGACAGAGACGGCCATGTTGCCGGCGAGGATGCGCGGTCCGACGCGCTTGCCGGAGTTGATGTCATCGCGCAGCTTTGCGTCGAGATCCTGTATGCCGCCGACGCTGCGCAGTGTTGTCACGCCGCTGAAGAGCTCAGGCTTAACATAGCTTGCGCACAGCTCATAGGCAATCTTCTTCATGAGCGCGTTTGAGGTCATAAGCTTCACGAGCTTCTTGACGTCGGACTGCTTCTTTTTCGGCTTGCCGCTGCCGGGGATATGGACGTGCATGTTTATAAGGCCGGGCATGATATAACTGCCGTTGAGGTCGATGACACGGCAGCCGTCCGTGCTTGCGCCCTCATGCTTGATGCCCTCGATTTTGTCGCCGTTAGTGAAGAGAATCATGTCCTTTATCGGGGTCATGTCCTTTTCTCCAGTGAGGATGATGCCGTTTATATAGGCCGTTCTGGTGCTTTCGTTTCCGATATCTTTCTTCATTTTTATATTCCTCTCTATATTTTTATTTTTTCAAGCAGTGTTCCGACGCGCGAGGCAAGCTCGCCCAGCGCGCCCGGCGTGAACGGTGAGGCAAAGCCCGCTTCCGCGAGCAGCTCCGTCCACAGCTTCTCCCCGCCCTGGCGGGAAAAGCGCATATATTTATCGAACGCGCTCTCATAATCATCGAGCGATGCCAGCAGGAAATTGAAGGCCGCGGTCTGCGCAAGGCAGTAATCGATGTAATAAAATGGGCTTTCATATATGTGCATCTGATACTGCCAGCGCGTGCCGTTTTCAAGATAGGGTATGCCCTCGACGGAGATATGCGGACGGTACTTTTTCTCAAGCTCAAGCCACGCGGCGTTGCGCTCGGCAGGCGTCATATCCGGGTTGGCATAGATGATGTGCTGGAATTCGTCGACCGCCGTGCCGTAAGGGATAAACGAGAAGGCATCGAGCGCGTGCATATACCGGTAGGCTGAGGCACCGGAGCCGAAGAACTTCTCCATATACGGCCACGCGAAAAACTCCATACTCATCGAGTGCGTCTCCGCAGTTTCCATGCCGCCGCAGTCAAGCTCGAGCGCGAAGCGGTTATCGGCAATAAGCCACGAGTTGAGCGCATGACCCGCCTCATGGGTCACAACGTCGACATCACCGGCAGTGCCGTCAAAGTTTGCGAGGATAAATGGCTGGCGGTATTTGACGAACTCCGTGCAGTACCCTCCGCCCCATTTGTTCTTGCGGGAGTCGACATCGAAGGCTTCGTTCTCAAGCATCATGTCGATAAACTTGCCTGTCTCAGGACTCATAGCGTGGTACATCTCTCGCGCGGCGGCGAATATGCCGTCCTTCCCGCAGGGGCGAGGGTCGCCGCCGGGGATAAGGACTTCGTTATCATAGAGCTTATAATCCTCAATGCCCATGCGTCTGGCATTTTCCGTACGCAGGGCAGAGACGGCAGGGACGATATCGTGCAGGACGTTCTGCCGGAATTCCGCGACATCCTGCCTGCCGTAGCACAAGCGATTCATGCGGCAGTAGCCCAGTTCTATGAAGTTATCATAGCCGAGTTTTTTTGCCATACGGTCGCGCACATGGACGAGCGCATCGAAGATTCGGTCAAGCTCCGCGCTGTTCTTCCCGAGCGTCAAGCCGAGGCACTCCATCGCCTCTCGGCGGGTGGCGCGGTCACCGTCCTTGAGATAGCCCAGCAATGCGGGACGCGGCAGCTTCTCGCCGCGGAAGTCAAACTCCATTCCGGCCATCAGCTTTGAGTACTCGCTTATGAGCCGGTTCTCCTCGACCATGTCGTCAACGATGACCGGGGATATCGCCTTTCGCTGAAGCTCCATTGACCGGAAAAGCAGCGGAGACAGCTCATGCTCAAGCTCCGCACGGAACGGGGAATCGAGCAGCGCGGCAGCATAATCGGCAATCAGACTGTGTACGGCGGGGCCGGCTTCGTCATAATAATCGTTTTCAGCAGAATAGAACTCATCGGCAGTGTTGATGGAATAACGCATATATGCAAGCGCGCTCATGGTATTGTACTCGGAATACAGGCGCAGATAGTCCTCGCGCGCGGCAAGGATATCCGCCGTACCTGCGGCATTGCGGATGCGGTCTGTTATCTTCTCCATCGATGCACGGAAAGCGTCAAGCTCGACGCGGCTGTATGGCAGCTGTGAGACTTTCAGAATATCACGTCCCTTTGGTGCAGATTTCTTATTCTATAATATAGTATCTTTCCGGAAAATTTTCAATCCGTATATTCAAAACTTCTTTTATATGGTATAATTATTGAAATTACGGCTCAGGAAAGGACGGCGCGCAGGCAAAACCATGGATAAGGATAAAAGACGGATGAATTTCAGGCGGCTCCTATCGCTGCTGCTGTGCATGATGATGTTTGCGGTAATGCCGGTATCGGCACATGCCGACGATACCGCAGCGGACACCGGGATAATCGATGCGCAGAAGCTCAATGAAATGACGGAAAGCTTTCTCTCCGAGCGCGGAATCGACTCGAAAGATTTCAGCCTCGGCTTCTGCTACACCGCGACCGGCGACGAGTGGTACTATAACGGCGACGAGTGGTTCTACCCTGCCAGCATGTACAAGGTGCCCCTGATGATGCTGCTCAGCGAGCGCGTCAAGAGCGGGGAGATTACGCAGGACACGTATATTTACGATAAGCCCGTGTCGGAAATTGAAGAGCTTATACTTGTCTACTCAAACAACGAGTGGGCGCATTATATAAGAACCTATCTCGGCGGAGATGAGCAGTGGCGCACGGAGGCAAAAAAGTACGCCTCGCTTGAGGACGGCGAGTATGACCCGGATTACATGGACTACTGCTATTTCAATAACCGCTACATGACCTCGGTTATGAAGACACTCTATTCCGATTCGGACAGCTACCCCAATATCATCGACTGTCTGCTCCGTGCAGAGCCGACACATTACTTCCGCCTGTCGCAGTCCATCGAGGGCGTGTACGACGTTGCGCAGAAGTACGGCAGCTTTGACGATCAGCTCGGTCAGAGCTTTAACCACACCACAGGCATAATCTACACGCCGAACCCCTGCATTGTAACGGTCATGACCTGCAATGTCTCGAACTATGAAAAAGTCATATCTGACGCGGCGCTGATGCTCACCGAATACGCCCTGGACCTTGACGACCAGCTCAAGGCCTACGAGGAGGAGAAGCAGGCCGAAGCGGATGCGGCGCGCAAGGCCGAGGAGGAAGCCGCCGCGCAGGAGGCCGAGCAGGAGCGCCTTGCTGCCGAGCGCGAAGCTGAAGAAAAAGCCGAGCAGGAGCGTCTCGCCGCTGAACAGGCGCGCAAGGCAACCATCAAGAAAGTTCTCACTGTCGCAGGTATTGCGGCAGCAGTCATACTCGCGGCGTTCATAGGAACACGCATTGTCCTGAAAAGACGGCGGCCGCCGCGCCGGGCACCAAGGCCGCAGGATCGTTATGCCCCGAGGCCGCAGCCGATGCCGGAGCGCCATGCTCCGGAGCCGCAGGAGCCTCCAGAAGAGCGCCATGCACCAAGACCGCAGCAAGAATCAGCTCGGGAGCGTCATGTGCCCCGCGGCGGTGGAGGCTATAAACCCAAGCACTGACAAACGGAGTAAACAATATGTGTAAAAATTTTTTCCCGAAACGAATGATATGCGTGCTGCTGGCACTGTGCGTCATGCTCGGCGCGGCAGGCTGCGGCGGCTACAAATACGGCGTGAACGAGGTACAGGTGCTGGTTGAGCAGGAATATTCTCTGGCATTCAGAAACGATGACCCGCTGTATTTCTACGTCACGGCGGCGCTCAGCGTTCTGGCTGCGCAGGGCAAGGTGGATGAGCTTTCGACAAAATGGCTCGGAAGTGCGGCGCTGAATTTTCCCAAGCAGGCAGATGCGCTCGATCAGCTCCAGGCGCCCGAGGAGCGCGACCTTATAATCGGGCTGGACGCCAACTCTTTCCCCATGTCTTACGTGACGAACGGGGAGTTCTGGGGGCTTGACGTTGAGCTTGCAACCGCAGTATGCGATCTGCTGGGCTGGAACCTCAAGATGCAGCAGATAGAAAAAGAAAACGTGTATATTGAGCTGTCCTCGGGGAACATCGACGTCGCATGGGGCGGCATTGCGCTGGATCAGGAAGATATTGACGAGGGCAAGTTCACACAGTACGGCCCGTATATCCATAATGACATCGTGATAGCGACAAGAAACGGCTCATCGGTGTGGAACAAGCTCCGTCTCAACGGGCGCAAGATGTGCATGCCCTCAACCCCGGAAGCACTTGAAGCGCTCAACACCGACGAAAAGCTGGTCGACCGTTTGGGTCAGATCACCCGTCTCGCCGGCGGTACAACCGAGTGCTTTGAATACCTCTACGCCGGTCAGTGTGATGTTGTGCTCACGGACAGCACGGCGCTGCTGTATTTCAACTGCCATTGATAACATCGAAGTAGCCTGCACCGTTCCTGCAAACGAAACGGTGCAGACTTTTTTATATTATCAAAAAGCGCATGGGCAGCCGAGACCCGGCGGCTGAATTTCATAAAAACTGTCCATTTGAAATTTGGTACGCAAAATGCTAAAATAACACCGTAATTAAAGAGGGCATGCAGACATAAAACGTCACCCACTCACTGTCAGACGAGCGGGGGCAATTTTTTTGCCCAAAAATCAGGAGGAACAATATGCCACACAGCAAAAAAGAAGGAATACTTCTAAGCGTTATTATGAGTCTTATTATGATATATGTAATGGCCGCGCTCAATGAGTGCGTAAAAAGCGGCGCATTCGATGCCGAAGCCTGGGTCATCTCCCTCAAGAGGCTGCCGCTGGGCTTCGTAGTAGGTATCATATGCGACATGTGTATATGCACACCGCTGTCAAGAAAGCTCGTAGCGGCGGTATCTGATGACTCGGACCGCGAATGCTACAAGGTCCTCATTCTCAGGTTCAGCATGGTCGTGCTTATGACAGTCGCAATGACCGTGTTCTCCGTGATTGTCACGTGGGAGAACGCACAGACGGCAGTCGCAAGCTTCTTCAAGTATCTGCCTTATAATTTCACAATCGCGCTCCCGATACAGATGCTTATAGTCGCGCCCGTGTCGCTCAAACTCGCCCGTACTATTGCAGCCAAGGCAGCATAAGCTTATTACGTTTTCCATCTCTCCCCTTCCGGATTTAAACCCGGAAGGGGATTTTTTTGCGCATTCAGCCGCAATTCCAGCAGCGGTCGTCATAAGTTGTTAAGATTCTTAACAGCTTATAAGCAATTGTAACAAAAAACGGCGCAGATTTTTTACTAGTATACTAGTAGACAATTTTATTTCAGAGCGCTATAATACAGACATAGCAAATCCCAAACAAAAAAACAGGAGGATCCGAAATGAAGAAACTAGTTTCCCTGCTTCTCTGCGTCGCAATGGTTCTGGCTCTCGCCGCCTGCGGCAGCACCACGACATCAAGCAGCAGCACTGCTTCCACTGATGCCGCTTCCACCGACACCGCCGCTTCCGCGGACGACACGGTGTATGAGCTCAAGCTCTCCACCACCCAGACCGAGAACTCCATGATCTACGCCGGCATGAAGGCCGCTGCCGACAAGGTTCTTGCCGACACCGACGGTCATGTCAAGGTCACCATCTACCCCTCCAGCCAGCTTGGCGCTGAGGAAGACATGATCGACCAGGCTCTTCAGGGCATGGGCATCGCCGTCCTCACCGACGCAGGCCGTCTTTCCAGCTACGTCAAGGACATCGGCATAATGAACATGGCTTACTTCGTCGACAACTATGACGACGGCTGCAAAGTCATGGACACCGACACCTTCAAAGACTGGGACAACCAGCTTGTCGAAGCCGGCATCCGCACTCTCTGCTACAACTACTATGACGGTGCACGCTCCTTCATGGGTCACAAGGAATACAAGACTCCCGCTGACCTCAAGGGCGTTGTCATCCGCACTCCCGGCGCTGACCCCTACTCCTGCTCTATCGAAGCTCTCGGCGCTACCCCGTACAACATAGCATGGTCCGAAGTTTACAACTCCATCCAGACCAAGGCTATCGACGGCTGCGAGGTTCAGTACACCTCTGCTGTCTCCAGCAAGATCTACGAAGTCTGCGAGTACGTCAGCAAGACCGAGCACATCAACCTCTTTAACTTCGTCATCTGCGGTGAGAAGTGGTTCTCCCAGCTCCCCGCTGAGTACCAGCAGATTCTGAAGGACGACTTCTTCTCCTGCGCATATGAGAGCGCACAGGACGTCATCGCGGCTCAGGCCGATCTTGAGGCAGAGCTCGTTGAAAACGGCATGACCATCGCTGAGGTCGACATTGATGCTTTCAAGGAAGCAGCAAAGACTGCATATGAGCAGCTTGGTTGGACCGAACTGCGCGAACAGCTTTATACAGAGGCTGGCCTGAACTAAAAAGCTCTTGAAAAACAGGAGTGCCGGCGATTCCGCCGGCACTCCTGTTTAAGGCAGCACCGCATGATACGGCCTGCGGTACCTGCTTATGCCGCATTATGCGGTGCTGCCTTAATCTTAAAAAGGATGTGGTTAAATGAAAAAAGCATACGAAAAGTTCTGCAAAGCTGAAGAGTTCATCGCTCTGGCGCTACTCGCCGGAATCACCGTTCTTGTTTTTATTTCAGCACTTATGAGATACATAAAGCACCCGCTCAACTGGGCGCAGGACGTGGCGCTGGTTATGTTCGCGTGGCTGATCTTCTTCGGAAGCGACGTTGCCATCCGCGGCTCGGGGCTTATCGGCATAGACATATTTGTAAAGCACCTCCCCAAAAAGGTTCAGAAGGGTATCGACATTCTCTTCAAGCTTATCATCATAGGCTTCCTCGGCATCCTCGTCGTCAACGGCATTGAGATGACCGTAACCGGCTGGGCAAGACAGATAACTGCGCTGCACATAAGCTACAGCTATGTCACAATGGCCGTTCCTGTCGGCTCGTTTATGATGATAATTTCCACCACAATAAAGCTCATAGAAAGAATTAAGACTCCTGCCGATCAGGAGATTGCTCACGAAGCAGGGAGGGACATTGCCTGATGTATACCGCCATAATAATCTTTCTTGTGTTCCTGTTTCTGGGAATGCCCGTCGCGTTTTCCATCGGCCTGTCCGGTCTGAGCTTCTTCCTTATCCGCGGTCTGCCGATGTCCATCCTCGTGCAGAAGTCCATCTCCACCTCGCAGAGCTTCACGATGCTGGCCATTCCCCTTTTCATCCTTGCCGGCAACCTCATGAACAGCTGCGGCATCACAAAACGTCTGATGCGTTTTGCCAACGCCTGCACCGGCCACATGTACGGCAATATCGGCCAGGTCTCCTGCCTGCTGTCCACGCTGATGGGCGGCGTGTCTGGCTCCGCCGTTGCGGATGCCGCAATGGAGAGCCGCATACTCGGGCCTGAGATGACTCGTCTTGGCTACGCCAGAGGCTGGTCCGCCGCAATAAACGGTCTGTCCGGTCTTATCGTCGCAACCATTCCGCCCAGCATGGGTCTTATCATATACGGCACTGTCGGTGAAGTGTCCATTGGCCGTCTGTTCATGGCCGGCTGGGTGCCCGGCATTCTGATGTGCATCCTGCTCATGCTTGCGACCACCTGGAGCGCACATCACTTCGGCTACAAGCCCGAGCATGACAAGCCCGCTCCCTTCAAGGAGATCGCTTCCGCCTTCTTCTCCAGCATCTGGGCAATGCTCTTCCCCATTCTGCTTATCCTGCTCATCCGCTTCGGCATAATGAGCCCGACCGAATCCGGTGCATTCGCCTGCGCATACGCACTGTTTGTCGGTGTATGCATCCACAGAGAGCTGACCTGGGACACCCTCAAGCAGACTCTGCGTGAGAGCGTCAAGGACGTCACCGTTATCACCATCATTCTCGCTTTCTCCGGCGTGTTCGGCTACGGCGTTGTGTACGATGATATAACCGTCACGATCGCGCAGGGGCTCATCAGCGTGACGAGCAATCCCACGCTGCTGCTGTTCCTCGTCGTGCTGTTCCTGCTGCTGTGCGGCATGTTCATGGAAACGACCGTTATCGCGCTCATCCTTACCCCGATTCTGCTGCCCGTTATGCGCAGCGTCGGTGTGGACGAGGTCGTATTCGGCATGATCATGATGACAACCGTTACCTTCGGCGTTATGACTCCGCCCGTAGGCACCGCGCTCTACGCCGTTTCCGACATCATGGAATGCCCCATCGAGGAGACCGTGCGTTACGGCTGGCCGTTCTACCTTGCAGTCATCGGCGTTATTGTCTTCATGATCTTCTTCCCGCAGGCTGTTCTGTGGCTGCCTAATCTTGTTTACGGCGCATAAATTGTTGAGGTATCTCTTATGAAAATGACATTCCGCTGGTACGGCTCAAACAGCGACAGCGTTACACTTAAGCAAATAAAGCAAATCCCCGGCATGACCGGCATCATGGGCTTCCTTGACTACAAAGCCGCAGGTGAGGTCTGGAATGAGGACGAGATAAAGAGTTATATCGATGAGGTTCATGCGGCAGGCCTCGAGTGTGAGGTCATTGAGTCCGTCAATGTCCATGAGGACATTAAGCTCGGTCTGCCCACGCGCGATGAGTACATTGCAAATTACTGCACCACGATACGCAACCTCGCAAAATACGGCGTCAAGGTCATCGTCTATAACTTCATGCCGGTGTTCGACTGGCTGCGCACCGACCTTGCGCGCGTCATTCCCGAGGACGGCTCAAACAGCCTGTACTTCGATGAGGCTGATCTTGGCGACATGGGACCGCTCGAAATAGTGAAGAGCACCATAGAAAACAGCAACGGTTTCTCGCTTCCCGGCTGGGAGCCTGAGCGCCTTGCGGAGCTTGAAAAGGTGCTGGCACTGTACAAGAACATCGGGCCTGACGAGCTGCGCGAAAATTACAAATACTTTCTCGACGGCATCATCCCGACCTGCGAAGAGTGCGGTGTTATAATGGCATGCCATCCTGACGACCCCGCCTGGCCGATCTTCGGTCTGCCGCGCATCGCGCACAGTATCGCAGACTTTGATAAGATTGTCGCCCTGCATGACTCTCCCTGCAACACCGTGTGCCTCTGCACCGGCTCTCTCGGCTCGGACGAGAATAACGATATTCCGGAAGCAATACGGCACTTCGGCAAGATGAACCGCATCGGCTGCCTGCACGTGAGAAACGTCAAGTATCTCGGCTACCATAAGTTCCGCGAGGCTGCGCATCTGTCCTCCACCGGTGATCTCGATATGTACGAGATCATGAAGGCAATATACGAGACCTGCCCCGATACCTACATTCGCCCCGACCACGGACGTATGATCTGGGATGAGATTGGCCGCCCCGGCTACGGTCTGTATGACCGCGCACTCGGCGCGTGCTACCTCAACGGTCTTTGGGAAGCGATATGCAAGGCAGCGAAAGGAGCGGGCAAATAATGAAACTCAGTTATGAAGGCTCTAAGAATCGCGCAGCATGGGAAAGTGCCGGCGTTGCGGTCCCCCGCTTTGACCATGCGGAAATGTGCCGCAATACCGAGGCCGCACCCGTCTGGGTACACTTCGGTCCGGGCAACATTTTCCGCGGATTCATCGCAGGAATACAGCACAAGCTGCTCGATTCCAGGCTTGAAAAGAGCGGTATAATCGCGGCAGTTCCCTCCGACAAGGAAAGCATTGATCTGATATTCAAGCCCTATGACTGTATGTGCATGACGGTCAGTCTGCTGCCTGACGGCAGCATAAAGAAGCAGGCTGTGGCTTCCGTTGCGCAGGCACTTTTAACCGAGGCTGGGAGCGAGGATATGGACAGGCTGCGGAAGATATTCCGCGAGCCGTCCCTCCAGCTGCTCAGCTTCACTATAACCGAAAAGGGCTACGCCCTAAAAGATATGCACGGCGAGTATCTCCCCGCCGCAAAGGCCGATATGGACAACGGTCCCGGCAGCTGCCGCCACGCCATGGGCAAAACGGCAGAGCTGCTGCTCGAGCGCTACAAGGCCGGAGCGTTTCCCATCGCCGTGGTGAGCATGGATAACTGCTCTCACAACGGTGAGCTGCTGCGCCGCAACGTGCTTGCAATGGCAGAGAGCTGGAAGGAAAAGGGCTTTGTTCCGGCAGAGTTCATCGACTGGCTCTCCGACGAAGAGAAGGTCTCCTTCCCGTGGACAATGATAGACAAGATCACTCCGGGTCCTTCGAAGGAAGTCGAGCAGATGCTCCTCGACGGCGGCATTGAGGACATGGATATACGTCTCAACAGCCGCGGCCGTCCGCTGGCACCGTTTGTGAATGCCGAGGAACCGCAGTACCTCGTCATAGAGGACAGATTCCCGAATGGTCGCCCGTCCTTTGAAATGGCGGGGGTATACATGACCGACCGCGAGACCGTCAGCAAGACCGAGCGCATGAAGGTCACGACCTGCCTCAATCCTCTGCACACTGCGCTTGCCGTATATGGCTGCATGCTCGGCTATGACAGGATTTGGAAAGAGATGAAGGATCCCGAGCTCAAGGCGCTTGTCGAGCGCATCGGCCTGACGGAGGGTCTGCCTGTGGTCACCGACCCCGGCATACTCAGCCCTGAAGCATTCATCCGCGAGGTGCTTGAGGTGCGTCTGCCCAATCCCTTTATGCCGGATATGCCGCAGCGCATAGCAATGGACACGAGCCAGAAAATCCCCATTCGCTATGGCGAAACCATCAAGAGCTATATCCGCAGCGAGACACTTGACGTGCGCACGCTCACTTTTATCCCGCTTGCAATAGCCGGGTGGATACGCTACCTTCTGGCCGTAGACGATGAAGGCAATGCCTTTGAGTGCAGCAGCGACCCGATGCTTGACGTGCTGCAGAAGCAGCTTGAAACCGTACAGCTCGGCAATCCCGCAAGCGTTGACGGGAAGCTTTGCTCCATTCTCTCAAATCCCGTGCTCTTCGGGACAGATCTCGTCGAAGCGGGGCTGGCTGTAAAGATAGAGACGATGGTAAAAGAGATGCTCGCAGGGCCCGGCGCGGTGCGCAGCTGTCTGAAGAAGTATCTCGGAACAGCCTGACGGAAGCGTACCTGTCTTGGAGGATTCTTGACATCTCCGCGCGGGATATGTATACTTGTATCCTACAGAACAGGAGGAAGCAGCATGAAAGTCACGGAGAGATATCCGAGGGAAACCGGGCGCGATTACGCGCTCAGAATCATAAAAGATAATATTATCCGACTCGGTCTTCCTCCCGGAGCTTTGATAAGCGAGAATGAGCTTGCCGCGGAGCTGGGGCTGTCACGCACACCGGTGAGAGAAGCACTGATAGAGCTTTCAAAGGTCGGCGTGATAGAAATACAGCCGCAGAAGAAAAGCGTTGTCGCATCAATAGATTACAACCTTATTGAGGAAGCGCGCTTCATGCGCAAGGTGCTTGAATGCGAGGTCGTAAAGCTGGTATGCGACATGGCGACGGAAGCAGACATTGCAAAGCTGAGAGAAAATCTGGCGCTTCAGAAATTCTATCTTGTCCAGGCCCCTGAAAATCTTCTCAGTCTTGATGACGAGCTTCATGCGAAACTCTTCTCCATCGCGAAAAAGGATCGCGTATATGCTCTGACGCGCAACCTCTCCATTCACTTTGACAGAGTGCGCCATCTGTCTCTGACCGTTGTGAAGGATAATAAGACCGTCGAAGACCATGAGCGTATCGTGGACGCGATAGCCGCCGGTGATAAACAGGCAGCCAGCGCGATTATGGAGAAGCACCTGACCCGGTATAAAGTAGACGCGGCGGCAATCCGCGAAAAGTATCCGCAGTATTTTCAAGATTAAAAACATCTGCCCGCGGTTCAGTTTGAACCGCGGGCAGATGTTTTTATGTTTTATACTTGCATCAGAATTCGACTGCGGGGGGCTCGGGTTCGGAGACAAGATCTTTGACCCACTTGCGGCTTCGGACAAGATAGTAGCCGACGCTGCACTTGACGAGCTCCAGCGCCTGAATGCATATGTACATGCTCAGTATCGGCATTGCCGTATAGCGCGAGAGCACAAAGGCAAGCGGGATGCACAGCACCCAGAGATACAGACTGTCATACACAAAGGTGATGATGGTCTTGCCGCCAGAGCGGAGAGTAAAAAAGCAGGCATTCGTAAAGGCGTTCACCGGCATCATCACGGCACTAACCACAAGCAGCTCGGACGCAATCTGCTTAACATGATCGGAGGTATTGTATATCTCGGGAATCAGCGGAGCGAGCAGCGTCATTACGGCTCCGACCACGACACACAGCGCAACAGCAAAGGCGATGAGTTTTCTGTCCTCATCAACTGCTTTCTCAAGGTCTCCCGCGCCGAGGAGCTGGCCGATAATTATGGCGATGGAATTGCCCATGGAGAAATAGGCGCAGAAGAAAAGATTGGAAACAGTAGTCGAAATATTGACCGCGGAGACAACCTCAAGCCCGCGCATGGAGTAGCACTGGTTGAGAATCGTCATGCCGCTTGACCACAAAAGCTCGTTCACAAGCAGGGGCATTCCCATAACGATTATCTGACGCAGCAGCACATTCGGGATGCGCCAGGTG
Organism: uncultured Oscillospiraceae bacterium; assembly: GCA_964517445.1. Taxonomy (GTDB): domain Bacteria; phylum Bacillota; class Clostridia; order Oscillospirales; family Oscillospiraceae; genus Limivicinus. The sequence continues at coordinate 9,011 of CAZFCH010000012.1, read as the reverse complement.
GTGTAGGCGTGATCCACAAAGGGGTTGGTATCTCTGTGGCGATGCGTCCAGATGATTATAATTGCGCACTCGACAAAACGGGAGATAACCGTTGCAATTGCTGCGCCGACGACGCCCATGACCGGAGCGCCGAGCTTGCCGAAGATGAGAATATAGTTGCCGACGAGGTTCACAAGGACTGCGACGATGCCGGCCTTCATGGGAACAAGCGTCTCCCCGCTCTCCTTAAGGGTGCTTGCATACACCTGCTGGAGTGCGAAGGGCGGAATCTGAATCAGCATGACGGCGAGATAATCCTTGCCGTAATTAAGCGTTGCGGCCATGTCAAGCTGTTCCTCGCCCTCGTGGATGAACTGCATGATAAGCTGTTCCCCGAAGAGCTTGAACACAATGATAAACGCTGTGGCTGTAAAGGCTGCAATATAAAGCTTTGCGCGGAAGGTATCGGCAACGCCCTTGCTGTCGTTCTTGCCGTAATACTGCGCGGTGAAGATTCCGGCGCCGGCAAGACCGCCGAATATACAGAGGTTAAAAACAAAAATAAGCTGATTGACTATTGCCACACCGGACATCGGCTCCGTGCCGACCTGCCCGACCATGACGTTATCAAGCAGACTTACAAAGTTCGTTATGACGTTCTGAACCAATATCGGCAGCATGATTGCAAAGAGTTTTCGGTAAAAAGCCTTGCCGCCGACGAACCTTTTGAGCTTCAAATTATCCTCTCCGTTCTCCTGAATCAGTGTAAAAATGCCCCCGATTCTGCGGGTCAAACCCGGGTCAAATGCAGGTCAAAAGCGGGTCAAAAGCGGGTCACTGATTCACTTTTCCCCAAGTCAGTATAAAATCCGCATCCGGTTTCCCGGATGCGGGTTTTAATTTTCTAATCTGATCAGATCAGAGTTCCTTTTTCTTTTCTTCAAGCTTGGACTCGAACTTCTTTATCATGTCCGCGTCAACATCCGGACGCTTGAGCAGAGCGTCAAAGAGCATTTCAAGCCTGTCCTGATTGCCGCCGGAAAGAACGTTCTCCGCATAGAACTCCTCACCGGTGATGTTCGGCTCATAAAGTCTGCCGTAAGACTTGCCGCTTCTGGCAAAGCCGCCCTCAACGATGGCGCCCTTTTCCAGAAGTCTGTTAAGGAGAATATGAATCGAATTGTCCTTCCACTTCTTGTCGACGGACAGGGAGAGGATTTCACCTCTTGTAAGGGGACGCTTTGCATCCCAGATAACATTCATAATCTCAAGTTCGCTTTTAGTAAGTTCCATTTTTTGCACATCCTTTTTCTGTTGATTAAACGTCTTCAGTCAATTTTTCATCTTTTAACTTTTCTCAACACAACAGATTTTATATTCCGCAAGATATTCTGTCAAGTCGCATGATGTAAAAAAATTTGCCTTACTCTGCTCAATCGGGCATTATTAACAGTTCTGTCACATTTTCTCCGGTCACGGACACGCCTGCGGCCTTGAGAAGTTCCGCGGCACAGCCGTCACCCTCGACGAGTTTACCGGAAAAGCTGCCGTCATAGATAAGCCCGCTGCCGCATGAGGGGCTGCGCTCCTTCATAAGAGCCTTGGAGCAGCCATAGCGCCGGGCAAGCGTGAGCGCAATCTCCGCGCCCTTTTTATACTGCCGGGTGACGTCCGCGCCGCGGCGGCTCACAACACGCTCGCCGAGGCGTTCACTCGGGTCACGCGGTATGGGCAGGCCGCCCGCCGTCTCGGGGCAGACAGGGATGAGCCGATAACGGGCACGAAGCTTTTCTATCGTCTCCTCGGGCAGGGCATTGCTGCCGCCGGAGTATTTGCATTTGAAGCCCAGAAGGCAGGCGCTGACAAGCAGGTTTTCCATAGGCTCACCTTCTCATGCTTATTCCGAGGAAAGCGCCGCAAACGCCTCCCACGATGTGGCTGAGCTGGGATATGTTATCCTTGAGCACGACGCCGTCGACAATCTCGCCGCCGATATAGAGCACCAGCACGAGGATAAGGGTTATGGGGATGCAGCCGTTTTTCATCCCGGCGAGGGAGGACATGACGATCATCATAAACACGATGCCTGACGCGCCGAGCAGCTGCGTACCGGGGAAGAAGAGCCAATGCACCATGCCGGAAACGAAGGCCGTGAGGAAGATTGCCCAGAAGAGCGGACGGCTGCCGTACTTTTCCTCAAGCGGCGGGCCGACGACGAGAATCATCATCATGTTGCCGATATAGTGCGAATAGCTGCTGTGACCGAGCACATGCAGGAAAAAGCGCGGATAGGTGCCGAGGTCGGAAAACGACGAACGGTACACGCTGAAGAGCGCACTGGTACTCCTGCCGCCGGTAAGTCCGTCGAGCAGAAGCACGCCGAGCGACAGCAACGCAAAGGTCAGAACGACCGGAGAATTATACTGCAGCTTTATGAGCTTTTTGCTCATGCGTTTACCTCAAGCGCGGCTATCGCGGAATCGTAGGCGGTCTTGGTCTGCTCATTAAAGCAGACCATGCGCACACACTCTATCTCCGGGTGGGAGTTGAGGTATTCCATGATGGTCCTGCAGGCGATAGCCGCCGCCTTGGCAAGCGGGAAATGGTACACGCCGGTGCTTATCGAGGGAAAGTCCACGGTCTTGCAGCCGTTTTCAGAGGCAAGCTTCAGGCAGGAGCGATAGCACGAGGCAAGAAGCTCAGCCTCGCCGTTATTGCCGCCGTGCCACACGGGGCCGGGGGTATGGATAACGTACTTTGCGGGGAGCCTGTAGCCCTTGGTGATTTTCGCTTTGCCGGTTTCGCAGCCGTGCAGCGTGCGGCACTCGGCAAGAAGCTCGGGGCCGGCGGCACGGTGGATTGCGCCGTCCACTCCCCCGCCGCCGAGCAGCGAGCAGTTTGCGGCGTTAACGATGGCGTCGACATTCTGTCTGGTAATATCGCCGAGAACGGTTTTCAGTCTTTCCATAATATCACTCTCCGATTGCGATAGTCACCGCGCCGTCCTTCGCGGACATTGCGATGCTCTTTATCTCCCTGCCGCGGTTCTCAACAATCCGCTGAGCAAGGACATCTTCGATATCCTTCTGGATTGTGCGGCGCAGATTGCGCGCGCCGTAGGTGACGGAGTACGCCTTGGTGACAAGGTAGTCGACAAGGCTGTCGTCCCAGGTGAGGGCGATGTTCTTTTCTTTCATAACATCGCGCAGCTCGCCGAGCATAAGGCCTGCGATGGAGCGGAAGTTCTCCTCCGTGAGCTGGTTAAAGCAGATGACCTCATCGACACGGTTAATGAACTCGGGGCGCAGGAACTCGTTGAGTGCTTTCATGGTTCGCTCACGGCTCATGTCGCTTATCGAGCCGCCGAAGCCGACGCTGCCGGATTTATTATTGCTGCCGGCGTTGGTGGTCATGACGATGATGGTGTTTTCAAAGTTCACGGTTCTGCCCTGCGCGTCGGTGATGCGGCCGTCGTCAAGAATCTGGAGAAGGATGTTCATAACATCCGGGTGCGCCTTTTCTATCTCGTCAAACAGCACGACGCTGTAGGGCTTGCGGCGTATCTTCTCGGTGAGCTGGCCTGCCTCGTCATATCCGACATAGCCGGGAGGTGAGCCGATGATGCGCGAGACGGAGAACTTCTCCATGAACTCGGACATATCGAGCCTGATGAGAGACTCGGGAGAATCAAACATATCCGCGGCAAGGCGCTTGACAAGCTCCGTCTTGCCGACGCCGGTGCCGCCGACGAAGATGAAGCTGACGGGCTTGCGCTTGACCTGAAGCCCGACGCGGCTGCGCTTTATCGCCGAGCAGACGGCGTTCACGGCTTCGTCCTGACCGACGATGTGTTCCTTCAGGCGCTCGTCAAGCTTTGCGAGGCGCTCGAACTCGTCCTCCTTGATGGTGGAGGCGGGAATCTTCGTCCACAGCTCGATGATGCGGGCAAGGTTATCGGTAGTCAGAGCGGGGCGCGGGTTCTTATTAATCTCGCTGAGCTCATTTTCAAGCTGCATTTCCTTGCTCTTGAGCTCCGCGATGCGGGCATAGCGCTGATCCTGCTGGGCATCGGTAAGCTCACGGCTGTCGGAGGTGAGAGCGTCCCGCTCAAAGCGGACATTCTCAAGGTCGCGCTCGGCCTCCATGCGGCGGTTGATGTCCTTATTCTTAAGGTTCACATCGGAGCACGCCTCATCGATAAGGTCGATGGCCTTATCGGGCAGGAAGCGGTCGGTGATATAGCGCTCGCTCATAACAACGGCCTGACGGCACATCTCATCGGAGATGGCGACGCCGTGGTAGTCCTCATAATAATGCGCGATGCCGCAGAGAATCTTCACGCTGTCTTCAATCGACGGCTCTGCCACGGTGACGGGCTGGAAGCGGCGCTCAAGCGCAGAGTCTTTCTCGATGTGCTTTCGGTACTCGGTAAAGGTCGTCGCGCCGATGACCTGAATCTCGCCTCTGGAGAGGGCGGGCTTGAGGATGTTGGCGGCGTTCATGCTGCCCTCGGCATCACCCGCGCCGACGATATTATGCACCTCATCTATAACGAGGATGATATTGCCGTGCTTTTTTATCTCCTCGATAAGGCCTTTCATGCGGCTCTCGAACTGGCCGCGGAACTGCGTGCCGGCGACGAGAGCAGTCAAATCGAGCAGGTCGACTTCTTTATTCTGGAGCTTCGCCGGGACATTGCCCATGGCAATGCGCTGGGCAAGCCCCTCGGCGATGGCCGTCTTGCCGACGCCGGGTTCGCCGATAAGGCAGGGGTTATTCTTCTGGCGGCGGTTGAGAATCTGGATGACGCGCTCAAGCTCTTCCTCGCGGCCGATCATCGTATCGAGCTTACCCTCGCGGGCGCGGGCAGTGAGGTCGATGCAGTAGCTGTCAAGGAACTTGCGCTTGCCGCCCTTGGGGGGATTCTCCTTGGGCTCACTGCGGCGCGGCTCTCCGTTCTGGTTCTGGCTCTCGCCCGACGCCGAGGCGCTGGGGCCGCCGCCGAAAAGACGGTTGAGGAACGGGAAGGTCGCGGTCTTGCCGTCGTCATCCTCGCCGCTGCCGTCATCATCGACGGGGGCGATGTCCTCACCGCCGGTGAGGGCGTTCATCATATCGCCGCTGAGATTGTCAAGCTCATCATCGGTGATGCCCATTTTGGTTATCATATCGTCCACGGGCTTAATGTGCAGCTCGCGGGCGCACTTAAGGCACAGGCCCTCATTCTTGGCCTGACCGTTTTCAATCTTGGTTATGAACACCACGGCAACATTCTTGCCGCAGCGCGAACACATTGTAGGCTGCATTTATTGCCTCCGTATATATATTTCTGCTATTTCCGGTTTACAGCAAACCGCCGGTAAGAAAATCAAAGATAAGGAAGAAGCGGCCGAGCGTCGTATTGCCCATGGTCTCCGTGCCGATGACAAGGCCCATGAAGCTCAGGAGCCAGCACAGGAGCACGCAATAGAGAAAGCCCTTGGCAAAGCCCATTATCGCGCCGCCTACTTCGTCCACGGCCTCCATGTTCGGCAGCCTGAAAGAGAGGTTCCCGATATTGCCGAGCGCCACGAGCAGGATAAGAATCAGGAGAAAGGCCACGACCATAATTCCGACTTTGGTAAGAGTACTGCACAGGACGGAGACGACAGCATCGGTCATGCTGACGCCGTCGGTATCGGCAAGGTTCACGGCATCGTCCGCAAGCTCCTCGGCGCGCTTTTCATAAAGCCCCATCGCGCTGAAGCACTCATAGGCATAGTCATAGCGCAGGGAGGAATCCTGAGTAAGGATATCCTCAAGCGAAAGGTCGCTGCTGCCGTAGCCCATTTTTTCGAGGATGGCGTCGCGGGTCTTGGAGGAGTCCACATAGCCGTCGACAAAAGGCTCAACCGCCGGGACAATCTCGTTTGAATACGCCGAAGCAAAAAGACTGCCGCCGAAGAGCGCGATGATTATCGCAAGAATCCCGGCGATGCCCCCGACGAGCCCTTTCTTGTAGCCGTTCCATGTGCACAGGGCGATTATCAATATCAGTATGATGTCAATGATAGCTCTCATATGTACCTGCCATCCTTTATATTTTGGCGGCGCACCGCCTGTTTTCTCTTCTTCCCCGGCAGCTATTACTGTATCACAAGTTTATGAACAAATATAGCATTATTAACAGGAAAGATAATATTATGCTTATTTCAATATCAGTCTCTGCTCATCATTTCGCCCGCCGCGCCGTCGTACCAGACACGGTTGAGGTACAGACCCTGCGGCGGCATGGTCGGCCCGGTGAGACGCCGGTCGCCTTTTTCAAGGAGCGCCGGGATATCCTCCGGGCAAAGCTTGCCGTATGAGGCATAGACCATGGTGCCGACCATCGCCCGGCACATATTATACAGGAAGCCGTCGGCGCAGATGGAGACGGTGATGATGTCCCCCTCCTTCTCGGCACGGCACCAGTAGACCGTCCTCACGGTGGTCTTAGTCTCGGTGCCGACGCTGCGCACGGCTCTGAAATCATGCGTGCCCTCGAATGCCGAGGCGGCACGGCTGAACTGCTCCATATCGAGGTGCTGCGGATAGAAGCAGACCCGGTCTTTCAGGAATGGATCGCGGATATTGCTGTTATGGATTTTATATATATATTCTTTTTTTATGCAGGAGCCGATCGCGTTGAAGTCTTCATCGACCTCGACCGCGTCCGTCACGGCGATATCGTCCGGCAGGCGGGAATTGACGGCGAGCGGCATGCGCTCCATAGGGATGTTGGTGTCGGCATGGAAGTTTGCGCAGTAGCGCAGAGCGTGGACACCGGCATCTGTTCTGCCGCAGCCGACGACCTTAGTGCGTGTGCCGAGCACTTTTTCAAGCGCTTCCTCGACGGTCTGCGCGACGCTTATTTCGTTTTTCTGAATCTGCCAGCCGTGATAGCGGCTCCCGTCATAGCGCAGGCGCAGAGCAATATTTTTCATAATCACAGTCCGAACTTCTTCAAAACTATTATGCCGGCAAGGAATGCCGCGCCGATGATGAGCGCTGCCCAGTCGATGCCCTGCATCTGAAGGTGCTTCATTCTGGTGCGCCCCTCGCCGCCGTGGTAGCAGCGGCTCTCCATGGCGACGGCAAGCTCATCCGCGCGCCGGAACGCCGACACGAACAGCGGCACCAACACCGGCAGCAGAGCCTTTGCACGGCTCATAAGGCTGCCCGTCTCAAAGTCCGCTCCGCGGGCTTTCTGCGCGGACATGATTTTATCCGTCTCCTCGATGAGCGTGGGGATGAACCTGAGCGCCATGCTCATCATCATCGTCATCTCATGCACGGGGACCTTTATCTTCTTGAGCGGCGCGAACAGCAGCTCCATTCCGTCCGTCAGGGCGATGGGGCTCGTGGTATAGGTCAGGAGGAATGTGCCGGTAATGAGCAGGATGATGCGCAGCACCATCTGGAACGCGCGCGCAATGCCCTCCCATGTCACAATCCAGCCGGGGAGCACGGGCGTGCCCTCGGTATAGAAGATGTTGAGCAGAGCCGTCAGCGCGATGATGAACAGCATGGGCTTGAGACCTTTGAAGATGCTGCCCGGCTTTATTCTGGATGCCGCCATACACCCGGCGGTCGCCGCGGTGATGGCAATGTAGGATATCCAGCCTGCAGTCTGAAACAGCGCGACGATATACACCACGACGAGGATGAGCTTCGTCCTCGGGTCGAGCCGGTGGGCGATGGTATTGCCCGGGAAGAACTGGCCGAGAGTAATATCCTTCAGCATTTCCCCGCCTCCTTTATTTTCAGGATGGCGGCAAGCAGCTGCTCATGCGTATATATGCTCTCCGGCAGCGCGACGCCGCGGCGGCGCAGAGCCATCGCAAGCTCCGTCGCGTGCGGAACATCAAGGCCGATGCCGGTAAGCTCCTCGGGTCTTGAAAAGACCTCTTCGGGCGTACCGTCCATAACCACATGACCCTTGTCAAAGACGAGAATTCTCTCGGCAAGGCGCGCAACATCGTCCATGCTGTGGCTGACGATGATGACCGTCGCGCCGGTCTTTTCCCGGTAGGCGCAGAGGTTTTCCTGTACCTGCCGGCAGCCGGCGGGGTCGAGACCTGCGGTCGGTTCATCGAGCACGAGCACCTCCGGGCGCATCGCAATGACGCCGGCAATGGCAATGCGGCGCTTCTGGCCGCCCGAGAGCTCCAGCGGCGAGCGCGTGAAGAGCTCCTCATCGATGCCGGTGAAGCCCGCGGCCTCGCGCACGCGGCTGTCTATCTCTTCTTCAGACAGCTTCATGTTCGTCGGGCCAAAGGCGATGTCTTTATACACCGTCTCCTCGAAGAGCTGATATTCCGGATACTGGAACACGAGCCCGACTTTGAATCTTATCGCCTTGCGGGTGAACTTATCCTTATTTATATTCTCATCGCCGCAGAGCACCGCGCCCGAGGTGGGCTGGAGCAGCGCGTTGAGGTGCTGGATAAAGGTGGACTTCCCGGAGCCGGTATGGCCGATCACGCCGATCAGCTGTCCCTGCGGGAGCGTGAGGTCGATGCCCTCGATTGCCGCCTTTTCAAAAGGAGTGCCCACGCTGTATACGTGGCACAGGCGCTCCGTCCTTATCTCTGCCATCTATTAAGAGTCTCCGTTCTCTTTAATGCTTCAGCGCTGCCGCGATCTCGTCGGCACAGGCGTCCACTCCGAGCGCTTCGGTGTTGAGCTCCATGCCTGCTTTCCTGAGATCGTGCAGCAGACGCGTTGTCTCCGGTACGGTCAGCCCTTCGCGCTCCATGAGCGCGGCGTCGGCAAAGACCTTCTCGGGAGTACCGTCGGAAACGATGCTGCCGTTTGACATTATTATAAGCCTGTCCGCGCCGACGCACTCATCCATGTGATGCGTTATCAGCACGACGGTCATGCCCTTTTCGCGGCACAGCTGCGTCACGGTCGAGATGACCTCGCGGCGCCCCTGCGGGTCGAGCATGGCGGTGGGCTCGTCAAGGACGATTATCTCCGGCTCCATCGCGATGACGCCGGCTATCGCG
>CAZFCH010000011.1:0-25891 GCA_964517445.1 uncultured Oscillospiraceae bacterium | reverse complement strand
TGGCGAACATCCGCCGCAAAATCGAGAAGAACCCTGCCGAGCCGCATTACATATTCACCGAAGTCGGCGTAGGCTACCGCATGATAGAAGGCGACTGATTCAAATCGAATCCGCTTCGCCGGGCATCGATTTGAGATGCGGGGATTAGTTCTCATAAACTTTATTTGCTTCTTTTCCTTCCTCTTTTTTTCCGCTGCTGACGGCGGTACGGAGTTCCGCGGCAGATCATGCCGCAAGGGGTCGTACCGTTCGCCGGCGGCGGTTTTTTCATTTTCGCGGGGGCAGAATCGGTTTGCAAAAATTTAACGCAGGGTGTTTAGTTCTTTGCACTGATTTAATTTAAAATTTGCTATTATATAACCAGTAAAAGGAGGGCACAAACGTTCCTCCGAATACGCAAAAATTTATAGTAAATTGTGGAGGATCTGTATGGAAGATATGCTGAGCTCGGTTCTGGAAACCGGAGAAGAAGTCCTTTGGAGAGGCAAGCCCGAAACCTTTGCGACCATGGACAAGACCAATAAGCCTGCGATAGTCAAAAGCGAAATAATCAAAGCCGTTGTCACCGTCGCGCTTATTGTCGGCTATATACTGGCCGCCGGTAACAATGGCGCGGGAATCAAGCCGGGAATCGTCATTATAATCGTTGCTGTCATGGTATATGCGCTTATCAGGCCTTTCACGCATGCCAATACTCTCCGCCGCAAGGTCGAGTATGTAATCACGAATCAGCGCCTTATCACCGTCAAGGACGATATCAAGGGCGTAGAGTTCGACAAGATTAAGACTGCGGAACTTAAGACCGATGATGACGGCCACACCACTCTGCTCTGCGGCCCCACCGCCGTGAAGACCGAAGCCAGCAAGTGGCGCTCCGATGCAACCCTTAGCGCGAGATTCGACAGCGAAACCAACGACTGCGACTCTCTCACCTGGTACGCTATCCCCAATGCAAAGGAAGCGGAAGTTCTTCTCAAGAAGTACCTGCCCCTCTAAGTAAATACGTAAAATACCGCGTCGGTTGGGTTAAAATCCAGCCGACGCGGCTTTTTATTTCCTTGCATAATTTGACAATATACTTCTGCAAACTCTAAAATCCGAACCTATACCCGACAGGCAGATTACTCAAAATCGAATATCGCCTTGGATGCGAGATACGGGCCGAAAGTGTTTTTCCATTCGCGGTGCAGATCCGATGCATCCCATGCGGGGAGCGCGGCTTTGTCCATGTCAATGACGATGGCGAGATCATAGCGGTTCTCCCGGTCAATGCAGTTTCTCAGCACGGTATGGCCGTGAATGCCGTCCACTGCCGTTGCCGATGCGAACAGTTCTTCTATTCGCTCAATCATGGCCGGCTTGCCATCCACGCTGTTATTGAACTTTGCGATTATGCAGTGCTTCATGTGTGTCTCCTTTAATCAGTATTGGTCAGAATTAAGTATCTGCTTCCATTGCTCAAACAGCCTGTCCATCGTCCACGCGGCGTTCGCGGGGCTGGTCGACGGCAGCTTCACCGGTGTCATGCCGCAGACGGGCGCAAGGTGTTTTAGGAACAGGTCATACGCTGCTGTGCCGTTGCAGTAAATGCGCCGTATATCCGCAGCTTGCAGGATAAGTGCTATATCGACCGGCACGGCGTTTCTTATGCTGCTGTCACTCGAACCGATGATATCGCAGGAATCGAGCACGTCCCACAGCGCGATGCCGTTAGAGAGCAGCATGGTCTTCTTCTCTTCTATGCTCTGCGGCACATCGCAGCCGAGCACGCGCGCCATGAGCGGCCAGAATCGGTTCTGCGGATGGCCGTAGAAAAAATTGACCTCTCGGGACTTGACCGATGGGAAGCTGCCGAGAATGAGTATTCTTGAGTTTTCGTCATACACCGGCCCGAACTGCCGCTGGATATGTCTGTATTCCGGCATGATTGCTGACCTCACAAAATAATTCCCGGATATTATACCATAAAAACGGCGCGCCGCAATGATTAACGGCGCGCCGGATCTTTCGGTTTTGCTTACGCTGCGTCTTCTTCCTCCTCACGCAGCAGCTCCGCACACAGGTCGCCCTCGAAGGGTTCCGGTTCATCCTGCGGCACGGTGTCGACCCCGGCAAGTTCGCCGGTGATGCGGTCGATGTAGCAGTCATAGTTGAGCCACTCGGTCCCGATAACTACCTCGCAGTAAGCTCCGCAGTATTCGAGCGAAAGCATGCGGCTGGTCTCCGCGTCGAGGCCCAGCTCATCCAGAGCTGCCTTGAGTACTTCGTATTTATTAAGAATGTTCTTCATGTTTAATCTCCTTTCGAACACGACCGGTTATGCGCCGATCCGCCTGCGGGACACATGGGGCTCATGCCCCGTCCCTCTTACCTGCCGCGGGAACCTTTCGTCCCTCGCGGTATGGTCATATATTATCAGGCAGTTTTAAGGAAATTATGAGAGTCAGTTTGACTTTTTTTGAAGTTTCAAAAAACATTCCATGAAGATCGTCAATTAAAAAACCAGCTTCCGGACTTATCCGAGCAGCGCGCTGAGGCTCCCTACGGTCTCAATATGCGCGCCGATGCGTGCCATATCGCCGAGATTTGCGCGCTGCACTTCCTCAGTCACGGACGAGGTGCAGTCCGACAGGACGATAACGTCATAGTCCAGCGAGAGCGCATCATAGCAGCTTGTGCGGATGCAGTTCGGAGTTGTCGTCCCGGCGAGGATAACGGTGTCCACACCGAGTCTGCGCAGTATCAGGTCAAGCGGTGTGCCGAAGAAACCGGAGAAGCGAGGTTTTACGATACGATAATCGCTCTCCTTGACCTCAAACTCCTCGGGGTATGCGTCCGACATGCATGCCTCGCACGTCTCGGACAGCGGCTTGCCGCCTGCGAGCCACACATCGCGGCGGCAAAGTTCAACATCGCTGCCGTCGGCTCTGTAATGGCGTGTTGTGTAAAACACGGGCACGTCCTTTTCATGGCAGAGCTTTATGACATCGGCGCAGGCCGGGACAGTCGCCGCCGCGGCGGGAATGCACAGCGGCGAGGACGGATCGATGAACCCGCGCTGCATATCTATCATTACCAAAGCATACTTCTTCATAAGATTCCTCCTGCGCCGACCGGCGCTTATCACTATAATTACAATATATCATTACATAAACCGCGGCGTTTTTCAAGCCGCCGATGTAAATTTGTTGTGGCATTCGGCGACTAAATCAATTATACTAATAGACACATTAAAACCAAAACGGAGGAACCGACAATGAAAGCAGTTGTTCTTGACGGATACACTGAAAACCCCGGCGACCTGAGCTGGGACTGGCTCGGGGAGTTTGGCGAATACGCGGTCTATGACCGTACGCCCGGCGATGAGGCCGAAATCATCCGCCGCATAGGCACGGCGGAGATTGTTATCACGAACAAGGTGCCGATAAGCGCCGCAGTCATCGATGCATGCACAGGCCTGAAATATATCGCCGTCACCGCGACGGGATATAATGTCGTCGATTATGAATACGCAAAGCTCCGCGGCATACCGGTCAGCAACGTTCCGGCCTACGGCACCGCCGCCGTCGCGCAGTTTGCCATAGCGATGCTGCTTGAGATATGCCACCACATTGAGCACCATTCTCAGGCGGTACATGAGGGTCGCTGGGAGCACGCGCAGGACTGGTGCTTCTGGGACTATCCGCTTATCGAGCTTGACGGCAAGACGCTCGGCATAATCGGCTTCGGGCGTATAGGGCAGCAGACCGGGCGTATCGCCAAGGCGTTAGGCATGACGGTTCTGGCTGCCGGCAGCCGCCCGACGGAGACCGGCCGCGCAATCGCCGAATACGTAGAGCAGGACGAGCTGTTTGCGCGCGCCGACGTCATCGCACTGCACTGCCCGCTTTTCCCTGAGACGCAGGACATAATCAATAAGGACAGCATCGCGAAAATGAAGGACGGAGTCATCATAATCAACAACAGCCGCGGAGGTCTCGTCGTCGAGCAGGATCTTGCCGACGCGCTCAACAGCGGCAAGGTCGCCGCGGCGGGAGTGGACGTTGTGTCCACTGAGCCGATCCGGAGTGACAATCCCCTGCTGACTGCGAAAAACTGCATCATTACCCCGCATATAAGCTGGGCGTCCAAAGAGGCGCGGGAGCGCATCATGGCCTGTACGGAGCAGAATGTGCGCACGTACATTGAAGGCAGTCCCGTCAATGTCATAAACAGAGCCGGAGCATGAAATGAAGAAATGCGTAGTTGTGTCCGACTCATTCAAGGGCACGGTCTCGAGCAGTGAGATATGCGACATCGCGCGGCGGGTGATACCGCTATACTAATAGACACACTAAACCCAAGACGGAGGAGCCGACAATGAAAACAGTCGTTTTTGACGGAAACACTGTAAGCCACGGCGACCTGAGCTGGGCCTGGCTCGGAGAGTTTGGCGAATACGCGGTCTATGACTGTACGCCCGTTGATGAGGCCGAAATCATCCGCTACATAGGCACGGCGGAGATCGTTATCACGAACAAGGTGCCGATAAGCGCCGCGGTCATCGATGCATGCACAGGCCTGAAATATATCGCCGTCACCGCGACGGGATATAATGTCGTCGATTATGAATACGCAAAGCTCCGCGGCATACCGGTCAGCAACGTTCCGGCCTACGGCACCGCCGCCGTCGCGCAGTTTGCCATAGCGATGCTGCTTGAGATATGCCACCACATTGAGCACCATTCTCAGGCGGTACATGAGGGTCGCTGGGAGCACGCGCAGGACTGGTGCTTCTGGGACTATCCGCTTATCGAGCTTGACGGCAAGACGCTCGGCATAATCGGCTTCGGGCGTATAGGGCAGCAGACCGGGCGTATCGCCAAGGCGTTAGGCATGACGGTTCTGGCTGCCGGCAGCCGCCCGACGGAGACCGGCCGCGCAATCGCCGAATACGTAGAGCAGGACGAGCTGTTTGCGCGCGCCGACGTCATCGCACTGCACTGCCCGCTTTTCCCTGAGACGCAGGACATAATCAATAAGGACAGCATCGCGAAAATGAAGGACGGAGTCATCATAATCAACAACAGCCGCGGAGGTCTCGTCGTCGAGCAGGATCTTGCCGACGCGCTCAACAGCGGCAAGGTCGCCGCGGCGGGAGTGGACGTTGTGTCCACTGAGCCGATCCGGAGTGACAATCCCCTGCTGACTGCGAAAAACTGCATCATTACCCCGCATATAAGCTGGGCGTCCAAAGAGGCGCGGGAGCGCATCATGGCCTGTACGGAGCAGAATGTGCGCACGTACATTGAAGGCAGTCCCGTCAATGTCATAAACAGAGCCGGAGCATGAAATGAAGAAATGCGTAGTTGTGTCCGACTCATTCAAGGGCACGGTCTCGAGCAGTGAGATATGCACCATCGCACAGCGGGTGATACCGCGGCACTTTCCCACATGTGAGCTTGTCTGCATCCCCGTTGCCGACGGCGGCGAGGGTACCGTGGACTGCTTCATCCATGCCATGGGCGCGCAGCGCGTCGAGCTCACGGTCACGAACGCGCTGGGGGAAAAGTCCGCTGCCGCATACGCGCGTCTCGGTGAGCTCGCGATAATCGAAATGGCTGCTGCAGCCGGTCTGCCGCAGGTCGGTGAGCACCGCTGCCCCGGCACCGCAACAACTTACGGCGTCGGCGAGCTTATCGCTCACGCGGTTGAATCCGGCTGCAAAAGGATACTCCTCGGCCTCGGCGGCAGTGCCACGAATGACGGCGGCTGCGGCTGCGCCGCGGCGCTCGGGGTCAGCTTCTGTGATGCCGCCGGGCAAAGCTTTATTCCCGTCGGCGACACGCTCGGGCGCATAGCGCGCATCGACACATCCAAAGCCGGAGAGCTTCTCCGGGGCGTAGAGCTTACAATCATGTGCGACGTCACGAACCCACTTTATGGCCCGACCGGCGCTGCCTATGTTTTTGCCCCACAGAAGGGCGCGGACGCGGAGCAGGTCAAAAGCCTTGACGCGGGGCTGCGGCACTTCGGTGATGTGATACGCTCTCAGTTGGGACTCGATGTGAGCGCAATGCCCGGCGCAGGAGCTGCCGGCGGTATGGGAGCGGGCTGCGTCGCACTGCTTGGAGGGACGATACAGTCCGGGATCGACGCCGTGCTCGACGTCACGGGCTTTGACAGACAGCTCGATGGCGCGGATCTCGTCATCACCGGCGAGGGACGCATAGACTTTCAGAGTGCAAACGGCAAGGTAATCTCCGGCGTCGCGCGCCGCACCAAAGCGAAAGGCGTGCCTCTCATCGCTGTTGCCGGCTGCGTTTCGGATTCAGCCGGAGCGGTATATGATATTGGTGTGAGCGCCATGTTCGGCACGGACAGGGCGGCGCTTCCGGTGAATAGGCTGGGCGCGCGAAGCCCCGGTGATTATGAGGCAACGCTCAACGATATTATGAGCCTGATCGCAATCGCTGAGCATTTCGGCAGATAAAGCAGCCCACTGTGTTTTACTTTTAACTTTTATGAAACATTTTACCGCTTAAACCCGAAACATCTTTCTGCTATATTATACTTGCAAGTGCAGAGCGATCTTTTTCATTTTGTTCTCTTTCTATAAGCAGCGCCGCCCGGGGTCGGGCGGCGTCGTTTTTTGCCGTATAAGATTTCGTGTTGACTGAATACGCCTCCGGGGATATACTTTGGTTAACACGTAAAAAGGACACACTATATGTTGAAGATAAAAAAATTTGCGGCCAGCTTTCTCGCGGCACTGTGCCTGACGGCGGTGCTTTGCCCTGCCGCGCTTGCCGCCCCTGTAGAGGACGACGGGAGCTGGGACAAGATCATCGCGGACTTTCTCGATAAGTACGAGGACCGCAACAAGTCCTGTTCGATAACGCTCGGCTACCGCAACCTTGTCACCGGCGAGGAGCATTTCTACAAGGGCGGGGAGTACATGGTGACCTGCAGCATGTACAAGGTGCCGCTGAACATGTATTTTACCGAAAAGGTATATAACGGCGAGATGGACTGGGACACGGAGATCGGCGGCGTGAAGTATTCCGATATTCTTGAAGGCAGCATCGTCCGCTCCAGCAACAGCAAGTCGGAGCTGCTCATCAATGAGATCGGAACCTACAACGATTACCGCCGCGCGATATGCCAGTACATGGGCGTGGACCCCGACACCGTTGACGCGAAATACTATGAAAATAACTTTTTCACCGCCGAACAAATGATCTTCTGCCTGCGGACCCTGTACGAAAATCAGGAGCGGTTCCCCGGACTTATCGACCGGATGCTTGAAGCGGAACCGGATCGCTTTTTCAATTACCATGAGCAGAAATACGCCGTTGCCCATAAGTACGGCTATCTGTCCGACCCAAGCTACGGCAAGCGGTACCAGAACGACTGCGCCATTGTCTACACCGATGAGCCTATCGCTATCGTCATATTTACCGACAATTCACCCGACAGCGATAACGCTCTCGCGGATTACTGCACACTCATGGCAGACTATGCCCAGAGCCATCTCACGGCCGCGGCATCCGCGTCCCCGAACCCAACGGCCGTGCCCGGCTCTTCCGCTTCACCGGCGGCTGCAGCGAGCCCCGCGCCGTCCGATGAAGCAGCGGCCTCGCCGACGCCCAATCCCGTGCCGACGAAAAGCCCGACCTATGCAACGGGCAAAAAGGTCGCGGAGTTTGCGCTGCAATATGTCGGCTATAATTATCTCTACGGCGGCAAGTCGCCCGAGACGGGCTTTGACTGTTCCGGACTTGTGTATTATACATATGGCTGCTTCGGCTACCAGCTCGACCGCACGGCCGCGGCTCAGGCCAAGAACGGCGAGCACGTCGAGCTTGACGCCCTCGAGCCGGGAGACATTCTGTGCTTTTATAACGGCGGCTCATGGATAGGCCACGTCGGGATCTACGTTGGCGACGGGAAATATGTCCATGCGCAGAACGAGGCCACAGGAGTGATTGTCTCTGCCGTGAGTGAGGCCAGCTGCAAAATCGAAGCGCGCAGAATCCTGATCCCCGGCGCAGAATTATAAGTGCGGATATAAAATCAGCTTGTCAAGAATTCCGCATCGGGGCTCCTGACAAACCGAAAAGGCTGCGTCCTCTTTTGAGGACACAGCCTTTTTTCTGCGATTAACTTTTTTACTTTGCGTAATCAACGGCCTTGGTCTCGCGGAGAACGTGAACCTTGATCTGACCGGGATAAGTGAGCTCATCCTCAATCTTCTTGGCAATGTCTCTTGCGAGCAGAACCATCTGATCTTCGCTGACCTCTTCGGGCTTGACCATGACGCGAATCTCGCGGCCGGCCTGAATGGCATAGGAGCTTGCGATACCGGGGAAGCTCTTGGAGACTTCCTCAAGCTTTTCAAGACGCTTGACGTAGTTCTCGATATTCTCGCGGCGCGCACCGGGGCGGGATGCGGAGATTGCATCCGCTGCCTGAACGAGGCATGCCTCGACGCTGTGCGCCTCAACATCGCCGTGGTGGGCTTCGATGGCGTGAATAACGGCTTCGGATTCCTTGTACTTTCTCGCGATATCGACGCCGATGGTGACGTGGCTGCCCTCAACCTCGTGGTCGATGGACTTGCCGATATCATGCAGCAGGCCTGCGCGCTTTGCGATGTTCACATCGACGCCCAGCTCTGCAGCCATAAGGCCGGCGAGGTGGGAGACCTCGATGGAATGTTCGAGCACGTTCTGACCGAAGCTGGTGCGGTACTTCATGCGGCCGAGAAGCTTGATAATCTCGGGATGCAGACCGTGGATATTCGTCTCGAACGCGGCGCGCTCGCCCTCGGCCTTGATGGTGGCATTGACTTCCTTCTGCGCTTTGGCGACCATTTCCTCGATACGCGCCGGGTGGATGCGGCCGTCCTGAATGAGCTTTTCGAGAGCCAGCCGTGCAACTTCGCGGCGGACAGGATCGAAGCTCGAAACGGTAATCGTCTCGGGGGTATCATCAATGATAAGATCGCAGCCGGTCAGCGTTTCGATGCTGCGGATGTTGCGGCCCTCGCGACCGATTATGCGTCCCTTCATCTCGTCGTTGGGGAGGGGTACGACGGAGACGGTAATCTCGCTGGCGTGATCTGCGGCGCAGCGCTGGATGGCTGTGGCAATAATCTCTCTTGCACGCTCGTCGGCCTCGTCTTTATACTGTGCCTCGACCTCCTTGACTTTGACGGCCATCTCATGGGTGACCTCGTCACGGATGCTGGCGACCAGATAATTCTTGGCCTCTTCAACGCTGAAGCCGGATATCTTCTCGAGCATTTCGAGCTGGCTCTTCTTCACCAGAGCGACTTCCTGCTGCTGTGCTTCCACAGCGGCGATTTTGCTGCTGAGAACGTCGTTCTTTTTTTCGACGGCGTCCAGCTTTCTGTCAAGATTTTCTTCCTTCTGCTGGTAGCGGCGCTCCTGCTTGGTCAGCTCAGCGCGGCGCTCCTTGACCTCCCGCTCGTACTCCGAGCGGTTTTTGTGTATTTCTTCCTTTGCCTCAAGGAGAGCTTCTCTCTTCTTGCTCTCTGCACTTTTTATAGATTCGTTAATTATGCGCTTGGCTTCTTCTTCAGCACTGGAAATTTCGCGTTCGGCAACCTTCTTGCGGTAGCCAAAGCCTATAAAGAATCCCGCTATCAAAGCCGCAGCGGCTATCAAGATCCATAGAATTACCGGCATAGTAAGTAAACACACCTCCATTCTTTAAGAATTTTGCGGTGGGTTTAGCTGCTGGATATTTTGTTAATCTACAATGTACGGAGCAGCGCCCGCACACATATGCAAGACGGGACATAAAACGCTCCCGTCGAATCGAACAGAAATATTTTCAGGAAACCTCCCCATGGTCTCCCGAAATTTCATTCGTATTATTCTACCACTGAATTGGTGTTATGTCAATTCAAACACTTAAATAATTTTAATAAAAAGTTAATAAAGAAGTTCCGCCCACGGCTCACAATCCGCGGGCGGAACTGTTGGGTTTATTGCTTCTTTTCGTTCTTATTCGGTCTTGTTTTTGCTTGCTGCAGCGTTCTTTTTTGCTTCTCTGCGGGCTTTTACCTTGATGCCCAATTTCCTGAAAAGCGGGCGCAGTGCGAAGAACAGTACGGCGAGGATCGCGAGTGCCGGCAGAGCGGAGACAAGGAACACCAGCAGATTTTTAAAGAAGCGTCCCACGCCTTTCAGCGAATCCGTGAATGCGTTCAGCAGTCTCTGACCGTAGCTTATGGTGACGGCCTGCTGCTCGGTGTACTCACCGACCTCCTGAACATTCAGCGTGATGGTGCTGTAATTCACCTGCCTGTCCCAGTTGTTGAGGCTCGACTGGAGCGAGTCTATTTTATATTGCAGCTCGGTCAGCTTTTCCTCTATTGTTATCGTGTCCTCGACTGTCTGCGCTTTTTCCATCATTTCGAGCAGGCGGGTTTCCTGCGTCTTATATGCGGTGAGCCGTGACTGCACATCGTAATACTGCGAGCTGACGTTTTCGGTGTAGGTGTAGCTGTAGGGGACGTTGCCGAGAGTGGAGAGAGTTCCCATAACGGTCTGGAACTTATCACTCGGAATGCGGATGGTATAGTCCGCGCTGCGGTTATAGCTGCTGCCGCGGGAGATGCTGTAATAGTTCGCGCCGTTTATGCTGCTTGACTGCACCCAGCCGCCGTACTCCTTGATGAGCGCGGCAAGCTCTTCGAGAGTCTTGTCAAACTCTGTGGTCTCGACGGTCGCGTCTGCGGAGTAAATAATCTTCTCCGGGTTCTCGTCAGGCACGTCGCTGCTTGCGGTGTCAGAGTCGTATTCCTCACTGACTCCGACGGCGTCCATCGCAGCAAATCCGGATGAGCGCGCCGAGTTGGATTCCGGCTCCATGGGCGCGGCATCGTATGTCGCCGCTTCGGTAGTGCTTGCCGTTTGGCCGGAGCTGCCGCATGCGCAGAGAGACAGGGCCATAAGCAATGCAAGCAGCAGGGCTATCCGCTTTTTCATTTTGTCATCGTCCTTTCTTTCTTTTATTTTCAGGTTTGTCCTCAATTACAAAGACGCGGATTTTAGAATAATGTTCCATTACTGTATGTTTACAGCCAAATTCTTTTTTGCTATAATTTAAAAAAGGTCTTAACAAAAAACAAACGCAAAAACGGAGGGGCAAATATGCAGCTTACCGCATCCAATGTCCGGCTTGTCGCAATCATACTGACAGCGCTGTGCACAGTATCCGGAGGTATCTATCTCACATGCTGCAAGCGGAAGGACTACAGGAGAGCCTGCGCCTACAAAGGAACGGCAGGACTGTGCTTCGTAATGCTCGGGCTGCTCGGTACTGATGCAAATATAAGGAGCGTGCTCGGGGTCGGCGGAGCTGCCCCGGCATGCGCGAGGTTCGTTGCAGCGGGGCTCATCTTCGGGCTGCTCGGCGATCAGCTGCTCGCGCTGCGCTTCATATGCGTGAGCAAGAAAACTCAGTTCTTCACCGCTGGCGCCGCATGCTTTGCCGTCGGCCATGTGCTGTATATCATCGCGCTTTCGCACCGCGCTCCCGGCATACTGCTGGGCGGTCTTGCCATCGGCTTTGCCGCGCTCGCACTCTCCGGCGTATATAACTACCGCGAGGGCACAAACGCCGGGAAACTGCAGATACCGGGCATGATATACATGTCGATCGTCGCGTTTATGGGTGCGCTCGCTGTCTCCGTTGCGATACACGCCCCCGGAGTATCGACAGTGCTGTTCGCCGTCGGAGGGGTGCTCTTCATCATCAGCGACAATATCCTCTGCGCTTACAGCTTCGGCAGCGAGAATCGCTTTGGCGCAAACATCGGCATCCACGCGACTTACTATGCCGCGCAGCTGCTCATCGCGTGGAGCATATTTTTCATGTGACTGCATGCGCCGGGAGGCAGCAGACACGAACAGCAAATTAACATTCGGAAATGCGGAGCTCATTTTTGCCGAAAAGTATCCGGTTCTTTGACAAGCAAAGCCCGGCGTGACATTAAATGTCGCGCCGGGCTTTTGCTTTTTTGATTATCTTTTTACGCCTTGGGCGTCTCGCCCTTTTTGGGCAGCTTGTGTTTCTTGCCGTCGGGGGTGACGATATAGGTGTTCTCCAGCAGTTCTATCGCGCCGCGGCGCCAGTCCTCGATATACTCCTTGCGCAGCACTGCACGCTCCTCCTGCTCGGCGGCGGTCAGCTCCCGCTCCTTTGCAAGATGCGCAAGCTCGTTTATGCGGTCAAGCTTTTCCTGTGTCATGCTTTGCCCTCCTCATCTATGGTCCCCAGCTCATCGAGCGTAAGCTCAAATGCCGGGATGAATTTATCCAGGAAATATTTCACTTCCGGCAGCGGGCTCGCGTCGAGTATGGCGCGGGTCTGCTTCTCGGCAGAGATGAACTCGTTATTGCCGGCCTTGCGCTCCTCAATGCACTTGATGTAGGCAGAGAGCTTGTCGGCGGCCTTGACAATATCGTGCAGCTCTTCGGCGTCTCTGCCGTAGAGCAGGGACGCATATGTCCCGCGCAGCTCCTCGGGCAGCGTCGCCAGAAGCTTGTCGCACGCGAGCTTTTCCACCTGCTTATATGCGGACTGAATCTGCGCGCTGTGGTACTTTATCGGAGTGGGCAGGTCGCCGGTAAGAATCTCGGAGCTGTCATGGAACAGCGCAACGGACGCGCACCTGTCAGGATCGCAGGGGATGCCGTAGATATCGCGCCGGATGACAGCAAGCGCGTGCGCGATTACGGCGACCATGTGGCTGTGCTCCTGTATGTTCTCGGGCAGCGCATTTCTCATCAGGCTCCAGCGGCCGATATAGCGCATACGCGAAATGTAGGCGAAAAAATTGTGGCTCATATGTTCTTTTCTTCTCCGTGTTTGTGATTTGGGGCTGGCTTGATTCTATCACGGTGGGAGAATTATTTCAATAAGAAGGATTTTTTGTAAATTTCATTTATATAAGTATTGCAAAAGGAGCAGAGTGGTGCTAAAATTTCACTTTGTGTTGAAAATAGTACGTAGAAATTTTGACCGCAGTCATGCGGACGCAGCAAGGGAGCACTGATAGATATGGATAAGCTTAGAAACGTCGCCATCATTGCACACGTTGACCATGGCAAGACAACTCTTGTCGATGAAATGCTCAAGCAGTCCGGTGTTTACCGCGAGAACCAGGAAGTCGTGGATCGCGTCATGGACTCGAACGACCTCGAACGTGAGCGCGGCATCACCATCATGGCAAAGAACACCGCCGTGTGGTATGGCGACACGAAAATAAACATAGTTGACACTCCGGGTCACGCCGACTTCGGCGGTGAGGTGGAGCGTATACTCAAGATGGTCAACGGCGTTATCCTGCTGGTCGACGCTGCTGAGGGCCCGATGCCGCAGACACGCTTCGTGCTTAGCCGCGCGCTGGAGCTCGGACACCGCGTCATCGTTGTCGTCAATAAGATTGACCGCCCTGACCAGCGTATACACGAGGTCATAGACGAGGTGCTTGAACTGCTCATGGACCTCAACGCGACCGATGAGCAGCTGGATTCCCCGATGCTCTTCTGCTCCGGCAGACAGGGCACGGCGAGCTTCTCCCCCGACGTTCCCGGCACCGACCTCAAGCCGCTGTTCGATACGATTCTTGACTACATCCCCGCACCGAGCATGGATCTTGACAAGCCTTTCCAGATGCTCGTCAGCAGCATCGACTATAATGAGTACGTCGGCCGTATCGCCATCGGACGCATCGAGCGCGGCGAGATAAAGCAGAATCAGGAGATCGATGTCTGCAATTACCACAATCAGAGCGAGCCTCCCATGAAGGCAAAAGCCGTGTCCCTCTACCAGTTTGACGGGCTCAACAGAGTTCCAGTGACTGAGGCAGGTGCCGGCAACATCATCGCCATGAGCGGCATAGGTGATGTCACCATCGGTGACACTATCTGCGCCAGAGGCTTTGCCGAACCGATAGAGTTCGTAAAGATTGGTGCGCCGACGCTGGAAATGACTTTCTCCGTAAACGACAGCCCCTTTGCCGGAACCGAAGGCAAATTCGTCACTTCCCGTCAGATACGCGACCGTCTCTTCCGCGAGACCCTCAAGGACGTTTCTCTCCGCGTTTCCGAGATTGACAACAGCACCGACAGCTTCAACGTCGCCGGCCGCGGCGAGATGAGCCTGTCCATCCTCATTGAGACCATGCGCCGCGAGGGCTATGAGTTCCAGGTGTCCCCCCCGCGCGTGCTGTATCAGGAAATCGACGGGCAGAAGTGCGAGCCTATCGAGCGCGTCGTCGTCGACGTGCCGCAGGACTGCATGGGCTCCGTTATGGAAAAGCTCGGTTCACGCAAGGGCGAGTTCCTTGAAATGACTCCCGCCGGAAACCGCATGAAGATGGAATTCCTTGTTCCGTCCCGCGGCCTGTTCGGCTACCGCAACGAGTTTCTTACAGACACCAAGGGCGAAGGCATTCTTGCCTCCGTGTTTGAGAAGTACGCGCCCTACAAGGGCGACATCGCCCGCCGCAGCACCGGCTCCCTCATCGCTTGGGAGACGGGCGAGGCTGTGGCATACGGCATCTGGAACGCACAGGAGCGCGGCGCAATGTTCATCACGCCGGGCACGAAGGTCTATGCCGGCATGGTCATAGGCGTCACGCAGAAGAGCGACGATGTCCCCGTCAACGTCTGCCGCACGAAGCATCTGACAAACACTCGTGCTTCCGGCTCCGACGAGGCGCTGCGCCTTGTCCCGCCGAGACAGCTCAGCCTTGAGCAGTGCCTCGAGTTCCTCGCCGACGACGAACTGCTGGAAGTCACGCCGAAGAACCTCCGCCTGCGCAAGAGCATTCTCGACCACAGTCTGAGAATGAAGAACGTCATGCGCAACAGATAATATAATAATATATGAAAAGCTCGCACTGCAATTGCAGTGCGAGCTTTTTTCGGGCCTGTATCAGTCCTGCGGCTCGACGTCTTTGTGAAGTATCTCGCCGGTGACGGCGTCGATAATATAGGTGTATTCATTCGCGTGATCGTCAAACTCGACATCGTACCATGCAGAGCGGCGGCTCTTTTCAAAATCGACATCGCCGGCATAAATCATGGATGCAGCGGTTCCGGCATCCTCAAGTGCGATGCTCAGCGCGGCATCCTCGCCGATATAGTTGGTCTTGTAACGGTAGATGAAATAGCCGCCGATGGCAGCGCCGATGATGACGAGTACGAGTAATGCAATGAGTATGTTTTTGAGTATCTTGTTCATTTTTCCTTCTCCTTTTTCCTGACTCATTTCAGCTTGACTACAGTATATACGGGCTTTTTAAGAAAATTATTAAAAACTCTAAGAAATTTGCCACTGTAAAAAGGATATGAAATATGGTCTGTGTTCTCGCTATTTACCGGAGCAGGAATAATCGCCGTGAACTCCGCCGGTCTTTTCCAGCAGGTGAATGTCGGAGATGAGAATATCCTTCTGCACGGCCTTGCACATATCATAGACTGTGAGGGCCGCGGCACTGACAGCCGTCAGCGCTTCCATCTCCACACCGGTGTGCCCAGCGCAGGAAGCCGACGCGGTTATCTCCACGGAAAGACGCTCCTCATCCAGCGTGAGCGAAATGTCGATACCGTCTATAAGAACGGGGTGGCACATCGGAATGATGTCCGGCGTGTGCTTTGCAGCCATTATTCCCGCAACCTGCGCCACAGCCAGAACATCGCCTTTTTTCATGCCTCCGTTTTTGATGAGCGCAAAAGTATTTTCGTTGACCGTCACGCGGCCGGCGGCGACGGCGGTGCGCACGGTTGTCGGCTTATCGCCGACATCGACCATTTTTGCCCTGCCCTGATCGTTGAAATGTGTAAAATCCTGCATAGGTCTTGCCTCCTCATCTGCCGTTTCTCAGACTCTCCATCACCCGGGGAGCAGCGTCCATGAGCGTGGCCATGCGCTCTTCCGGGCTGTCATGGAGATCAATGATGAGCGTCTTGCCGCGGATGGCGGACGACGCAATGTCGGGAGCGGGCTTATCCGCGGCGGCGAGCATCGCTTCCTGCGCGGCACTGCCCATGCCGCCGGTTACGAGGATGAGGTCGAGCTGGCGCTGGTCGCACAGGCGCAAGAGCTGCTGCCGGATAACACGTGCGTCGTCGGAAATTGCAGGCTCTTCAACGACTTCGTACCCCGCATCGCGCAGACGACCGGAGATCATCTGACCGCTTCCGATCTCGCCGAGCGTGATGACTGCAGCCTGCCATGGGAAGCGTCCCTCGCGCGGAACTATGACCATCTCATCACCAACGGAGATTGTCCCCGGCTCGAGAACGCGGGCAAAAACGCCCTCGCGCGGCATGATGCACTCGCCCATTTTCTTATATATCTCGCAGTGACTGTGGCATTCTTTGCCTATCTGCGTCATTTCCAGCAGAACATCGTTGCAGCGCAGGAGCGTACCGACAGGCAGAGCGCGAAAGTCAAAGCCCTCCACGACGAGGTTCTCCCCGAACGCACCGGGGATAACGTTTGCCCCGCGCTTATTGAATGCCTCTATTTTATCCGCGCTCAAAAGGCTTATCTGCCTGTGCCATTTTCCAGCATGCGCATCGCCGTCAATGCCCCATTCGGCAGAGAAGTGCGCGGTGTTGACGTCTTTCTTCTGTATTCCCTTGCGGTCGCTCGTGCAGACCGCCAGTACCTTTCCCATGGTTTTATCCTCCGATTTGGCTCATTATATGCTTTTCCGTGACAGCAGTATCCGTACCGAAACAGTGAGCGCGAGGTTTATTATATACGGCGATTCTCAATGCTTCGCGCAGTTCATCGTCTGTGCACCCGCCGCGGATGAGCGCACGCAGATCAGCAGAGTCTGCATAGCACAGGCAGGGCTTGAGCTGACCGGTACTTGTCAGGCGCACGCGGTTGCACTCGGTGCAGAACTTGTGACTCACCGCATCGATGAAGCCTATTCTGCCGAGGAGCGCTGCACTCTTATAATAGTGCGCAGGACCGTTGCCGCGCGTCTCATCCGTCGGGGCAAGGTCAGGCCAGCGCTCTCTCAGTGAGGAGAGGATATTGTCCGGTGAGACACGCTTCATTGTTGTGCCGAAGCCTATGGGCATGAGCTCAATAAAGCGCACATCCACCGGCAGCTCCGCGGCAATGGCAGCGAGCGTAGGAGCGTCAGCTTCCGTATCCTCCAGCAGCACAGAGTTTATCTTTGCTTTCAGCTCTTTGGCGCAGCATTCTCTGAGCACACGCTGCAGCGTATCTGCCCCGTCGCCGGAGTACCCGGTTATGCGGCGGAAACGCTCGTTATCCGTTGTATCAAGGCTGATGTTAACGCCGTCAAGCCCCGCAGCGGTGAGCGCGTCGAGATTCTTCTCCAGCAGCAGGCCGTTCGTTGTCAGCGTGACCTGCTCTGTACCGGGCTGCTTTTTCAGCGCGGCTATGAAATCTGCGCAGCCCGCGCGGACAAGCGGCTCTCCGCCCGTGACCTTAAACTTCGTTATACCAAGCTCTGCGGCGGCGCGGCAGATACGCAGGATTTCCTCATAGCGGAGGATGTCCTCATGCCGCACGGCAGTGATTGGCTCGGGCATACAGTAGCGGCAGTGCAGGTTGCACCGGTCAGTCACGGATATGCGCAGGTAATCTATTTTGCGTCCGTATTGATCAAACATCGTTTATATTCCCCTTTGTATCGAATATATTTTAGCACGTATCCGGCAAAAAAGCCACAGCTGCCCGCAATATCGGCGGATATAATTTCATGTGCTTGCGCCCGGCCGCCGATAAGTTTATAATTGCTGCAGATGGATTTTAATAAATTCCTTAATTCTTCGGCTTATAATACGATTAGAATACGGACGCTGTGCCGTCCGTCACTTGGAGGATGAAATGAGGATACTTGTCGTAGAGGATGAAAAGCATCTCAACCGCATAATCAGCGAGGCCATGGAGGACGAGGGCTACAGCGTCGACAGCTGCTTTAACGGGCAAGAGGCACTTGAGTTTATGGAGTGCGCAAAATATGACGTGATGATCCTGGACATTATGATGCCGAAACTCAACGGCCTTGACCTTGTGCGCCGCATCCGCCGCGACGGGGACACTACCCCCGTGCTCTTTCTCACCGCACGAGACAGCGTCGCCGACCGCGTCGAGGGTCTCGAGAGCGGCGGTGACTATTATCTTGTCAAGCCCTTTGACTTCAAGGAGCTTATGGCCGTCGTGCGCGTTATGACGCGCAAGTATACCGGCAACCGCTCAAACGTTTTCACGGTCGGTGATCTGAGCATTGATACCGCCGCGCACAGCGTGACGCGTGCAGGGAAGAATATTGACCTTACGAGCAAGGAATTCTCCCTGCTTGAGTATATGGTGCGCAACAAGGGCGTTGTTCTCTCGCGCGAGATGATCGAGAACAATCTCTGGAACTATGACTATGAGGGCGGGACGAACGTTGTCGATGTCTATATCGGATACCTGCGCAAAAAGATGGATACCGGCTTTGACAAGAAGCTTATTCAGACCGTCTGGGGCACCGGCTGGGTGCTGAAGGAGGATTGAGCCCATGTCCGCTAAACTCAGGATGACACTGTGGATCACGCTCATGGTGCTGCTGCTGGCGGCCATGGTGCTGGTATTCGTGTTCGTTGTCAATGCCAACACCGTTACGGACGACCCGGCCGGCAGGCTCGTCAAGGTCGTAATGAAAAACGCCGACCACCTGGAGTTTGACAATGGGCGCTTTGAATGGGACGACATCGACGCCTACCGCCGCGGAGTGTATTCCGCTTTTTATGGCGAAAACGGGAATCTGCTCAGCGGCGCGATACCCGAGAACTTCGATTCTGCCGCCGTGCCGTTTGAGGAGAACATCGTGCGCAGCACGGAAATAGATGGCGAGGAATATTATATCTACGACGTCAATGTCGATATGGACATCACACAGGTCTGGGTGCGCGGCCTCATTTCCGCGTCCGACCGCTCCGGACTTATGCACACTATCCTTATCCTCACTGCGATACTGCTCCCGTCAATCCTTGTTCTCTCCACAGGCGGCGGCTGGCTCATTGCGAGCATGTCTTTCAAGCCCCTTGAGGAGATTGTCCGCGCGGCAAACGACATAAGCGACGGCGGCGATTTAACAAAACGCCTGAATATCCGCCGCGGGCCGTCCGAAATGAAGCGCCTTGCCGGCAGCTTTGACAGGATGTTTGAGCGACTGGAGAAATCCTTTGAGACGGAGCGGCAGTTTGCCTCCGATGCGTCACATGAGCTGCGCACGCCGATAACCATCATCCTTGCTCAGTGTGACCGATCCCGCCGCAAGGACAAAACGCCCGAGGACTATTCCGCCTCCATTGGCGTCATTGAGGAACAGGCAAAGCATATGACAGAGCTTGTGCAGCAGCTGCTGGGGCTGACTCGCATGCAGCACGGTACCGACCGCTACCCGATGCGCGAGGGTGACCTGAGTGAGTTTACGGAGGCCTGCTGCAACGAGTTCATGCCTGCCAACAGCCGGGGCATAGAGCTTAAAACAGATATCACGCCCGGCATCACAGCGCGCTTTAACAGTGCGCTGATGTCCCGCGTGATACATAATCTCCTTCAGAATGCCTACAAATACGGCGTTGAGGGCGGGCATATATGGCTCTCGCTGCGCCGCACGGATCAGGGGGCTGTCCTCTCCGTCAAGGATGACGGCATAGGCATTGCCCCGGAGAATCTCGACAAGGTCTGGCAGCGCTTCTGGCAGGCGGATGCTTCCCGCGGCGACGAGGGCAGCAGCGGTCTCGGCCTGTCGATGGTGAAGGAGATCGCCCAGTTCCACGGCGGGGATGCCGTGGTCGAGAGCACCCCCGGCGCCGGCAGCACCTTCAGCGTTATCCTGCCGTGATTGATGGAGATATGTATACGAAAGAGCGCGTGCGGAATTCCGCATGCGCTCTTTGCTGTTTGCGTTTATCATTTGTTCGACGGTTTGCCTCTGCACCGGCTTTGAGCACGAAAAAAAGGAACTGCATGCGGCAGTTCCTTTTTTGTATTGAGCTATAATTACAGCTGCTTCTGAGCGTTGATTTTAACGCCGGGGCCCATGGTGGAAGCGGTCACGCAGGACTTGATGTACTGGCCCTTCGCGGAAGCGGGCTTTGCCTTGATGATGGCGCCCATGAGAGCAACATAGTTCTCATAGAGCTTGTCCGCACCGAAGCTGACCTTGCCGATGGGGCAGTGGATGATGTTGGTCTTGTCCAGACGGTACTCGACTTTACCGGCTTTGGCTTCGCCGATAGCCTGCTTGATGTTGGGGGTGACGGTGCCGGCCTTGGGAGAAGGCATCAAGCCCTTAGGTCCGAGGATCTTACCGAGACGGCCAACAGTACCCATCATGTCGGGGCTGGCGATAACGGTGTCGAATTCAAACCAGTTTTCCTTCTGGATCTTCTCAACGAGATCCATGCCGCCGGCGTAATCTGCGCCAGCTTCAAGGGCTTCGTCAACGCGCTCGGGCTTGCAGAAGCACAGGACGCGGACGGACTTGCCGGTGCCGTTGGGGAGAACGATAGCGCCGCGGACCTGCTGGTCAGCGTGACGGCCATCGACACCGAGCTTAACATGCAGCTCGACGGTCTCGTCGAACTTTGCCTTGCTTGCGCTGATAACGAGCTTCAGCGCTTCCTGGGGATCATAAAGTGCCTGCTTATCTATGAGCTTTGAGCTCTCTTTATAATTCTTTCCTCTAAACAATTTGTTTTCCTCCTAATAATGTGGTTGAGTCGGATGGATTAATCCTCCCACGTTGAGGAGCGGAGCTGGTCGCCCGCTCAGTCTCCGACGATGACGCCCATGGAGCGGCAGGTGCCGGCTATCATGCTGATGGCGGAGTCGATGTCGGTGCAGTTGAGGTCGGGCATCTTCTGCTCGGCGATCTTGCGAACGTCTTCCTTGCTGATGGTGGCGACCTTGTCTCTCTGGGGAACGCCGGAAGCGGTCTCGATGCCGCATGCCTTCTTGATGAGCAGAGCGGCAGGAGGAGTCTTGGTGATGAAGGTGAAGCTACGGTCGGAGTACACGGTGATAACGACAGGGATCATCATACCCATATCGCCCTTGGTGCGCTCGTTGAAGTCCTTGGTGAACTGACCGATGTTAACGCCGTACTGACCCAGTGCGGGGCCTACAGGGGGAGCCGGAGTTGCCTTGCCGGCGGGAACCTGGAATCTAACGTATCCAACTACTTTCTGTGCCATTTAAAGCACCTCTTTCTTATTAATCTTTTTGTACCTCGACCTGATCGAGCTCGAGATCGACGGGGGTCTCCCTGCCGAACATCGACACGACGACACGAACTCTGTCCTTCTCAGGCTCAAGCTCGTCAACGACGCCGCAGAAGCCGGCCAGAGGTCCGTCAATGACCTTAACCTGATCGCCGAGGCCATAGCCGACGACGATCTCTCTGCGCTCGACGCCCAGATCGAAAATTTCCTGCTCCGTAAGCGGGATGGCCTTGCCATCCGACCCGACGAAGCCGGTAGCACCGCGGACATTATGGATCAGATGCCAGCTGTCATCCGTAAGGATCATCTTGACGAGCACGTAACCGGGGAACACCTTGCGCTCGACGGTTTTCTCACCGGAGTCGGTGACCTCGGTGACGGTCTCCAACGGGATGTTGACCTCTTTTATCAGATCCGTCATCTTGCGGTTTTCCGCTGCCTTCATTACAGCGGCAGCGACTGCGTTTTCATAACCTGAATAGGTATGAACAACGTACCATTTTGCTTCTTCAGCCATGCCTGTTAACCTACCAGCCTGAGCAGCGCCTGAACCAGCATGGTAGCCAGTTTATCAAAGGCCCCGATCACGATCGCAGAAGCCAGCATCATGCCGACGGAGATGAAAACATTGTTTCTGAGCGTCTTCGGAGTCGGCCATATGACCTTCTTCAGCTCGCTCTTCATCTCACGGAACCACTTGCCGATCCTCTTAAAGAAACCGGGCTTGGTATCGTCCTTCTTAACGGCGGTGACAGGTTTGGCGGGAGCTGTGCTAACTTTCTTTTCTTCAGCCATTTTCACGCGTCCTTTCAGAAGTTACTTGGTTTCAACATGCTTGGTGTGCTTTCTGCAGAAGGGGCAATACTTGCTGCGCTCCAAACGGTCTGAAGTGTTCTTCTTGTTCTTGACCGTGTTGTAGTTCCTCTGCTTGCATTCTTCGCATCTGAGTGTGACTTTTACTCTTGCGCCTGCAGCCATTCTTTCGGCACCTCCTATTTTATTTACCCGCCGTAAAAGGAGACGGGCATTGCCTCCCTGTATTGGATGAGCAGCTCCGGATGCACGCAAAAATGCGCACAAAAAATAGACCTCTCATCTGACAGGTAATACATAATATAACATAGAACATCCATGCGGTCAACAACTTTTTTCCGTAAATTCAAGGAAAATAAAGGTTTTTCCCTTGCCGCGGGAGCGGATCGGTGTTATATTCATTACACTAAACGCAAAGGATATGGCAGGTATGGATTATTATGGATTATAAAGAAGCGCTTGAATATATAAATAAGACCGAGTGGTTCGGCTCAAGGCCGGGGCTCGAACGCATCACGGAGCTTTTGGAGAAGCTCGGCAACCCGCAGAACGGGATGAAATTTGTCCACATTGCCGGGACAAACGGCAAGGGAAGCTGCGCTGCGATGACGGCATCGGTGCTCAAGGCGGCAGGCTACAAGACCGGACTCTTCACGTCACCCTATCTCTACCGCTTCAATGAGCGCATGCAGATAAACGGCAAGCAGATAGACGACGATGTTCTCGCGGCGGATGTGTCGCTCGTGAAGATTGCCGCCGACGCGATGGAGGATCACCCGACGGAGTTTGAGCTTATGACCGCGGCGGCGCTGGTCTGGTTCAAGGAACAGAACTGCGACATCGTCGTGCTCGAGGTTGGGCTCGGCGGGCGACTCGACGCGACGAACGTTATCGAAGCGCCTGAGGCCTGCGTTATCATGAACATCGGCCTTGACCACACGGCTGTGCTCGGCAATACGGTCGAGCAGATTGCCGAGGAGAAGGCCGGAATCATAAAGCCCGGTGCGGACTGCGTACTGTACCAGCAGTCGCAGAGCGTGACGGAGATTGTGCGCGAGCGCTGCGACGAGGTGGGCGTCAATATGCATGTTGCGGACTTCTCGGAGCTGCACAGCGAGTTTGACAGTCTCTTCGGTCAGAGCTTCACCTACCGCGGCGAGGTCTACGCGCTGCCGCTGCTGGGGGCAAACCAGCTGCGCAACGCCGCCGTCGTGCTGGAGCTTGTTGAGGTGCTGCGCCGCCGCGGCTGGGCACTCGACCAGAGCGATGTGGAGCACGGACTGTACGCCGTGAGCTGGCCGGGGCGCTTTGAGCTTGTGAATGACGAGCCGTGCTTTATCGTTGACGGCGGGCACAACCCGCAGTGCGCGCAGACCGTCGCGGAGAACCTGAGAAGCTATTTCCCGGATTCGCACCGTGTGCTGCTTGTGGGCGTGCTGAAGGATAAGGACTACGCAGGAATTTTCGACGCACTCGACCCGGTGGCGGACGAATATGTCTGCATCACGCCGGATTCTTCGCGGGCTCTCCCGGCAGAGGAGCTGGGGAAGTTCCTGGAGAAATACGGCAAGGAAGTCAACGTCTGCGAGAGCATAAAGGACGGAGTGAGTCTGGCGCTCGATATTGCCGGGGACGACCCGGATACGATGATCTGCGCGGTCGGATCGCTCTATTCCGTGGGCGAGATACGCGCCTGCTTTGAAAAGTACTGAGGTGTGAAAATGCGGATAATGGCGATAGATTACGGTGACCAGCGCATAGGGCTCGCGGTGTCTGACCTGCTGGGCATGCTCTGCGGCGAGGCGTGGACAATGAACGAATGGGACATGGAGCGCGCGTCAAAGCGTATCGCCGAGGAAGCGGCGGCGCGGGATGTCGGCACGCTCGTACTCGGGCTGCCGAAGAACATGGACGGCAGCGAGGGCGTGCGCGCGGAGAAGAGCCGCGAGTTCAAGGCCATGCTTGAGCGCGACAGCGGGCTGCCGGTCGTGCTCTGGGACGAGCGGCGCAGCAGCATCGAGGCGCACGCGATACTCCACGCGGCGGGCAAAAAGGAGAAGCAGCACCGCAAAACCGTTGACGCCGTCGCGGCGAGCCTGATATTGGAAGGATATCTGGGAAGCCTGAAGTAGAACCGGAAACTTGAAAACTGTCAATAAAAAGCAGTAAAAAAGAAAAAGCCCTTTTTACAGCAGACTGCACCCTGAAATTTACCCTCCCGGCACATAATTATCCTGCGGGATATTATCGGCCGGGAGGGATTTTTATTAAAAAGGCGAGGCGCCCCCTTGCGGCAAAAGCAACGAAAAAGATACGCCGGATTTGTACAATGCTCCGATTTTGCTCCCGGATATTGATTTTATGGCGTGAGACGGGATATGATGTTATAAAAACGGGAATATAGTTTCGGCAGAAAGGAGAGCATGTTATATGGCCGGAATACAGTATGACATGAAAAATGTTCTCGACATTCCGTTGTGGGAAAAGATGCAGGATCAGCTTGCGAAGATGACCGGCACGGCTATAATCTGCATAGATTATAAGGGAAACCCCGTGACGAAGCACAGCTGCCGCACGGATTTCTGCAGCGTCATCCGCGAGAACCCGGTTTCCCGCAAGCGCTGCTACCGCTGCGACGCACTGGCAGGGCTCGAGGCGGTGCGGCTGGATCGGCCGTACATTTATCTATGCCACTGCGGAATAGTTGACGTTGCGGTGCCGGTAATGGTCGGGGACAAGTACCTGGGCGCGGTGATGTTCGGGCAGGTGCGGCTCGTGAACAAGGACAGGGAGAAGGCCGTCAGGCTTGTCAACGAGATAAGTTCGTTTCAATCGGAAGAGGACGCGGCGCGCAAGGATCTGCTGGAGAAGTACGAAGCGCTGCCGGAGATGGAGTACGAGCACATTGTTGAGATTGCCGATCTTATCGACGCGATAGTCAAATACACGGTCGACAGAGCGGTAAAGGCGCGCAACCGCGACGAGACGTACAAATGGCTGATGAGCATGAACTCAGAGCAGATGGCCGTTGAGGCGGAGATGCAGGAGCTTTCGCTGCCGATGAGCGCACGGGAGCCCGAGCGGGCGGAGACGATGCAGGTGAAGCCGAGCAGCGTGATATATCCGGCGATTACTTACATAAATGATCATCTGAGAGACGGCTTTTCCATGAAGGAGATGGCCGACCTCTGCCACCTCAGCCCGAGCTATTTTTCGCGCACCTTCAACAGAGAGACGGGCGAGAGCTTTGTGAACTACGTAAACCGCCGCAAGGTCGCGATGGCAAAGGATCTGCTGCGGGAGACGAACAAGAGCGTTTCGCAGATTGCCGAGGAGGCGGGGTACATAAACATCAGCAATTTCATCGCTGTGTTCAAACGCCTGGAGGGTGTCACACCATCGGTATACAGGCAGCACATGTATAAATAAACGGGGCGGAGAACGCGCCCGACATAACAAGGCAGAACGGAGTGTCCGTTCTGCCGTTTGTTTACTTCCGACAATTGCGATGCGGCGGAATTGTTGATGTTATTTTCTTGTCAAAGGTAAAAGACAAATTGCATGCGCAGAGCAAAAAACCGCAACAAAAACGGCATGAAGTGCAGTAAGTTTATATCTTGAGTTTTTGTGCAATTCTGCTATTTTAGAAGCAGGAATGGCGAGGGAGGAGCAACTTTGCTGTGAAAAATGCTAAAAATCTATTGGGGGAAAGGAAATTATGAAAAAAAGGAAAACTGCAAAATTTTGGGCCACAGTGGCGCTAATACTGATTTTTGTCGGCTATATCG
>CAZFCH010000010.1:15851-26195 GCA_964517445.1 uncultured Oscillospiraceae bacterium | reverse complement strand
ATCGCCGCGCGCATCTCCGCGCATCCCGCTCCCGGCGGCTTCATCAGTATCCTCCTGTCGTACTCCGTCAGCACCCGCCGCATCACCTTCGAGAGCACTGAGAACGGAAAATCCTCCGGCACACGCAGCGGCGTGTCGTCCTGCACCGGCAGCGCGCGCGGAGCCGAAGTCTCCGTCCTCCCGCCGAAAGCTGCGAAATACCCGCTGCGCTCGCGCGCCTCGGCATATCCCTCGTCGACCAGCAGCGCGTAAGCGTGCTCGACCGTTATCAGGCTCACGCCGAGCTCCCCCGCAAGCAGCCGCTTTGACGGCAGCCTCTCTCCGTATTTAATGCTCCCGCGCGCAATGTCCCGCCGCAGCTGGTCATAAAGCTGCATATATGCGCTCACCCCGGAGCTTTTGTCTATCTGGTATTTCATCTGGTTATATAATTCTTTCCCAATCTGACAGTATCGGCAATGCCAGATTTATAATATAATCCTTTTTGAAATAAGTCAACAGGAAAACCAGACTGCGAAAACTATGCTGCAAAGTAAAGAAACAGAGCAGCAGGGGAGCTTGAGGGGGCAAGGCCCGCCTCAAGTCGGATAAGCCGCCGTCAAAAGCCTTGATGCATCAAGGCTTTCGGTAACAGCATTTTGAATACTTTCAAAATGCTCGGCGGAAAGCGCAGTCAAAAAATCCTCACAGAATTTTTTGACAAGCGAAGTGAAAGTATGAAGCGTATAGTAAGCATCCAGGACATATCCGATATCGGCAAATGCTCGCTGACGGCGGCGCTGCCGGTCATCTCCGCAATGGGCATCGAATGCGCCGTTCTGCCCACCGCGGTGCTCTCCGCGCACTCGCAGTTTGAGGGCTTCACCTTCCGCGACCTCACGGACGAAATGACCGCGACCGCGGCGCACTGGAAGCGGCTCGGCCTGCGCTTTGACGCCATATATACCGGCTACCTCGGCTCTCCCCGTCAGGTGGACATCGTCCGCCGCTTCTTTGACGCCTTCGGCAAAGACGCCGCGATCATCGTCGACCCTGCCATGGCGGACTTCGGCAGGCTCTATTCCGGCTTTGACGCCGACTTCCCGCGCCGGATGGCTCGCCTGTGCCGCGGCGCTGACGTCATCCTGCCGAACATCACCGAGGCCTGTTTCCTGCTCGGCGCGGAGTACCGCGAGCAATACGACCGCGAATATATCCGCTCCCTCCTGCGCGGCCTTGCGGATCTCGGCGCCTCCGTCTGCGCGATAACCGGCGTGAGTTTCGAAGAAGATAAGCTCGGCGTCGTCTCGTACGACACCGAAAGCGGCGAATACTTCAGCTATTTCCGCGAGCGCTGCCCCGGCGTGTTCCACGGCACGGGCGACCTCTTTGCCGCAGCCGTCGCGGGCGCCATGGTGCGCGGCTGCAGCATCCCCGATGCCCTCTCTCTCGCCGCGGACTACACCCTCGAGTGCATCAAATGCACCCTCGCCGACCCCGACGCCAACTGGTACGGCGTAAACTTCGAGCAGGCGCTCCCCTATCTCATCCGCCGCCTCGACGCCGGTGATTGACCAAACCCTGCAGACATGATAGAATAGTCAGCAGTTAACCGAAAGGCAGGTCACAGCCATGAGCAAAGCAGACGAAATATTCATTCAGAATTGCCGTGACATTCTCGATAACGGCATCTGGGATACCGACCGTCCCGTCCGCCCGAAGTGGGAAGACGGACAGAGCGCGCACACGATAAAGAGATTCGGCATAATAAACCGCTATAACCTGGCCGAGGAGTTCCCCATCCTCACGCTCCGCCGCACCTACTGGAAGTCCGCGATTGATGAGCTTCTGTGGATATGGCAGCTCAAGAGCAGCAACGTCCATGATCTGCGCACCCGCGTGTGGGATGCGTGGGCGGACGAAAACGGCTCCATCGGCAAGGCCTACGGCTATCAGCTCGGCGTGAAGCACCACTATCCGCAGGGCGACATGGACCAGGTCGATAAGGTTCTGTGGGATCTGAAAAACGACCCCGCCTCCCGCCGCATAATGACGAACATATATAACTTTGCCGACCTGTCCGAAATGGCGCTCTACCCCTGCGCCTATTCCATGACCTTCAACGTCACCGGTGACAGGCTCAACGCCATTCTCAACCAGCGCTCGCAGGACATGCTCACCGCGAACAACTGGAACGTCGTGCAGTACGCCGCGCTGACTATGATGTTCGCGCAGGTCTCCGGTCTCAAGCCGGGCGAGTTTATCCACGTCATCGCCGACGCGCACATATATGACCGGCACATCCCCGCCGTCGAGGAGATAATAAAGAACGAGCCGAAGCCCGCCCCGAAATTCATCATCGACCCCACGGTTGACGATTTTTATAAATTCACGCGCGACAGCTTCAGCGTTGAAGGCTATGAGTATTCCGACTTCAAGGGGACAATCCCCGTCGCGGTGTAATGCCATGGAAGCAATAGTCGCGGTATACTCAGACTGGGGCATCGGCAGCGACGGCACGCAGCCTGTCGTCCTCCGGGCCGACCGTGCCCATTTCAAAGAGCTGACGGACGGCGCCGCCGTCATCGTCGGCAGAAAGACCCTGGGCGATTTTCCCGGCGGCAGGCCGCTCAAGGGCAGGCACAATATTATTGTCACCCGTCAGGATATAGAAGTCCCCGGCGCGCTCGTTGCGCACAGCACAGAGGAAGCGCTGTCCCTCGCCGCCGGATACGACCGCTGCCTTGTTCTCGGCGGCGCGTCTGTCTTCCGTCAGTTCATGCCCTATCTCGACACCGTTCACATCACGAAGATAGACATTGCCCCGCCGTCCGACAGCTATTTTGAAAACCTCGATTCTTCCCCCGACTGGGAGCGGATTGATGAAGAGCGCTGGCAGAGCGAAGGCGATATCCGCTACTGCTTCGTCACCTATAAACGCCGCAAATAAATAATCAGCCTGTCAAAGAATTAAACGTTCTTTGACAGGCTGATTTTTTGAAGACGCTCAAAGAGCATCTTCGGCAAGCTTAATCAGAAGCTGAGCTCCCCTTTTATAAGCCCCGCGCCGACGGCGAAGAACTCGCGCATGGCATAGTGCACGAAGCCGTAGCTTGTGGACTTTGCCGATATGCCGCTGAAGTTCAGTGCCGCCACGTGCCGTGCCGTCGCAAGCGCGCGGAAGATGTGGAAGTCGTTCGTGACGATTCCGATGTTCTCCGCCCCATCCGGCAGCAGCTTCAGGCTGTTCTCGATGTTCGTCAGCGTGCTGGTGGACTCGTCCTCGATGAGTATCCGCTCCGGCTCAATCCCGTATTTTATAAGGCTGTTCCGGATGCACTCGGCCTCGCTGATGCCCTCGTCGTCACCCTGTCCGCCGGACGCGATGCATACCGTATCGGGGTTTTCCATGAGATACTCCGCCGCCGCGTCTATCCGCTGCGCGAGCGCGCCGCTCGGCTGCGTGCCGTTGACCTTCGCCCCGAGGACGATTATGCAGTCAAGCCCCTCCTCCGGTTTCACGAACGCCCCCGAGCATATGAAGCACTCCGCGAACGCGAACACCGCAAGGCCCACCGCAATGCAGATGTGCACTATCTTCAGAAGCTTCTCCGAAAACGGCAGCGGTTTCCCCGTGCGTATGCTGCGCTCAAAGATTATATACCGCGCGATGCACGCAAGCCCCGCCAGCAGCCACAGGAACAGCAGCGACTGCCCGAAGCGCACGGCAAAGCCCATCCCGAAATAATACAGCAGACAGAGTATGCCGAGAATCAGTATCAGAATATTTATAACGCGGCTGTGTTTCATGTCGCCGCCTCCTTGTTGTGTCCTTTTTAATTTTATAATTTTATAATACAGACGATAAAATTTTCGGAAAGTGCCGTCAGGCTCTCCTTTTTTTACTTTATCACACGTTTCTCCCCATGTCGATATCCTGCGCAATTGTTGACTTTATGTACATATTTAAGATATAATTTCTTCAAATTCTCCCCGCCAGATTCTATCCGAACGGAGTACAGATATGCAGCTCGTTTTTCTCGGCATCGTCTTTCTTGTGATCGTGATCCTCCTCGCGCTCCGGCGTCCTCTGTATCAGGCCATCCTCGGTGCGCTCATCGCGGCGGCGCTGCTCTACCGCATCCCGCCGAAAGAGATATTGAGCCGCATCGCGCTGGTGTTCACCGACTGGAACTCCTTCTCGGTGCTCGTTTCGCTCTATCTCATCACCTATCTCCAGCGCATGCTCGAGGCGCGCAGCCAGATAAAGCTCGCCCAACTCGACCTCAACGGTCTCTTCCATAACCGCCGCGTCAACGCCGCCGGCGCTCCGCTCTTCATCGGTCTTCTCCCCTCCGCCGCCGCCATGATTCTCTGCGCCGACATCGTGAAGGACTCGACCGACGGCTGCCTTGACGCCAAAGAGCAGGCCTTCGTCACGAGCTGGTTCCGCCATATCCCCGAGAGCACGCTCCCGACCTATACCGGCGTCCTGCTGATGGCTAGCCTCTCCGGTCAGCCCCTCGGCAAGTTCATGCTCGGCATGATAATCCCCATGCTCACCCTCGCCCTCGTCGGGTACTTTCCGTATTTTCTCCGTCTGCCGCGCGACCCCGGCACGCCGCGCAGCGAGAACCGCGCCCGTGACGCGCTGAACCTCGTAAAGCACCTCTGGTCGCTGCTGCTCATCCTCGTGCTGATTCTCGTCTTCAACTTCCAGGTCGTGACGGCGGTGCTCACGGTCATCGTCCTCGCCGCCTTCGTGTACCGTTTCAGCCTTGCCGAGCTCAGGAGCTTCCTCGTCAGCGCCTTCGAAGTTAAGCTTCTGCTCAACACCTTCCTCATTCTCGTCCTCAAGGAGTTCATCTCCTACACCGGCGTGCTCACTCTCCTGCCCGATGTGCTCTCGAAGCTGCCCATCCCGGCGTGGCTCGTGTTCGCAATCATGTTCTTCGTCGGCGGCGCGATAAGCGGCAGCAACGGCATCATCGCCCTCGGCACGCCTCTCGCCTTCGCAACGCTCGACGGCGGCATCCCGCTCATGGTTCTGCTCATGTGCATGTGTCACGCCGCAAGCCTTATCTCCCCCGTGCACGTCTGCCTTGTCGTCGCCTCGGATTATTTTAAAATCACCATGGGCCAGCTCATCCGCAAGACCATCCCCGCCTCCCTCGTCTTCGCCCTTCTCATGATTGGCTATTATCTCCTGCTCACAGCCATCGTATAATAAATAATAACCCCCATAAACAGCACGACCCCCGCTGCATCCGTGCCGGACGCCGCGGGGGTCGTAATATTATAATTATTATATCTTATATCACTCTCACGCGGAGCACGTCGCTCATCGCGCGTATCGAAGCTGCGGTCTCCTCGCCGATCTTCTCTCCGAGGTCGACGATTGTGTACGCGTACTCGCCGCGCGGCTTGTTTATCATGTGCTCGACGTTTATGTTAAGGTCGCTGATATAATCCAGAATGCGCGTGATCATTCGCGGCACATTGCGGTGAATGACGCACAGGCGGCACACGCCCAGGCGGCTGAGCGTCGCGTCCGGGAGGTTAACCGAGTTCTTTATGTTGCCGTTTGCGAGATAATCATACAGCTCCTGCGCTGCCATCTCCGCGCAGCGGTCTTCGCTCTCCGGGGTGCACGCGCCGAGATGCGGCATCGCTATAACGTTCTTCGCCTTGAGTATGACCTCGTTCGGGAAGTCCGTCACATACTTTGCGACCTTGCCGCTCTCGAGTGCTTCCGTCATCGCCGCATCGTCCACGACCTCCGCGCGCGACTCGTTCACTATGCGCACGCCGTGCTTCATCTTCGCGAATGCAGCCGCGTTAAACATGTGGTGCGTTGTCTCCGTGTAGGGAACGTTGATGCTTATATAGTCGCAGTTTTCGAATATTGTCTCTATGCCCTCCGCGCGGATTACCTCGCGTGAGAGCCGCCACGCCGCGTCTACCGACATGAACGGATCGTAGCCGTAGACCTCCATGCCAAGCTCCAGCGCGACATTTGCGACCAGCGCGCCGACCGCGCCGAGTCCGACCACGCCCAGGGACTTGCCCAGAAGCTCCGGTCCCGCGAATGTCGACTTGCCCTTTTCCACCAGCGCGGGTATCTCGCCGCCGCGGTCCGCAATGGAGCGCACCCAGTCGATGCTGCCGAGTATATCTCTCGACGCCATGACGAGTGAGCATATCTCCTGCTCCTTGACGGCCTCTGCGTTCGCGCCGGGGCTGTTGAATACGACTATTCCGCGCTCTGCGCACTCCTCCGTCGGGATGTTGTTGTAGCCTGCTCCCGCTCTCGCTATGCCGAGAAGGTTCTCTCCGAACTCATAGCTGTGCAGATCCGCGCTGCGTATCAGCAGTCCGTCCGGATTCTCTGTCTCCGGGCCGACCTCGCAGCCGCGCTTTTCCAGCACTCTGATGCCCTGCTCGGAGATTGTGTTCATTGTCTTTATCTTAAACATGGTGTCCTGCTTCAAACTCCTTCATGTATTCGACGAGCGCCTTTGCGCCCTCCACCGGCATCGCGTTGTAGAGCGATGCGCGCATGCCGCCGGCAAGC
Organism: uncultured Oscillospiraceae bacterium; assembly: GCA_964517445.1. Lineage (GTDB taxonomy): Bacteria > Bacillota > Clostridia > Oscillospirales > Oscillospiraceae > Limivicinus. The sequence continues at coordinate 19,642 of CAZFCH010000010.1, read as the reverse complement.
TTGTGGCCCTTGACGTTCAGCAGCCCTCTTTCGGTCGCGCCCTTTATGAACTCCGCGTCAAGCCCGTCGTCCCCCGTGCGGAAAGTGACATTCATATAGCTGCGCGAATCCGCCTGCGCGTGCGCCTTGAAAAGTCTGCTGTTGTCGAGAAAGTCGTAGACAATCCCCGCGCGCTCTTTTCTCCGCTCCTCCATCGCCTTGACGCCGCCCTGCTCTGTCACCCAGTCCAGTGTCAGCGAGAGCATGTATATGCACCAGCACGGCGGTGTGTTCAGCAGTGAGTCGTTGTCTATCATCGTCTTGTAGCTCATTATCTGCGGCGTGTACGGCAGCTCGCGTCCGGCAAGCGCCTTGTCGACTATCACGACCGTCAGCCCAGCGGGAGCCATGTTCTTCTGCGCGCCCGCGTAAATAAGCCCGTATTTTGAGACATCTACGTATCTTGAGAGAATATCCGAGGACATATCGCACACCATCGGTGCCGGAGCTTCCGGGACATACTGCCACTCCGTACCGTAAACGGTGTTGTTCGCGCAGTAGTAGAAGTACTTTGCCCCGTCTGAAAAGCTAAGCTTGTCCTGTCCGGGTATGCGGTCAAAGCCCGTGTCGGCGCTTGATGCTGATATGTGCACCCTGCCGTATTTCTCCGCTTCCTTTGCCGCCTTGTTTGAGAAGTTTCCGGTCACGGCGTAATCGGCAGTGCCGCCCTCGATGAGGTTCATCGGTATTGCGGCAAACTGTGCCGTCGCCCCGCCCTGCAGCAGCAGTATCTCATGCGTGTCGGGCACTCCCATCAGTGCCTTGAGCTTTGCCTTTGCGCCGTCGTGTATCTCCTGAAACAGCGCGCTGCGGTGGCTCATCTCCATCACTGACATTCCGCTGCCGTGGTAGTTCAGCAGCTCCGCCGCCGCCGTTTTGAGGGCCTGTTCCGGCATGACCGACGGCCCCGCCGCAAAGTTATAAACCTGTTCTCTTTCCAATTTTCTCACCCTTTGCGCAGTCAATTTATAAAATAAAATATAAAATAATTTTAGCGTTTTGTCACGCGGCTGTCAATCGAGGATATCCCCAATTCTTTGCCCTCCGCGCCCCGGCAATTTGTGACTTTATGTCTTATCTTCTTTATATTCCTCTGTCTGAGCCTGCCGCAAAAGCCTCGCAGAGTTTTTTGGCAATTATATTATCTCGCCCGTCAGCAGTTCGCCGTCCACGCCCGTGATGCGCACCTGCTTTATGCTGCCGCGCAGCTTCTCCCCCGGCGCTTCCACGCGCAGATAGGTGTCGCTGTGGCCGCTGAAGCCGTCGCCCTCCGGCGTCTCGAAGAGTACCGGCAGCGTCTGTCCGAGGCTGCTTTCCATGAACTCGCGGTGCATCCTGTCGGCGACGCTCTGCGCCTCGTGCGCGCGCTTTGCCTTGACGGCGTTGCTCAGCTGCCCGTCCATCTTGTCCGCCGGTGTTCCCGGGCGGCGTGAGTACGGGAAAATGTGCATGTCCGAGAACGCGCACTTCTCTATGAACTCCAGCGTCTGCGCGTGGTCCTCGTCCGTCTCCCCGGGGAATCCGACTATCAGATCGCAGGTCAGCGCGACGCCGGGGAAATACTCCCTCAGCAGCTCCGTTGCCCGGAAGAAGCGCGCCGTGTCGTACTTGCGGTTCATGGCCCTGAGCGTCCTGTCGCAGCCTGACTGGAGCGACAGATGAAAGTGCCTGCAGATTTTCCCCGTCGCGGCAAGGCGGCGGCAGAAGTCCTCGGTTATAACCGTCGGCTCGAGCGAGCTGAGTCGTATGCGCATGTGCGGCGCGGCGTTCGCGACCGTCTCTATCACGTCCGCAAGCCCCGGCTTTCCCGGCAGATCCACGCCGTATGACGCGACCTCTATCCCCGTCAGCACGATTTCTCTGTATCCTTCGCGGTCCAGCTTTGCCGTCTCCGCCGCCGCGGCGTCAAGCGGCAGGCTGCGCAGGCGGCCGCGGGTATAGGGAATGATGCAGTAGGTGCAGAAGTTCACGCACCCGTCCTGTATCTTCAGCATCGCGCGTGTCCTGCCCGCGACTGCTCCTGCCGGCAGCATCTCGAACTCGCGCCGCTTGAACGGCTCGTCGATGTCCCGGCTGCCCTCGCCGCTGGCGTAGGCTCTCTCCACCGCCTCGACGAGCTTCCCTCTGTCCGCCGCGCCGAAGATGACGTCCGCGCCGAGCTCCGCAACCTCCTCGGGCTCTATCTGCGAATAGCATCCGCACACCGCGACGACCGCTCCGGGGTTCTCCTCCTTGAGCCGGCGTATCACCTGTCGGGATTTGCGTCCGCTCTCGGCAGTCACGGCGCAGGTGTTTATTATCACGGCGTCGGCAAGCTCTCCGGGTACGGCGGGCTCATGCCCGTGCTCCTGCAAAAAACTTTCCATCGCCTGCGTCTCATACTGGTTGACCTTGCAGCCGAGAGTGGATATAATATATTTCATCGTTTTCTCCTATTCTGTGATATTGGAGTGTATCTATGGAACACTATCTTGATAATTCAGCCACCACGCGTGTCTGCCCGGAAGCTGCGCAGGCCGCGCTCAAAGCGATGACGGAAACCTACGGCAACCCCAGCTCCACCCATACCAAGGGCAGAGAAGCAAAGCAGCTGCTTGACTCTTCCAGAAAGCTCGTTGCCGGCGCCATGGGCTGCGCTCCCTCGGAGCTCATCTTCACTTCCTGCGGCTCGGAGAGTGATAACTGGGCTCTCCTCAGCGGCGCCGAAGCGATGAGGCGTCGCGGCAATCATATAATCACTTCCGCCGTCGAGCATGACGCAATCCGCAAAAGCGCCCAGGAGCTTGAGCGCCTCGGCTATGACGTGACCTATCTCAAGCCCGACAGCACCGGTGCCATCCCCGTCGAAGCCGTGAAAAACGCACTCCGCCCTGATACTATACTCGTTTCTCTGATGCTGGTCAATAACGAAACCGGTGCAATAAACGATATTTCTTCAGTTTCCCGCCTTTTGAAGTCCTCCGGCTCTCAGGCTCTGCTGCATACGGACGCCGTTCAGGCCTTTATGAAAATCCCCTTTACGCCGAAATCTCTCGGTGCGGACATGATAAGCGTCAGCGGTCATAAGATTCATGCCCCCAAAGGCATCGGCGCCCTGTATGTCCGCTCCGGCCTCCGTCTCAAGCCCTATATCATGGGCGGCGGTCAGGAGGACGGCCGCCGCGCCGGCACCGAGGCCATGCCCCAGATTGCCGCCTTCGGTGAGGCGTGCCGCATTGCCAAAGAGAACCTCGCCGAGAACGCCGCCCGGATGGCAAACCTGCGTCAGCTGACCATTGACACCCTCACCCCAGCGATCCCCGAGCTTCAGGTTATTAACGGCGCCGCCCCGCATATCCTCAGCATCTCCCTGCCCGGCTGGCGCAGCGAGGTTCTCATGAACTTCCTCGAAGCGCGCGGTGTCTATGTCTCCCGCAGCTCCGCCTGCAAGAAGGGCGCGCGCAGCCATGTGCTCGAAGCCATCGGGCTCGACTCCCGCGTTATCGACGGCGCGATCCGCATCGGCTTCTGCCGCTATAACACCGAAGAAGATGTCCGCGCTCTGTGCGACGGGCTCATCGAAGCCCACTCCACTCTCGCTCACAGATGAGTCCCCGCCCCGTGACTTGCCGCCGTTGACATGTTCGCGATGAATCCCCCGGCATCTGACATGCCCGCCGCGAGTCCCCGCCCCGCGATTTACCTGCGGCCGGCTCGCCCATAGCGAATCACTGACCCGCTCTTGACCCGCACCGGTGAATCACTGACCCGCT
>CAZFCH010000010.1:3784-15751 GCA_964517445.1 uncultured Oscillospiraceae bacterium | reverse complement strand
CCATAGCGAATCACTGACCCGCTCTTGACCCGCACCGGTGAATCACTGACCCGCTTTTGACCTGCACCAGTGAATCACTGACCCGCTCTTGACCTGCACCAGTGAATCACTGACCCGCTTTTGACCTGCCTGCTTTTATGAATAAACACTCAAATTTTCTGCATAAATTCATGCTCCGGGCGTGTTCCGCCTGCCCGTTAAGCCGCCTGTTAATTTGCAGTAAAGAATCTTAACACGGACGCCGTCGAAAAACGGCGCCCGTGTTTTTTGCGAAAATTCCGAAAAACTTTGATATTTCTTGATTTTTCTTCAATAAAGCTCTTGCAATTCCGGATATGTTCTGTTATACTTCGTGCTAAGGAAACGTTAAGAAAAGCGTCTCTTGCATAAAATTTTTGCAAAGGAGTGAAAGGAATGGAACCCGCCGGAGTAGTTATTTGCGTAATATTCGGCTGCATGATAGCATACCTCATCGTATCCAGAATCGTTGAAGCCAAGAACAAGAAAAAGACCGCAGGCGCCCCTGAGGTCAATGTCGAAGATAAGAAAGAATAATCTTCAAAAAGTGCAGAAAACCGCCGCGGATTATTAAATCCGCGGCGGTTTTCATTGTTTAATATGCAGGTTTTTACATTCCCTTGGGGTTGGGGCCGTACTGGTTTGCACCGATCTGGCTGTCCTGGCATGCCCATACCAGCACAAAAATCCAGCCTACCAACGGGATAAGAACGAAAAGGCTGTATGCGCCGCTCTTACCGATATCGTGCATTCTGCGCCAGCTGACGGCAATGTCAGGAACCAGCATTGCAAGCCCGGCCAGAGCCAAAAGAACCGAGAAAATGTTTGCATCAGTCGCGGTATAAAGAGCATTAAAAACGAAGGTGACAATGAACTGGAACAGCTCAAAGTACCAGAATTCACTGCGTCTTGCGCGTCCGCTGAAAGTGGCATACTTGCTGAAAACCGACTGTATAGCTTCTCCGAATCCCATGTTTTTTTCTCCCTTTTTTTATTGTTTTTTTGCTGTGTATAAAATTTTTCTTGCCGTCGTAAATTCTACCACACTGTCTATTTTGCGTCAATCATTTTTATAAAAGTATTGACGTGCTTCCAAAAGCATATATAATAAATATATCGAACGCTTCGTATAAACAATCTGAAAGGAATTACGGAAATGAAAAGCAAAACGACAGCTCTTATCTTGTCCATTCTTTGCGGCGGCTTGGGCGTTGACCGCTTCTATCTCGGCTATACCGGCATCGGCATCCTCAAGCTCCTGACCGCCGGCTGCTTCGGCATTCTCTCGCTCATTGACATCATCAACATCGCCTGCAGCAATCTCCAGCCTGCGGATAAATCCAGGTACATTGAGGATGTCCGCGCCGCGGCTCCTGCTTCCCCGCAGCCCGCTGCCGCCCCGAACACCGCTTGTGACGATCTCGAAAAGCTGGCAAGGCTCCACGAGAACGGCGCGCTGAGCGATGAGGAATTTTCCCAGATGAAGGCTGTCATTTTAGGGAGGATGTGAAGGCAATGACAAAGAGAGAAAATCCCCGGCGTTATATCGCCGCCGCCTGTTTTGCCGTATTGGCTGTTATTCCTGCCGTTTCGCTCATAAATAATATAATAAGCGGCACTTCTTCGGCATCATTTGTTATTTTCACTGCGCTGAGAATTATAGGCTGTGCTCTTATTTCGGTGTCAATGTTCGCATCCCTTCCCGTTCTTACCGCCGTAGGCGGAGGACTCTCGCTGCTGCAGCCCATCTTTTCGACTATTGGTTACATAGGAATCCTCGTTCGACATTATTATTATGATTCTCCTTTCTTTTATTTGTTCTTTGCTTTCTCGGCAGCCCTTACGGCTGTGTTCTTTATCCTCATCATAATAGCGGGGCTGAACAGGAAAAGCGCAAAAGCTCTCGGCATTGCCGCCGCTTCCGTCTATGGTGTCAATTTTGTGATTAATATTATATATAATTTTGTCAGAAGCGCTGTAGATGGTGTCACCGTCAGTATAAGCCTTACCTTTTGGCTCCGCTATCTGTTTGCGATCCTCGGCGCAGTCATGCTCGGCCTTGCGCTCTATGACATGTATGCAGGCTCCCCGGCATATGCCTCTGAGTCAAAGCGTCCCCGCGCGCAGGTCAGCGATGCAGAGCTTTTCTCCGGCGACAGCCAGCTTGACCGGCTCGGGCAGGCAAAAATGCAGCTCGACTCCGGCGCCATCTCAGAAGCGGAGTTCATCGAAAGAAAGAAAAATATCCTCGGTCTGTAAAACTTCTCAAATACAAAACGCAGGACGGAGCACCGTCCTGCGTTTCTTATATTCACTTGATTGTGCATCGGCAAAATTTTTCTTGCCGATGCCGGCATATTTTTCTTTGGCTTACTTGAAATATCTCTTGAGCAAGCCCTCGAAAGCCTTGCCGTGTCTCGCCTCGTCGCGCGCCATCTCATGGATGGTGTCATGCAGAGCATCGAGATTGTACTCCTTGCAGAGCTTTGCCAGCTCGAACTTGCCGGCGGTCGCGCCGTTCTCAGCCTCGACGCGCATGGTCAGGTTCTTCTTGGTGCTGTCGGTGATGACTTCGCCCAGAAGCTCGGCGAACTTTGCGGCGTGCTCGGCTTCCTCAAGGCCGGCCTTCTCCCAGTACAGACCAATTTCAGGATATCCCTCACGGTGCGCAACGCGCGCCATCGCAAGATACATGCCGACCTCGGTGCACTCACCCTGGAAGTTTGCTCTCAGGCCCTCGATGATCTCATTGCGCACATCTTCGGGAACATCAGCGCCGAACTGCTTGCCAATGCCGACAACATGCTCCGCTGCCCAGCTTGTCTCTTCCTTCTGCTCGAGGAACTTGGATCCGGGAACCTTGCACTGTGGGCAAAACTCGGGAGGAGTGTCTCCCTCATGAACATAACCGCATACGGGGCAAACCCATTTCTTCATAATAAATTTCCTCCTTAAGTGATGATTTTTAATCTCAATACATTCTTTATATCTCTTACCGCATCCCTGCGGGTAAAAGCAAATTAATCAGCCGCAGTGCGGCATTCGGGGCACAAGCCGCTGACCGTCAGCGTGTGGCTCTCCGGCAGGCAATCGTATCTGCGCTCTATCTCGCCGTACATCCCGCTTATCGCGTCCTCAAGCTCAAGCAGGTCAATGACCCTTGCACAGCGCCGGCATATAAAATGCGTGTGCGGCTCGACCCTTGCGTCGTAGCGCTCCTGTCCGTTCACATGGGCAACGCTCACAACCAGACCCTCCTCCGCCAGCACTGACAGATTCCTGTACACCGTGCCGAGGCTCAGCTCCGGGTACTCCGGCTTGAGCGTGTTATAAAGCATCTCCGCCGTCGGGTGCTCCGTCGTCGCGCGCAGTGCAGCAAGCATTGCCTCACGCTTGCGGCTCTTTTTTCTCATGGTCTCCATGTCGTCGCCCCTATCAGAATAATAATGATTCTTATTACTGAAATTAATATAACACAGCTTCCCGCTTTTGTAAAGTGGTAAATTAAAAAATTTTTCCCTGCGGCTTTAAGTCCGTGCCGGCTTTCCTGCCTCGCGTATATCCCGGGCGCGCACTCTTGAAAAAGAACGGTCGGCATGTTATAGTTAGCTTATCATAAATAAAAAGGAGTCTTAATTAATATGAAATATACCTACAAACCCAAGGGAGTCTGCTCCCAGCTTTTCGACATAGACATTGAGGACGGGAAGATTGTCTCCGTCAAGGTCACCGGCGGCTGCTCCGGCAACCTGCAGGGCATTTCAAGTCTGCTCAAGGGCATGGATGTGGACGAAGCCATCAGCCGCATGGATGGCATCCGCTGCGGCTTCAAGCCGACCTCCTGCCCCGATCAGATCGCGCAGGCGCTCAAGCAGTATAAGAATGCGTAAATCCGCGCTCCGCTGCGCGCTCTCCGTCCTGCTGGCATTCTGTCTGCTATGCCCCTCCCTTGCTGCAGCGGCAGACAGCGGGGACATTCAGTCCATGCCGGTGTATATCAACGGTCTGCTTTCCGCGCGTGCGTATGTTTCCGGTGAGACCGTGTTTCTCCCGCCCGAAGCATTGTGTTCCGCGGCAGGGCTGAGCATGAGCTGGTCAGAGGACGGCAACACCCTGACGCTCTCCGTCCCCGGCGCGGAACTTACCGGGCATAAGGGCGACGGGTACTTTGTCGCCGACGGGCGGTATATCTACGCGCCTGACGGCTGGCTCGTCAAAGGCGATGTGCTCTATCTGCCGAGTGACGCCCTCGCGCGGTTCTTCGGCGTTGAGATTAGTTTCTCCGAAGAGCATGACCGGCTGGAGCTTTCGACCGATAAACTCGCCGTCATATCCGGCGGCGAGAGCTATTATGAACTTAATTTCGATGCCGACCTGCTGTACTGGCTGCCGCAGATAATCAACGCCGAAGCGAAGTTCGAGCCGCTCGCGGGGCAGATAGGCGTCGGCAATGTCGTTATGAACCGTCTGGACTCTCCGGATTTTCCCGACACGATATTCGAAGTGATATACGACACGGAGCACACCGTGCAGTTTGAGCCGATATCAACCGGCGGCATCTTCCAGGAGCCGTCCGAGCAGGCGACGATTGCGGCCTATCTCTGTCTTGAGGGCTGCAGCACTGTTGGCGACTGCCTGTATTTCGTGAATCCGGACTACGGCAGCAGCTGGTTTGATTCCTCGCTGGAGCTTGTGAAGACAATCGGCCACCATAACTTTTATAAATGAGAGAGACTATGCTTGAAGAAATTCTGCACAGCGGCTTTGCCGAGCTCGGTCTTAAGCTTGATGACAGAGCCGCGGAGCGCTACTGTATATATTATGAGAACCTTGAAGAGACAAACAAGGTAATGAACCTCACCGCCATCTCCGGAGAGGAAGATGTGGCGCGCCTGCACTTTCTTGACTGCGCGGCGCTGCTCGGCATGCAGGACTTTGCGGGGGCACGCGTGATAGATGTCGGCACCGGCGCAGGCTTTCCCGGTCTCGCATTGAAAATCGCCTGCCCTGAAATGCAGCTTAACCTGCTCGACAGTCTCGATAAGCGCATCGGCTTCCTGCGCGATACCTGCGCAAAGCTCGGCTTTGACGATGTTGAGTGCGTCCACGCACGGGCGGAGGAGATACCGGCCGGGTATCGTCAGAGCTTTGATTTCGCCGTATCCCGCGCAGTCGCGAGGCTGAACCTGCTGTGCGAGCTGTGCCTGCCGTATGTAAAGCGCGGCGGAGCCTTCATTGCCATGAAGGGGCCGGAGCTTGACGCGGAGCTTAAAGAGGCTGCAAACGCAATACGCCTTTTGGGCGGCAGTGTTGAGAATCGTATTGATTATCGCATTCCCGGCACGGACATTGTCCACAGCGCCGTTATCATCCGCAAGGTCTCCGACACTCCGTCAAAGTATCCCCGCCGCTGGGCGCAAATTAAAAAGGCGGCTTTATAAATTCACGTTTAAAAGGCGTGCTGCAAATCAATGCAGCACGCCTTTTTTATTGATTATTATTAATCTTTATTAATCTTTCAGCAGGTACTCCTCAAGCTCCTGCACAGTATCGAATATATGCTCCGCGCCGACCTCGATGAGCTGCTCGCGTGTGCGGAAGCCCCAGTCGACAGACGCGCACTCCATCCCGGCGTTGCGTGCAGTCTGCAGGTCAACCTCTGTATCGCCGACATATATTGCCTCCTCGCGCGGAACACCGATATGACGAAGCGCGGCAAGTACGGCATCCGGGTTCGGCTTGCGGCGCACTTCGGCGCTCTCGCCAACAGCAATCTCAAGAAGCCCCGGGAAATATTTCTCCGCCAGCGGCTTTACCGCAGTGTCCTGCTTATTGGAGATAACCGCCAGCTTGACGTTTTTGCCGCGCAGCTTCTGCATCAGCGGAACAATGCCATCATATGGGCCGGTCAGAATATCGCAGTGAGCGTCATAGTACGGTGCGTAGGCCGCAAGCACCTTCTCGGTCAGTTCCTTTGGTGTTCCGTCGGGGACAGTGTGCGCGATGAGATAGGCCGCGCCGTTGCCAAGCGCTGCCGCAACCTCGGCAACACTGCGCTCAGGCATGGAAAATTCGCGCAGAGTGTGGTTTACCGCTGCGGCAAGGTCTCCAAGCGTATCGAGGACGGTACCGTCCATGTCAAACAAAACAGCTTTATATTTCATTGTTTTTACCTCCTGATCCGTTCGCGGAGATTCTACCACATCAGCTGCAAAATATCAAACAGCTTGTCATATTCGCTGCGGAGTGATAAAATGCAGATAAGTTCTTTCTTTGCGAATGGAGTCGATAATGAAAAAATGGCGTCTCGCGGTGATTGCCGCGCTCATTACCGCCGTGCTTATATGCTTGTTTTTAGCATTCTTCCCCGGAGGATCCTCCGCTCAGCCGCTCAGTCTCTGGTACATATCCGGTGACTGCTCGGACAAAGCGCTGGAATCCCTCGTCTCAAATTATAACCGCCGCGTCGGAAAGCAGGCTCGCCCCATTGAGCTGCAAAGTTTTGAGGATGAAGCCTCCCTCGGTGCAGCGTTTGAAACGGATATACCCGATCTGCTGCTGTGCAGCCATGCAAAAGCCGTGCAGCTTGATTCGCGCTCGGTACTTACAGGGCTTGAGACGGACGCTGATATCTGGTTGCAGGAAGTCTCCGGGCTTGAAGGTGTCGGGGAATACTTTTTCCCGCTCGGCGCAAGAGTGACGGTACTTCTCACGGACACTGCCGTGTACAAATCGGCTGGGTTCGATGCGTCATCGAGCAGCCTTGAAGCCCTGCTTGATACCGCGCAGAGCTGGGCTGCGGCTAACAGCAGCGCGTTCCTTGCAGCAGACTCCTACGCCGCCGTGTTCCGAGGCGCGCTGCTCTCGCTCGGCACGGACTTTGATCCTGCCGCACCGGATGTCAAAACCGACAACTATGTGAAAATATATAACGCGCTCGCCCAATGTGCGTATAACGGCGGTCTTTCCGCAGCGGTGACCAATCCGGGTGAGCTTCCGTGTACGCTGGCATGGTCAACAGCGCTCGGCAGCAGTCTCCCTTCCTCGCTCTCCGTTTCTCTTGCGCCGCTTCCCGAAGGCGGCCGTGACCTTTATCCGGCAGAGCTTCTGGGTCTTACGGTGCTTCGGCAGGAAAATCAGAACTCCGATGCCGCCAATGCTTTCATCGACTGGCTCTGTGACAGAGGGCGTCTGTCCGAGCTTGCGCTCGACTCCGGGCTTGTCCCGGCGAGCGAGCTTAGTTCTGCGTCCGATTCACCGCTGCTTGCGCTGTACGACTGCGGCAGGCTCGCGTTCGTGTATATCGATGACGCCGCTGATCTGGAATTTGACACGCAATTTCGCCGGACTATTGAATTGCTCGGCTGAGTTGTGCTATACTGCAAATTACTTATTATATTGACTTCAGAGGTGCAATATGGAAGGATACAGAATACTTGAAATAAAACAGAGCGTGTTTGAAAACAACGACCGTGAGGCCGATCTGGTTCGTGAGAAGCTCAAGAAGGACAGAACTTTTCTGCTGAATCTTATGTCCTCCCCCGGCTCCGGCAAGACCACAACCCTGAAAGCAACAATCGCCGCACTGAAAGATGAGTTCCGCATCGGCGTCATGGAGGCCGATATCGATTCCGATGTTGATGCTGCGACGATAGAGAAGACCGGGGCAAAGGTCATCCAGCTTCACACCGGCGGCATGTGCCACCTCGATGCCGGCATGACCCGTCAGGGTCTCGAAGGCCTCGGCGTTGACGATGTCGATTTTGCCATTCTCGAGAACATTGGCAACCTCGTCTGCCCTGCTGAGTTTGACACCGGCTCTGTCAAGAATGCGATGATACTCTCCGTCCCCGAGGGCGACGATAAGCCTCTCAAGTACCCGCTGATGTTCTCGATATGCGATGTGCTGCTCATCAACAAGATCGATGTGCTGCCGTACTTTGACTTTGACATCGAGGCCTGCAAGAAGTATGTGCGCAAGCTCAACCCAAACATGAAGATCATCCCGATCTCCGCAAGAAACGGCGATGGCATCGACGAATGGGCCCAATGGCTGCGCGAGCAGATCCACGCCTGGAACGATTAAAAAATTAATAATTATGCATCAAAACGCCATCGGTCAATAACCGATGGCGTTTTGTTTTGTATCAAAAATTGTGTTTAGCCGAAGACGGAGAGCAGGAAGCCGGCAGCAATTGCGGAGCCGATGACACCCGCAACATTCGGGCCCATAGCATGCATGAGCAGGTAGTTGTTCTTGTTGTACTTGCGGCCGACATCCTGGGACACGCGCGCCGCCATGGGAACTGCGGACACGCCCGCAGAACCAATGAGGGGGTTAATCTGTCCGCCGGAGGTCTTGTACATCACGATGCCGCCGAGAAGTCCGCCGACAGTGGATATCGAGAAGGACACAAGACCGAGGAAGATGATATATATCGTGCGGATGTTAAGGAAGGTCTCTGCATCCATCGTAGCGCCGACGCTCGTTGCAAGGAAGATGGTGATGATGTTCATGAGCGCGTTCTGTGCCGTGTCGGAGAGTCTGTCGGTCACGCCCGTCTCACGGAAGAGATTGCCGAGCATGAGGCAGCCTATCAGCGGAGCCGTCGAGGGCAGGAGCAGGATAACGAAGGTGCTGACGATTATGGGGAACATTATCTTCTCGGTCTTCGAGACCTCGCGCGCCTGAACCATCTTGACCTTGCGCATCTTGTCGGTGGTCATGAGTTTCATGATAGGCGGCTGGATAAGTGGGATCAGCGCCATGTATGAATACGCCGCTATGGCGATTGGTCCGAGAAGCTCCGGTGCTAGTTTCGTTGTAAGGTAGATTGCGGTCGGGCCGTCCGCGCCGCCGATGATACCGATGGAAGCCGCCTGAGGGCCGGTGAAGCCCAGCATGACAGCGCCGAGGAATGCGACGAAGACGCCGAGCTGTGCCGCCGCGCCGAGCAACAGGCTCTTGGGGTTCGCGATCAGCGGGCCGAAGTCCGTCATTGCGCCGACGCCCATGAAGATGAGCGAGGGATAGATGCCGGCCTTGACGCCGATATAGAAGAAGTCAAGAAGACCGGCGTTGCTCATGACGTGGCCGTAGCTGTGATAGTATTGGCTTGTTTCATCGAGGAAGTCCGCCCACAGCTCCGGGTGGTACAAAGCATTGCCGTCACCGAGAGCTATGAAGTACGACAGGTTCGACAGCAGGCAGCCAAAGGCTATGCCGACGAGCAGAAGCGGCTCGAACTTCTTGACAATGCCGAGGTACAGAAGCACGAAGGCGATAAGAATCATGACCAGGTTCTTCCAGCCGCCGGCCATGAAGAAGGCAGAGAAGCCGGATTCTGACCACAGCTTATTGAACACTTCAAGAACGTCCATAGTTCTCCTCCTTATGCGATGACGACCAGCGGAGTACCGGTCTCGACGACCGCGCCCTTGGTAACGTTGATCTGTGCTATGGTGCCGGACTTTGTGGCAGAGATCTCGTTCTCCATCTTCAGCGCTTCGAGGATAATGAGCACGTCGCCTTCATTTACATGCTGACCCTGCGCGACGTTTATCTTCAGTATATTGCCGGGCATGGGGCTGGCGACGACCTCGCCTGCGGCGAGTGCGCCGACTGCAGGTGCAGCTGCAGGAGCTGCAGCAGGTGCTGCGGCAACAGGAGCAGCAGGTGCAGCCGCTGCGGGAGCTGCCAGCTCATATTCATTCACGAGCATGGCATCGCCCTGCTCCACCTCTACCTCGTATACGCGGTTATTGAGAGTTACTTTGTATTTCATTTGTCCTTGACCTCCCTGATTGATTTGAAGCGCAGTTCATTTATTGGTTTTCCGAGCTTATCGGCGACAATAGCCATAACCATTGCGGCGTCTCTCGGATCGGTGTCATAGAGCTTCAGCTCTCCGGCAGTGCCGGGAGCAGCTGCGGTTGCGACAGGAGCGGCGGGTGCCACTGCGGGAGCATTGGCAGCCTTGCGCTTTGCGCTCTTGAACATAAGGTCGCCGACGAACATCATAAGAATCATCAGCATAATGATTCCGATGAACACGACCACGTAGCCCAGCAGCGCCGCTATCGCGGCGTCGCCGACAGAAATGTTTATAAGGTCATTCATAATTTATCTCTCCTCAGATCTGCTCTATAGAATAGCGGACGCTGTGTTCCTCCGCTTCTTTGCGCTTTTCGAAGAAGTTCTCCGCCACCTGCGGGAAAGCGATGTAGCTGAGCACATCCTCCTCGCATCTTGCGGTGTCTCCAAGTTCGGCCTGTGCCTTCTCGAAGGTATCCGCCGGAAGGGTTTCGGCATAGCGGCCTTCGATGGGCTTCTCATCGCCGAGTATCTTTGCCCTGACCTCGGGATCGATGGGCGCGGGAGTCTTGCCGTATTCGCCGCGGCAGTACGCGCGCATCTCTGCGCTGACGTTCTTGTAGCGCTCGCCGGCGAGAACATTCTGCACCGCCTGCGTGCCGACAAGCTGGCTCGTCGGAGTGACGAGCGGAGGATAACCCATGTCCTTGCGCACGCGCGGGGTCTCCTCAAGTGCTTCATCGAACTTGTCCAGCTTGTTCAGCATCTTGAGCTGGCTGAGCAGGTTCGAGAGCATGCCGCCGGGAATCTGGTAGGTCAGGCACTGGGTGTCGGTCGTGAGGGAAATGGGGTTAAGCGTGCCGTCGGCAATGTACTCGGCGCGGACATGCTTAAAGTAATCCGCCATCTTGTGCAGCACGGCGGGGTCAAGGCTCATGTCATAGCCCATTTCCTTGAGGGTGTAATAAAGCGTCTCGGTTGCCGGCTGCGAGGTGCCGCCGGAGAACGGAGAAATCGCAGTGTCGATAACGTCGGCCCCGGCTTCGATGCCCTTGAGATAGGTCATAAAGGCAAGCCCCGTGGTGCAGTGTGTATGCAGCACAATCGGCAGGTCGACCGCATCCTTCAATGCGGAGACGAGGTCATAGCAGCTCTTCGGCGTCATTATGCCGGCCATGTCCTTTATGCAGATGGAGCTGACACCCATCGCGGCCATTTCCTTGGCAAGTTCGACGTACTTATCAAGAGTATGCACAGGGCTTGTGGTATAGGAGATGGCACCGGAGGCAATCGCCCCGGACTTTACGGTCTCCTCTATGGCGACCTTGAGGTTATCCGTATCGTTGAGTGCGTCGAATATGCGGATGATGTCTATGCCGTTTCTTACGGACGCGCGCACAAAGCGGCGGACGACATCGTCGCTGTAATGCTTGTAGCCGAGGATATTCTGTCCGCGCAGAAGCATCTGGAGCTTGGTGTTCGGCATCGCCGCGCGAATTTTGCGCAGGCGTTCCCACGGATCCTCGTTGAGAAAGCGCAGGCACACGTCGAAGGTTGCGCCGCCCCAGCACTCCACGGAATAGAACCCCGCCTTGTCCATCTCCGCCAGCATCGGCGCAAACTTCTCATACGGCAGCCGAGTCGCGATAAGCGACTGGTTCGCATCCCTCAGTATTGTTTCGGTAAACTCTACTTTCTTCATGTCTCTCCCCCGATCTAACGTTGTTTAATTATCGGTTTTGCCGACTGTTTTGCGAATCTTCAAATTCTCACGCATTGTATCACATTATAGCACAGTGCCCTGAAATTTTCTATTGCCAAAACTACCATTTTTTTGTTTGTTTGGCAGATTTTTGACACTCGTTTTTTGCTTTTGTCACAAAACTGCGGGCAATGTCATAAAGAAAATGTTAAAGATTTGAGAGCGGGCGGTTAAGGCATAAATGTCCCGAAATATTCTCCGTTTATCATTTGTCTCGGATATCATAGCGAACGGAAAAATCAGCCGGCACTTGCAGTCTTTGACTTATGAGGAAAAGTTAAGAGGAAACACATGAAGCTCATCTGCGCCGCGCTCATCGCCGCTGTACTGCCCGCATCGAGAGGCTCCGTGGGCAGCGCCGTCCAGACAATTT
>CAZFCH010000010.1:0-3774 GCA_964517445.1 uncultured Oscillospiraceae bacterium | reverse complement strand
AGAAAATGTTAAAGATTTGAGGGTGGGCGGTTAAGGCATAAATATCCCGAAATATTCTCCGTTTATCATTCGTCTCGGATATCAGCACAAATGGAAAGATAAACCGGCACCTGCAGTCTTTGACTTATAAGAAACACATAAAGCTCGTCTACGCCGCGCCCAGACCCGCTGTACTGCCCGCATCGAGAGGCTCCGTGGGCAGCGCCGTCCAGACAATTTATCCAAGCTGGGCAAAATAAACAAGAGCGTGCGGAAAAGCAGCAGATAAAATATTGAAATTTCGGCACATTTTATTTCAAAAACCGGGCTTTTTGTATTGATTTTTACGATTATTATATGTTATTATTTGAACGTAAATTATGCATATATTTCCTGTCCGGCATTCCTCGCCGCGCGGGGTGTATATATGAGATCAATTTCGTATTTTCTAAAAATGGAGGATATTACAATGATCAAAGTTGGTATCAATGGTTTCGGCCGCATCGGCTCTCTCGCTTTCAGAGCAGCCATCAAGTCTGATGACATCGAAGTCGTCGCTATCAATGCTCCCGGCCATCCCGCTTCTCACATCGCTTACTGCGTAAAGTACGATACCGTTCACGGTCGTTTCGACGGCGAAGTCGTCGGCAATGACGAGGACAGCACCGTTACCGTTAACGGCAAGGTCGTCAAGGTTCTTTCCGACAAGACCTACCGTGACGCTTCCCTTATTCCCTGGGGCGAGCTGGGTGTTGACTACGTTCTCGAGTGCACCGGCGTTTACCTGACCAAGGAAAAGGCACAGGCTCACATCGATGCCGGCGCAAAGGTCGTCATCATGTCCGGCCCCGCAAAGGACGATACCCCGATGTTCGTCTGCGGCGTCAACCTCGACAAGTACACCAAGGACATGCAGTTCGTCTCCAACGCATCCTGCACCACCAACTGCCTTGCTCCTATGGCAAAGGTCATCAACGACAACTTCGGCATTGTCGAAGGCCTCATGACCACCGTTCACGCATCCACCGCTACCCAGGCCATCGTTGACGGCTTCCCCAAGAAGAAGGATCTGCGCGGCGCACGTTCCATATACAACAACATCATCCCCTCCTCCACCGGCGCTGCAAAGGCAGTCGGCAAGGTCATCCCCGAGCTCAACGGCAAGCTCACCGGTATGTCCATGCGCGTTCCCACTCCCGATGTCTCCGTCGTTGACCTGACCGTCCGCCTCGAGAAGGCAGCTACCATGGACGATATCAAGGCCGCTATGAAGGCAGCTTCCGAAGGCTCCATGAAGGGCGTTCTGGAGTATGTTGATGATGAGGTCGTCTCTTCCGACTTCCGCACCGATCTGCACACCTCCATCTTCGACGCACAGGCCGGTATCTCCCTCAATGATCATTTCGTCAAGCTCGTCGCTTGGTACGACAATGAGTGGGGCTTCTCCAACAAGATGCTCGACCTCACCCGTCACATCGACTCCGTCCGCAACGCATAAGTCAAAGCTTAATAATTTAACCCCCCGCTTCCCAAATGGGAAGCGGGGGGTTTGTTTTTCAGCGCAGAAAGCAGGAAAAGAGAATGTGTGAAAACACGTTCTCTTTTCCTGCATATGCACAGTATTTTACTGTACTATCGGTTTCCCGTACTCATATAGCGTATCGCTCGGCAGGTCGATTTCATCGTTCCAATACACGCAGGTACGGCTTTGATCCAACTGCACTTGGCTGAAAAGCCCGTGTATCAGCATCAGCGCGCGACAGCTTTCTATCTGATCAATATCCTCTTTAACATCGCACAGCACTGTTTTCCCGTCATCAAACGATACTCTAAGACAGTACTCCGGTAGAGCTTTGACATCCCGTATTCTTGGTATCATAACTGTGCCTCCTTACAGCGGTGGAAGCTTCTCCAACTTCTGAGCATTCCATATCTCCGGCATTTTGCACCTCCATATTCAACTTGTATTTTTGTATTTATTCTATCAAAAAAATGTTGATTTTTCAAGTCTGAAACCATCTTTCGCCCTGCGAATAGATGAATCACTTTCAGGTACAAAATACACTTTATCAATTTTGACTATTAGCACTACTATCGCTGGGTTACTCAATCAGCTTAATTTTATCATACCAAAAGAGAAAAAATACAGACCGCAGGAAAAATTGCGGTCTTACATATTTTCGCTTATACAATAATCTACAAGCATTTCTATCATTTTTCTGCTGGCAGGTGAGAGCGCTTCTATACGCGCCGTAAGTGCATGAAAATCGCCCTGCGTTTCTTTGCCTGTCAAGATATAATCTGTGCTCACATCAAGTATCTGACTGAGATTGATGAGATTGTCTATGCGGATTGCTTTGTTGCCGCGCTCCAGATTGGAAATCATCTGAATGGAAACATTCATTCTGTCGGCTAACTGCTCCTGTGTCAAGCCCTGCTGTTTGCGGCGTGATTGAATACGCTTGCCTATTTCAGTCAACCCCACGTCCGCCATATTACCACCTCAAAACTTAAACTTTAAGATAATTATATGAGTTTATAGACGATATATTAAGCACTTTGGGGTTGACCTTATTAAACTATAGATGTATAATCAGTATACCAATAGCACCTATAGTTTAAGAAAGAGAGGTTTCAACATGAGCAAACATCCAAACTTAGGCGAATTGGACTATCTGTTTGAGACGGGAACGGATTTTCGACTGTCAGATAGATTGTACCAAGAAAGAACTGGGGCAGCTCTTCCAAAAGAAAAGAGCTATATAAAGCACAGTTCAGCTCTTGCAAAGTGGGCTAATGAAAAAGGGTACTATATTGAGGAAGTCGAAGATGTAGCAAAAATTGAAAGAGAAATAGTCTTCAAAAAGAGAAATAGTAGACAAGATGAAGAAATAAATGAGTCAAAAAGAAGGAGCAGACAATGAAAAGTAAAACAACTGCGCTTATACTGTCAGTGCTTGTCGGCGGCCTCGGCGTCGACCGTTTTTACCTCGGCTATACTGGCATCGGTTTATTGAAGCTTTTCACCGGCGGCTGCCTTGGCATACTCTGGATAATTGACATTATCTACATAGCGACCGGGAAACTCCTTCCAGCAGACGGCAGCGCTTACGAGGACGACCTGAATGCACAGTCCGCAAAGCAAAAAAGCACACCCTATGATGACCTTAAAAAGCTGGCAGAGCTTCACTCTCAGGGTGTACTGACTGACGAGGAATTTGCCGCGATGAAGTCCGATCTGCTCGGAAAGCTGTGAGGTGGATCTGATGCTTGATAAACTTAAAAACGTTTCTGACAAAAAATATAGGCTGATTGCCGGGATTCTGTATGCCGTGCTCATACCCATAACTCTCATAAGCTTTCTGAGCTGCCTTGGTTATCTTACAGGCATGGGCATGATTCTGTATCCTGCTCTATTCATAAGCTGTATTCTTCTATCCTCAGGACTCCTATTCCAGCAGGATATGGTTGTGTTTCTGGGAATCATCTCACAGCTGCTTGCATATGTATTGTTGTTGCTTGCATATGTATTGTTGTTTGTTTCATATCTCTTCTTCCCTTGTGAGTGGTTTATTCCATATCTAATTTCAATCATTATATGTATGTACCTACTGCTTAAAGCTTTCCGCAAAAACGGTTTAAGTAAGCTCGAATGGTACATAACACTTTTTGCCTGTCCGATATGTTTTGGAATTCCATTTGCTTGCATATCGATCAAATCCGGATTCATTCTTACAGTGCAGAAATTAAATGCTTCTTTTTTTGGTTTTCGCATGCATTCCATATTTCCAGATT
>CAZFCH010000009.1:15208-26439 GCA_964517445.1 uncultured Oscillospiraceae bacterium | reverse complement strand
GGCTTATATTTGACTCCCGACACCAGCCCCATCGCGCAGAACATCGTCACCATTGACGAGCCTCCGTAGCTGAAGAACGGCAGCGTGATACCGATAACCGGCGTGATGCCGATGCACATGCCGATGTTTATAAACATCTGGAACAGCATTGCTCCGGCGACACCGAAGCAGATCAGCATATCATAGGTGCGGCTCGAATGCAGGCCGATCTTGAAGATGTGAATTATGATTATCATCAGAAGCGTGATGACGATAAGGCAGCCGATCATGCCGAAATGCTCGCCGATGCAGGAGAAGATGAAGTCGGTATGCTTACCGGTGAAAACCGTGGTGCTCGCCTCGTTGTCAACTCCGGTCAGACGCCCCGATGCAAGGCTCAGCTTGCTCTGTGTGGTCTGCCAGCTGATACCCCAGCCGTCGGGGTCAACGCTTGAATCGTAAGGGGCAATAAGTCTCTGCTTCTGATAGTCCTTCAGGACGTAGTTCCACATCAGCGGTATCGCCGAGGCAACCATCGCCCCGCCTATCGCGAACCAGTAGAGCCGCACACCAAGCGCATAGAACATTACAAGAAAGACGCCGAACAGAATGCTCGCGCTTCCAAGGTCGGAGGAGACACCAACGACCAGCACGAACACGATGCCGAAATGCGCCGCCATCTGCACTACCGACAGGAATGAATTAATATCCCGGTACTCCTTCAGATAAGTCATCTGCTTTGCGGCGACGACTATGTACAGAACCTTGATGACCTCCGAGGGCTGTATGCCGATACCGGCGAAACGAATCCAGCTCTTGTTGCCGGTGCCGTCGTCCTGACCGAAGATGACGAGCGCGATGAGCAGCAGCACATTTATCGCGCACAGTATCTTCCAGTTCTGACCGAGAATGTCCGCGTCAATGATCGTAAAGGCCACGAATCCGGCGATGCCGAGGAACAGCGAAAAGGTCTGAACTGCGATGTACTTTGACGGAGCGGACATGTCCCAGCCGCCCGCCACCATACCAGTGACCGCAATTTTTATCGAGTAGATACCGTATATTGAGCATATGATGCACATTATGAGCAGAAATATATCCGCTCTCTGAAAGAACTGTTTTATATATTTCTTTGTCTTTGTGATATCTGTCACCGCCTTTCAGCAAATTGACACAGCGCCAGCCGCGCCGTAAGATGTATTTTATCACATAATTGCTCTTTACGCAACGCCCCAACAATGTTATAATAACTGCCGGGAATTTTGTCGGAATGATTTTATCACAGTCCCCTGCCGGGATTGTTATCACAGTGTTAAATACACAGTATAAGGAGGAGCGTATGTCGGAATACATTTCACACAGCGAACATGAAACCGAGGAAATCGGCGCCTCCTTCGCGCGCACGCTCAAGGGCGGCACGGTCGTTGCGATGTACGGCGATCTCGGTGCAGGCAAGACGGCCTTCGTGCGCGGCATGGCGCGCGGTATGGGGCTCGACTGCCGCGTCTCCAGCCCGACCTTCACTATCGTCAACGAGTACCTCGGCGAGCGTGAGCTTATCCATTTTGATATGTACCGCCTCTCCAGTGCGGATGAGCTGTTCGACATCGGCTGGGAAGACTATCTCAACCGCGGCGCGGTGTGCGCTGTCGAGTGGAGCGAGAACGTGCAGGACGCGTTCTTCGGCGACGAGATAAAGGTCGCCATCACGAAGCTTTCCGACACTGAGCGCAAAATTGTTATCGAGGGGGACGAAAAATGCTGATACTTGCTTTTGAATCCTCGGCAAAGCCTGCTTCTGCGGCGCTTGTGAAGGACGGACAGCTGCTCAGCCAGTATATGCAGTGCAGCGCGCTGACCCACAGCCGCACGCTCCTGCCCATGGCTGAGGATATGCTCAAGAACGCCGAGCTTAAGCTCAGCGATGTTGACCTTATCGCCGTCGCCCACGGTCCCGGTTCCTTTACCGGCATCCGCATAGGCGTGTCGACCGTTAAGGGGCTCGCGTGGGCAGCCGAAAAGCCCTGCGTCGGCGTCTCGACGCTCGAAGCAATGGCGTGGCACGGCCTTGCCGCCGGCGGCTATATCTGCCCTGTCATGGATGCGCGACGCAGTCAGGTATATAACGCTCTTTTCAAAATAGAAAACGGCCGTCCCGTCCGCATGACCGAGGATCGGCCCATAGCGCTCGATGAGCTTGCAAAAGAAGTCGCGGCACTGGACGCTCCGGTGTTTCTCATCGGTGACGGTGCAGCGCTCTGCTTCGAATATTTTACCGCGCACGGTGTCCCCTGCGTCATGGCTCCGGATAACCTGCGCTGGCAGGACGCCTGGGGCGTCGCAATGGCCGCGGCGGATAAGAACCCCGGCAATGCCGACGAGCTGCTGCCCGTCTACCTGCGTCTTTCGCAGGCGGAACGTGAGCGGCAGGAGCGGCTTTCACAATCAGTCAATTCTTAAATTGAATATAAAGGAGAACGACTTAAATGAGCAAAGTATGCGTGTTCGACCATCCCCTTATTCAGCACAAGCTGTCCATCCTCCGCGATGAAAGAACCAGCGTCAAGGAGTTCAGAGAGCTCGTTTCGGAGATTGCAATGCTGATGTGCTATGAAGCCACCAGAGATCTCCCGCTCGAAGAGGTCGACGTTAAGACACCCGTCGCCGTTGCAAAGTGCAAGCGTATTTCCGGCAAGAAACTTGCCGTTGTCCCCATCCTCAGAGCAGGCCTCGGCATGGTCGATGGTATGGTCAGCATGATGCCCAATGTCAAGGTTGGTCATATAGGTCTGTACCGCAATCCCAAGACCCTCGAGCCCGTGAAGTACTACTTCAAGATGCCCGCAGATATCGGTGAGCGCGACGTTATCGTTGTTGACCCGATGCTCGCAACCGGCGGCTCCGCCTCCGCTGCGATTACCTTCCTCAAGGAGGCAGGCGTCAAGCATATCAAGCTCATGTCCATCATAGGCGCACCCGAAGGTGTCAAGCGCATGCAGGAAGATCACCCAGACGTCGACATCTACGTCGCAGCTCTGGACGATCACCTCAACGACCACGGCTACATTGTCCCCGGTCTCGGCGACGCCGGCGACCGCATCTTCGGCACCAAGTAAAACCGCATAAATTCAAACGCGCTGACGTGCAATGCGTCAGCGCGTTTCTTTATTTCAAATCCGGCACAGCTTTTTCGATAGATAAGAGAGGCATTAATATTGATATGTATCGTTCATCCGTACTGTTCTGCCATGTAGATACTGGCTCTGGATTGAATGCTTGCCACGGCGGCGTCCAATGAGTTCTGCCCGGCGGCATACTTTTGGGCTTCCTCCCTGATAATCGCGTCTATGCCGCTGGTCCTGGGAGCAAGAGAAGGCCCTTCCATGAGATTGACCAGTTTCTCTATATCCTCAGGTCTTATGTCCAGCCCCTCCTTTTCATTGAGGTCAGGAAGCGCGGCTATGGCCTGTTTGAAATCGTCACGCATCACAGGCATCATAATAGCAGCGACGATATCATCGTATTCTACAGACAAAAGCGTTTTCAGCAGTTGCCAAGCGGCATCCTTATGCTGGCTGCTGGCAAGCATGCAGTATCCGCCGTTAGCTCCCAACAGCAGCGGTATATTCCCTTGACCGTTTGGCCAGCCTATATACTGATAATCCTCACCGTAACGCTGACGCATAGACTCCGCGCCGATGAAACTGACTGCGGAAAACACAGAGATTAGGTAATCCTCATGGACATCAAAGTCATACGGCTTATAGCTGCTGTAAAGCTCCAGCCACTTATCGAAATTGCCTTTGCTGAAATCGCACCGTCCCGCTTCAAAATCCACGCAGTACACACTGGCGAGCTGACAGATGTAGTCAAGCAGGCTGTCCCGATTGATCCCGCCAAGCAGGGCATAGCCTTGGGGCAGCTCCGCTGGCAGCCGCAGCAGGTCTTCCGGGCCGGATATTTGCTGGGCGGTCTCCTTAGAGCTGATCATGCTGGACACAGTCATGAAGCAAAACAGCTCATACATATGCCCGTTCTCATCCGTCATAAATTCCAGAGCTTGGGGCAGGAACGCTTCGCGGCTCAGCTGAGGGTCTGCGTCGATATACGGAAGCAAATCCTCAAAGGCTCCGCTGTCAATGGTGGAATAATTCAGAGTCGTCCCGTCGGGATGGAGACCCGTACACACGAGATCCAAGGTATTACCGGAACTGATATCCACTAAGAACCTGTCCATCTCACTCAGCCCATAAATCTTGAGTCTGGCCACATATTCTTTGCTTTGGCTGTTAAAGGCGGCAATGGCCATTTCGAGTTCGGCGCCATACTGCATTGCGCCGATGGTTATCTGCTGCCGCTCAGGAATAGCGTCAAGGTCGTATTTTGTCAAGGTGTTATAGTACTCATTGTAGCCTATAACGGTGCTGCTGTCCAAAGAAAATACCTGAGTGGGGCTTGGAAGCCCGGCTATATCCCGCCAGTACAGCACGGGCTCCAAATGACCAGCGTCCATGTCAAACTCATATAAGGCATTCCCGCCGGCAAGAAACGGGCTGTTGCTGATGCTGCTCAGTTCACAGCGCTGCTCGATCGTGATCTCGGCTATCCGCTGATAGCCCTCCAGATCCATAGTACCCAGAAACACCTGATCACCCATGGCGTAACACGCGATAGGCGTACCGGCCAGACAGGAGACGGACTGTATGGCTCCGCCAAGACTGTAGGAGCCCTCACTCCTGCCCTGCGGATCAAGGATCGTCACTTTGCCGTTGTAAGCGTCCCAAGCCATGATCCTGCCCTCATAGCTGAGTATACCGTTTAAGCCTCCCCTTCTGTCAAAGGATGACTGGGAAACAAGCTGCCCTGTGGAGAGATCAAAGCACAGAATGCCGCATTCCGAACCGGCATCCTCGGGGACAATGACGACCATGAGCCTTCCATCTGCCGCAGATGCAAAGAACTGCATGGCGTTTTCGAGAGCTCCATCCTGCCGAAGAACCTCTGCCCACTGGCCGGACTCCACATCCAGACTATGCACCACCAGCGCGTTGTCAGTCTGACCCAGATGATAGATCGTGGAGCCGTCACAGGTCACAACGGCAGGACGGCCTGATGGAGCGGCCAATTCCACTGCCAGCGGCTCCTGCTCTTCGGCAGGGGATGATGTCTGGGCTGCACTGCCTGGCTGTTCGCTTGCCCCAGTCTTGCCGCAGGCGGTCAGACTAAAAAGCAGGCATAGAGCCATAAGCGCTGCCGATAAGCTTCTCCCTTTCATTACACCAAACCTCCTCTGCACGGCAATGTTCAGCCGATACATTCTTGCATATGCACCAGTCATACCGAATCTGCCCTATATCATGTCTGGCTCCTCTCAGGTGTCCTTTGTGGGCAATCATATATACCAGTAAACAAGGCTACTGGCAACATACCCAATATGTCCATTCCAAGATCCACTGCCCATTAATACTTTGTGCCAGTCATGTGCGTTAGCATATCCACCATAGCCCTGATACCAGCACTTTTCACCGTACAGTACATTACCTAATATGTCGCCTGCAGGGGTGCTTCTCAGATTGACAACATCTCCGGTTATTTTTCCTGACGTACCTAGGGGAATCTGGGGATCCTGTGCGAAAGCTGTCGCAGATATACCAAGTACCATAACGAGGCACAAAGCCAGAGCAATAATCATTTTTATTTTTTTCATGGTTCTTCCTCCTTATAATTTTCGGTCTTGATTAATTGAACTTTTTATTGCAATTACCCCCAGCATGTGCACCTACGAGGATAATAGCAAACTTCTTGCAACTACTTTCTTACTTCTGCTTTTTTGTAACCGCTGATGATACTTTTTCTAAAATCAAAAGTGTCATGGCCGCGGCCTGTCCGCAGAACACCATTCTACAACCTGTAACTGCCAACACACCACTGTAATAAAACAAAGCACACAAAATTAAAAGTACTAAACCAAGGCCAAGGGAAATCTGGTGGTTCCTTTTGCGTTCTCTTTCAGACAGAGGTTTGTTTTTGGCTGGGGCAGGCGCAAACAGAACAATCACCGCAAGGGAAAGGCTGCTCTCTATAATACAGAAGATAGCAATTGCTTGTGTGGGCAACATGGTTACAGCAGACAGTCCTGCGAAATAAATACCTGCATTAAACAGAATACAGCTCAAATGATGTTTGGCATGGTATCCCCCTGCAGATAAGCGCAAGGGGATAAACGCCGCCAAATATGGAACGAGCAGCCAGGCATGCCCGATGGCAATTGATATGCCAAACATAACAGCAATGTTTAACAGCGTTGAGAGCATAAGCTCCAGCCCATATTGATATGCCGCTGTATCTTCTGCATGGATTATCCCGCTTCTTGCCCATTGTTCTGCAAGGGCCGCTGCTGTCGTCTGAATCATATCCGCTCCTGCCGCAAAATTACTTCATCCTGTATTTTTCAAGGCTCTTGGGTACGTCGGGCTGATAAGAAAAGAAATAGCAGGTGGAATTGGCTGTCATGATTGCCAGAGCCAAAGCCAAGGGTGCCGTAATTTTACCAGCCTTGCTGATGATGCTTAAGAGTCTGTTTTTCATGCTTTGAGTTCCTCCTTTGTTTTGATGGTTGAATATTATCAAAATTTGGATAAAGCAGCAACACCTCTGGCACAAACAGCAGTTCTAACGGCACAAACGGTTGAAAGTATAGTCAAAACGTTGTAAGATACCATCAAGAGAAGTAGGAAAGGAAATGGCCATGAAGATAGCAATATGTGATGATGACGCTGCTGATCTGAAGCTGATGCAAAGCTATTGCGTCCGCTATGATCCGACGATCCCGACTGCGGCATTTACAAGCGGCGAGGCCCTGTTGGAAGCCTACGGCAAAGATTTTTATGATCTCGTTTTTCTGGACATAGAAATGGGGCAGCTGAACGGGCTGGAGCTTGGTGGCCGGCTTATCCGCCTGTCCCCAAAGCCCGTCATTGTATTCACGACCCAAAGCCTCAGTTATGCGGTTCGAGGATATGGCATTGCCATGCGGTATCTGCCAAAACCCATTACTTATGATACATTGATACATTTTCCGATGTTATGAGATTAGCTGTGGAGCGGATTCTTCCTCAAAAGATAAGTATCTTTTCCAACGGTATGCAAATGTTTATACCCATCAATAAAATCATGTATTTCGAGGTTCTGCGTCATCAGTTACTCATTCACCTGAACAACGGAGAAAGCCTATCCGTGCGTGGTACACTTACCGAGGCAATCAGTCAGGCACCGCACGGTATCTTTGTCCAGCCGCATAAGAGCTATTATATCAACATGGAATATGTTGACCGGCTTACCCAGCAGAACATAACAATGACAAACGGAGACCTTATTCCTATCGGTCGGAGTAAAAAAAGCGATTTTCAGCACCGGATCAGCGAATATATAAAGGGGAAACGCCTGTATGAACATATGGATTGAACTAGCTACTGTCTTGGTGGAAGTATTCCTGCCTTGGTATTTCTTTTCAGGGATGCTCGGCAGGGCTACCCGCCCCTTGCCCCTGAAAGCGGCCGTCGGTGCGATTTACGCGGCGGCTTTGGCCGCGCTGTCGCTGCTGCTCCCCGCTTCTCCGCTTCGTTCCACAACCATTATGATCCTCACATACTTTTCAGCCAAGATATATTTCAACAAGGGCTGGCTCGCCACGTCATATCCGACCATTCTGTTTTTCGCCTTTGCCATCCTTACGGATATCTTATGCGGTATGCTTCTGCAATCGGGCGGCATTCCTGCCGGTGAGCTGATGGGAAGCGGCACGGCGCGGCTCATTTACAATATTCTCTGCAAGCTGTTTCATTTACTGTGCCTGTATATTATTCTGACGATCATAAAGGCAAAAAGTTACACATACAGCCTTCTCAAGGCTTTGCCGCTTCTCTCCTGCCTGCTTCTGAGCATTTACATCTGTCAGCAGAACTTTTTTATCATTATTGAGAGAAATGGACCGGACTTTCTGCGTTTTGAAACGCTGAGTCTGCTATATATCAATCTGATCATGTGCGCTTTTGTAGAAACTTTGAATCGTTCCCATGAACGGGAACAAGAAGAAAGAACTGCAAGACAGCAGTTGGAACTGCAGAAAAACTATTATCTTGATATTATGGAGCGTCAGGAGGAGACGCGCAGGCTGTGGCACGATATCAAAAAGTATATGGCTTCCATGGAATCACTGGTGGCAAGTGAAAACCGGGAAGAAGCTCAAAAATGCCTTGAGCAGATTCAGTCCGCTTTTTCCGCGATTGCCAATACAGTGGATACAGGAAACAAGCAGATTGACAGCATTCTTGCCTACGGGATGAAGAAAGCCGAGGAACTTGGCGTTACGATCCATCCTGAAATTTGGGTTGACGGCCAGATGAATTTTCCCGCAACAGATTTGTTTGTAATCATTGGCAACACATTGGACAACGCCATAGAGGCCTGCTGCCAGATTGAGGAGGAAACCGCTCGGGTGGTTTCTGTCGTCATACATCAGAAAAACCATCTTCTGCTGTACGAAGTCAGCAATCCATGCAACGGGAAAAAGCTAAATCGTCCCGGCAATGTACACGGCTATGGCCTGAAAAACGTGGAAACATGTGTGGCTCGCAACGATGGCCTTATGGATATTTCAAAAAATGACGGTATTTTTGTTGTCTCCATTCAGCTCAATCTTGGATGATTGCTGGACCATGAGAATTTCCAGTTATGATTTGTCGTTTATATAACGTTCTGACCTTATTACCAAAAAAAGCCAAGACACCGATTGCTCTTGTTCGGTGTCTTGGCTTTTCTTACTTGGAATTTTTTAGCCAGTCGAGATACATTTCCATTGTGATAATATCGGTGGCACATTTTTGGTTCGGTTTTTCAGCACAAAAATCTCATTTCAGCAGATTCGGCGCTGTTTTACCGACTTCGCCCTTGTACGAACGTTATTTCTTCATTCGGATGCAGTAAGTCAAAACCAGTTCCTTCATAAGTAGCCATGCTGGCCTTTGTTTTCGTGGTAAAATGCTGCTATATCTTCCTTTAAGGATGTGTATTTATCCGCTTTTTCATCAGATGATAAGAGGACGTTGCACAGGACAGTTGAGCGTTTGTTTAAATTCTGATGCATGCCGTTTGTTTGGTATTCCTTTTGGTACAGAATAGCACCCCATTTCTTAGTACCAAGTATTTTACCATACTTGTCTGGCAAATGGGGTGCAGTTCGGTATTATCCGTTATTCTGTTTTTGCTTTTACTTGAGCTTCACGGCCTCGCGAGCCTTGGCGGCGATGCCATCGGCGTTGAGATTGAAGTAATCAAGCACTTCGTTTGCCTTGCCGCTGCGGCCGAACTCGTCGTTCACACCAAGACGCAGCACCGGCGTGGGGCAGACCTCACTCAGAAGCTCACATACGGCGCTGCCAAGCCCGCCGATAACGGAGTGTTCCTCCGCGGTGACAATGCAGCCGGTCTCTTTCGCGGCCTTCACGACAAGCTCCGCGTCAAGGGGCTTGATGGTGTGCATATCGATAACTCGGGCGGAAATGCCGTCGTCCTCCAGCGCCTCGGCAGCTTTCATCGCCTGCGGCACCATGATGCCGGTCGCGATTATCGTGACGTCCTTGCCGTCGCGGAGAACAGCGCCCTTGCCGAGCTCGAAGCTGTAACCTGGAATCTCATCAGTGATAATCTCGGTCGCGGGTCTTGCAAGACGCAGATACGCCGGGCCGTTATAGTTTATAAGCGCTTCGACCGCAAGACGCATTTCGTTGCCGTCGCAGGGGCAGCACACCAGCATACCGGGCAGCGCACGCATAAGCGCGAAGTCCTCGATGCACTGATGGGTCGCGCCGTCCTCGCCGACGGAAACACCGCCGTGAGAGCCAACTACGGTGCAGTTGAGATGCGGATATGCAATGGAGTTTCTGACCTGCTCATACGCACGCCCCGCCGCAAATATGGCGAAGGTGTTCGTAAAAGGCTTATAGCCGCAAGTTGAAAGCCCGGCTGCAATATCGGTCATGTTGGCCTCGGCAATGCCGCAGTCAAAGAATCTGTCAGGATGCGCCGCAGCGAAGAACTTAGACATCGTTGCTCCCGCAAGGTCGGCATCCAGCACCACAAGCTGCGGGTACTTCTCGGCGAGCTCAACAAGAGCCTCGCCGTAGGCATTGCGTGTTGCTATTTTTCCTGCCATATCAGAGCACCTCCAGTTCTTTGATGCGGGCTTCAAGCTCGCTCTTTGCCTGCGCGTACTGCTCGTCGTTCGGAGCCTTGCCGTGCCACCCGGCCTGATTCTCCATAAATGACACGCCCTTGCCCTTCACGGTATGCATGATGATCATTGTCGGCTTGCCCTTGGTCTCTTTAGCCTTTGCCAGCGCATCGGCAAGCTGGGAGAAGTCATGCCCGTCAACGGTGATGACGTTCCAGTTGAAGGCTTCAAATTTCTTATCCAGCGGCTCGGCAGGCATAACGTCAGCCGTAGCACCGTCTATCTGCAGCCCGTTCACGTCCACAAATGCACAGAGATTATCAAGCTTCCACTTTGCCGCGGACATTGCAGCCTCCCAAATCTGGCCTTCCTCGATTTCACAGTCGCCGCAGATGGCGTAGGTGCGGTAGCTCTTACCGGAGAGCCGTGCCGCGAGAGCCATGCCGACGGCAGCACTCAGTCCCTGGCCGAGAGAGCCGGTGGACATGTCCACACCGGGGACATGTCGCATATCGGGGTGTCCGGAATAGTGCGCCTTTATCGAGCGGAAGAGCTTCATATCTTCCGTGGGGAAATAGCCTCTGAGTGCGAGCAAAGAGTAAAGTGCCGGTGAGCAGTGTCCCTTTGAGAGCACAAACCTGTCCCTGTCTTCCCATGCGGGATTGGCGGAATCAACATTCATTTCGTCAAAATACAGCTCCGTCAGCGCGTCGATGCAGGAGAGTGAACCGCCCGGATGCCCGGACGCTGCAGTATACACCGCTTCAACGCAAAGCATGCGCGCCTTGGCGGCGGTCAGCATAAGCTGTTTTTCCTTTGCCTTGTCCATGTTATATGCTCCTTATACTTACAATCATTCGGCGGCCGCACAGCCGCTGTTTATTATTATACATGCTTTTCCGCGCGACCGCAATCTCATTCTTTTTTTGGTAACCGATTCACTTATTTTTTCCACAAACAAATTCTTTGTCCTGCCTCCTCATACACCAAAACGTACAATATGCATAACATCCCCCGGAGC
>CAZFCH010000009.1:0-15108 GCA_964517445.1 uncultured Oscillospiraceae bacterium | reverse complement strand
AACTATAGCGTTCTTCGGGCAGGCCTCGGCACAGGTTCCGCAGCCGATGCACTTATCCTCGTCGAGCGTCCATGTCTTGGCAGCTCTGTCTACGGTCAGCGCATTCGCAGGGCACTTCTTTGCGCAGAGCGTGCAGTGAACACATCTGCTCTCATCGCAGGCAGGTTTGCCGTCGCCGCGCGGCTTGACGGCAGACACTTCCGTGCTCTTTTCTGCTGCAGGCGCGGCTGCTTTCTTCGGCGGAGCCTTTATGAAGCTGCCGCTGACGAGCAGATCCTCGTCCTTGGTCGCGATCATGTGATAATCCTGGGTGAGCGTTATGGCATGGCGGCTGCAGAAATCGGCACAAGTGCCGCAGAATGTGCAGGAGCCGAGGTCAAATGTCAGCGTGACTTTATCGCCCTGACCGTCTTCACCCTTTTCTACCGTCCGGGTGATTGCGCCGCCGGCGCATACACGCTCGCACATGCCGCATCCGATGCACTTGTCTGCGCGGTAGGCAATGCGCCCGCGATAATTCGGCGCGGCCTCGCTAGGCGCGGCGGGGTACATGTTGCAGCTGGATTTACTGAAGAGCTTCGATATTGCTTCTCTCGCAAACGGGAAATCCATTACATCTTCCCCCTCTTCTCCTGAAGTATTTTCGCCGCCAGTGCAAGCCCGTCGATGACGGCCTCGGGCTTGGGCGCGCAGCCGGCTATGTCGACATCGACATGGACATACTTGCTCAGCGGCCCGGCTACAGAGTAGCTGCCCTTGAACACGTTGCCCGACTGCGGGCATGAGCCCATCGTAACGATGCAGCGCGGCTCAGGAACCTGAGAGATTGCGCTCAGCACGCGCGGCAGGGACTGCTTTGTGACAGGCCCCGTGACCACGACGATATCCGCATGGCGCGGTGTGCCGGCTAATTTAAAGCCAAGGCGTTCTGCGTCATAGCGCGGTGTCAGTACGGAGACAAGCTCTATATCGCAGCCGTTGCAGGAACCGGAGTTGATGTGGAAAATCCACGGGGATTTGCCTGTGCTCTCCTCGATAAGTTTCTTAAACATTCCCGCACCTCCTTACATACCGTACCATGCCAGCACAAGGCTTATGAGCGCAAGGCCGGAAACGACGGTCCAGTAGTATTTGAATATCTGCTCTATTTTGAGTCTCGCGGTGATGGCGTGGACAAAGGATATGCTCACAGCCGTCAGCGCGATGCACAACAGCATGAGGATGACCATACCCAGCAGCATCGTCACGCCCGCCGCAGCGCCGCCGGTAAGTCCGATGAGTGCGACAAGCTTTTCTATCCCGCCGCCAATGCCGCCGAGAAACAGTGCCACGAACAGGCTTGTGAGGGTAAGCATCTTGATGGCGTGATTGAGCTTATATACACCGAGAGGCGCGCCGCTGTACTCGGCGAGCATTCCCTCGCATATCTCCGTCTCGGCCTCGGCTGCGTCAAAGGGGTGGTTTCCGGTCTCGCCGGGAATTATGAGCAGCATCGCCGCAGCTGCGGGAATCATGCTCGCCTTGAGGATCAGGCTGCCGTTTGCGGCCTGATACAGGGCAATATCCGTCAGGGAGAAGCACAGCCCCGTTCCCATCGCGTCGCCGACGGTCTTTGCCACCGCCAGCAGCACCAGCACCAGCGGCAGCTCGCAGGAGATGATCGTGACCATCTCACGGCTGAGACCGACGCCCGCGTAGGGTGAGCCGGAGGCCGCGCCGCCTAACATGGAAGACATAGCCGGGATGAGCAGCAGGTAGAGGATAACGATGATATCCGCGACCTGAGAAAACGCAGTGAATGTGAACACCGGGATAAACAGCTGTATCACGACGAGTGCTGCAAGTCCTACCAGCGGAGCAATGAGGAACATCGTCCTCGACGCTGCGGCTGGAACGATGCACTCTTTGCCGCAGAGCTTGAAGAAATCATAAAACGGCTGGAGCACCGGAGGACCGACGCGCTTCTGCATTTTGGCCACGAGCTTGCGGTCAATGCCGCACAGCAGCAGCCCTGCGAAGAAGCAGAACAGGAAGCCGGGGAAAATGAGGACGTAGCCCAGGTTATACAGAGCCGTGACGATAAGTTCTTTCATCATATTTCCCACCCCCTTAAAGCGCTATCAGCATGAAGGCCATGATGACCGTCACATCTACAACAGCCCACAGCGCGTAATCGTTGACAACGCCGCTGTGCAGCTTGTGCATGAAATCGAAATAGTGACGCCAGTTGTGCTTGAGACCCCAGAAGAGATCTTCTCCGCCGACCTGAGAATAAACATTCTTTTCGCCGCCGTAGAAGAGCTGGTACTTGGTGTCGGTCGCGCTCTCGGCAGTCATTGCCCCGTCATAGCGGGAGGAGACAGCCGCGATAGTGATTGCCAGCAGCGTGATGCACAGCAGGAGCAGCCAGTTGACCGGCGCCCAGACTCCCATGCTCGCGAAGCTTATCACGGGAGAAGCAAGCGTACTGTCAAAGCCCATCGCGCTTATGTACTCACCGGCATTGAGCGCGGCAGTCGCCGCAGGCTCGGTAAGGAATGCAGTGACAAGACTCGGGAAAAGGCCGGTGATAACGCAGAGAGCCGCAAGCAGTCCCATTGCGATGCGCATGCCTATCGGTGCTTCCTCGGTGTTTTCAAACTCGACGGAGAGCTGGCCGAAGAACACGCTCTGGCTGACCTTAACGAAGGACGCGAGCGTCAGGACTGATGTCACAAGCGCCGCGATAAGCGCGAATACGAAGAGGAAGTTTCCGCTCTCGACGGCCTTCTGGTATATTGCCTGATAGATAAGCCACTTTGATGCGAAGCCGTTGAACGGCGGCAGACCGCTTATGGAAAATGCGCCTATGAGGAACATCGCCGTCGTGTGCGGCATCTTTTTTGCAAGCCCACCGAGGCGGTTGAGATCTCCCGTGCCGGTCTGGTGCATGACAGCACCGGCCGCAAGGAACAGCAGGCCCTTGAAAATGGTGTGGTTCATCGCGTGGTAAAGTCCCGCAGAGAGGCCGAGCGCCGTGGCAAGGCCTGCTGCCGTGAGCACATAGCCTATCTGGGAAATGCTGTGGAACGCGAGCAGACGCTTGAAGTCATGCTGCGCAAGTGCCATAGTCACGCACACGAGCATGCTGATGCAGCCGAGAAAGACGAGCAGGAACTGCATCGTTCCCTTGTTCATGACCTGGAACAGGAAGTAGCACAGGCGGATGATTGCATAAAGGCCGGACTTTGTAAGCACGCCCGATATAAGCAGCGACACAGACGCCGGAGCTGCACCGTGAGCATCCGCAGCGAGCGGATGGAACGGCACGATGAATGCCTTTGTCGAGAAGCCCGCGAGCAGCAGCGCAAAGGCTACCTTCATTCTCCCGGAACCCAGCAGGCCCGGAAGCAGTGCGGACAGCTGTGCGAGGTTCAGCGTATGCGCCTCGGCATAGAGCATCACTATTGCCGTGAGAATGAACGTCGAACCGATGGAGCCGACGACAAGGTACTTGAACGCCGCTTCGAGTGCGCCTTCGCTCTTGCTGCGGTACGCTGTCAGGCCGACCGCGCCGATGGTGAGTATCTCCACCATGATGTACATATTGAAGATATCGCCTGTCAGCACCATGCCGAGCACGCCCGCGGAGGTCATAAGCAGCAGCGTGTAGTACTGCACCTGATGCGCGTCATGCGTTATATAATCCAAACTGTAAATGCAGGCGGCAAAGACCGCGATACCGACGAGCAGTCCAAAGAACAGACTCAGCGCGTCGACCTCTATCGCGATGCCTATCGCGTAGCCGCCGGCAATGCTGCGGTCGCCAAGCCAGTAGGAGATTATCTCCCCGTCTATCATTACCGGCTTTATAAGCGCGATAAGACAGGCAAGGCTCGCTGCGGACGCGATTATTGACGTGACCTTTCTCACGCCGCTGCGCGTACCGAGGGTCGTGATAAAGAACGCCCCGAAGAACAGCAGCATTATCGCGCAGATTGGGAGGTGGTGATAATCAAGAATCATCCGTGCAGCCTCCTTATCTCTCTGGTGTCAAGGGTCTTGTACTGTTCATCAATCCGCATGACTATCGCAAGGCTCATCGCAGTGACGCACGCGCCGATAACTATGCTCGTGAGGGTCAGTGCCTGCGGTATTGGATCGACGAAATAGCTCGCCGCGGTTATCTCGCCCTGCGTGAAAATAGGTGCGGTGCCGCCCGGCACGTAGCCGACGGAAATGAGGAAGATGTTTACGCCGTAGTCCATGACGCACAGGCCGATGACCGTCTTGACCGCGTTGTGCTTAACAATGATGCAGTATAATCCTAAAAAAATCAGGAAGAACGAAACAATATAGTTCATCGTAATCATACTTACACCTCACTTCAGGTTGTCTATATCCTGCGGATACAGAACACTGAGCATACCGATGGAGAGCGTCACGGCCGCGGTGAACACGTCGAACGCAACAGTCTCGCCCATCCAGAACACCGTGCCGCTGCTGAAGAGCGCGCCTATATCGCCGTGGTAGTAGAACACGTTCTGGCAGAAGCTCGCACCGAGGACGACGCCCACAAACGCGAGAACAACATACAGCATCAGCGCGACGCCTTCGAGCTTATGCGTAAGATTTGGGTGCATAGCGCGCTTGGCCTCCTCGTAGCCGTGGGCAAGATAAATGAGCAGCACGACGGCGACAGTGAGTATGCCGCCCTGGAAGCCGCCGCCCGGGGTCAGGTGGCCATGGAGCATAATATAAAAGATGTATACAAGGCAAAGCGGAATGATTCTGTCACAGCCGCAGCGTGTTATAACGCGCTTAATGGTGACACTATCAGCGTACTTTTCCATCTCGCTCCTCCTTCATTTTTTCTTTTTCGGCCTTGGTCTTTCTCAGCAGAATGATAACGGAAGAAACCGTGAGTATCATTATGAAAGACTCGCCCATCGTGTCGTAGCCTCTGAAGTCGAAGACTATGGAGGTAACATCGTTCACGGCGTGGGTCTTTGCAAGGTTCTGCTGGACGATTGCGGCAGCCGCGCCGTCGGCCTCGGAATCATCGTAGGCATCCGGGTTCTGCATCAGCTCATAGGGAGAAACCTTGGCGTTTGCTCCGTCGTATGTGGGCGGGAGCTGCGCCATCTCCACCGCGGCGAAAACTCCCGCAATCAGGAACGCCGCAAGGCAGACGATAGTGAGAAATTTCTTCATTTGTCGTCCCCTCCCTTAAGCTTCTTGAGCGTCACGATGAAGATGAGAGGAGTCAGCGCCGCGCCGACCGCCGCTTCGGATATCGCAACGTCGGGCGCATGCAGCAGCAGAAACTCTGCCGCGGCAAATATGCCGGTAACGCCGAGGGAGATAACGGAAGAGAGCAGCTTTTCACAGTGCACCGCGAGTACCGCGGAGACAACTATGCCTAAAAGTATGAGGGCATTTAAGATAACAACAAGTTCACTCATCGAAATCCCTCCTGAAATCGTCCATTTCCATCTTGCGCTCCGGTCTGACGCCCGAACGGTAAGCGCCCTTGGCGATAGCATGCGCGCCGATGGGGTTCACCGCAATGACGAGCGCCGCGATGACCGCAATCTTTACTGCGGTAGCACCGCTGTGCATGATGAATATAGCGTAGAGTATGGCGCCGATGTTTGCCCCGAGAACGCCGAGGGTAGTGATAAGCGTGCTCGCCTGCATACGTGAGAAGGTGTCCGGCATTTTGTTGATGCCGATTGTTCCGGCAAGAGCGAAGTACAGGCTCACCGCTATAAGTACGTCTATGATAATACGCAGTATCATTTCTTGTGCCACCTTCCCGTATCAAGATAACGGCCGACAAGCATGGTGTCGAGTATGCCGAGCATTGCCGTAATGATGGCTATGTCAAGGTATATGCCTCTTCCGCTGTATATGGAGAAGAGCACCATTGCGCAGGCGACAAGAATATCCATGCTGTCCGCCGCAACCATTCTGTCAGCGCCCGTCGGGCCCTTCACAAGTCTGATCAGGTTCCCCGCGGCCAGCAGCGCATAAATGACGGCAAAAATCAAAATGTCAATCATTCCCAGATCCTCCTGATCCATTTTTCCATTGTGCCTTTGATGTCCTCTCCGGCGTCCTCGCGGCTTCTGTGGAGCGGCAGCGGCTTTTCAGTGCCGTCGTCGTCCGTGTAATAGAATTTCTTATCCTCGTATTGGGACACATCGAGGCAATGTACATAATACGACGTCTCGCCGTTCTCCTCGGCGATGTCGAGGGTTATTGTGCCAGGCGTGAGAGTAATGCTGTTTGCGAGCATCGCCTGTGCGTAGTCGCCTTTGAGTTTCGTCGGGATCTTCACGATACCGGGGTAAACATCCTTGCAGCCCTTGTAGCAGCACTTTGCGACGGTGAGGTTTGACTTGATAAGAAGGCCGAGGAACACGACGAAATATGCCAGCAGTGCAAGGAATTTGTCCGGTCTGAAAAGCCACCCGGCGTTTTCATGTATAAAGTATTTTGCTGAGAACAGTGCTACGAAAAAGCTGACGACTGCTCCCGCCGCAAGCTCCTCCGGAGACAGTGACCATGTGAGAAGAATCCAGAACACGTAGCACACAATGAAGGTGGACAGTACCGATGTAAACCGTGTTTTCTGCAAGAGATCATCTCTCCTTCCTTTGAAGTTTATTATCTATCCGTTGTCTGTTCGACTGTAATGTTTTCAACATAGAACTCGCGTCCCGCGGTCATTTTGAGGCTTTCTCCGCCGCACACCGGGCAGGCAAAGCTTCCCTTTTCAAGTCCTCCGTGCCAGTCACATTCACGGCACTCAAACTTTGCAGGAACTTTCTCAAAAATCAGCTTTGCCCCGTCAGCCGCCGTACCCTTTGAGGCAATCGGGAAGAACTCCTCCACGCACTCCGGTATCACTCCGGAATACTCACCAATCTTCAGGCTTATCGCGCTGACTCTTTCA
Organism: uncultured Oscillospiraceae bacterium; assembly: GCA_964517445.1. Lineage (GTDB taxonomy): Bacteria > Bacillota > Clostridia > Oscillospirales > Oscillospiraceae > Limivicinus. Next base: position 8,168 of record CAZFCH010000009.1, on the reverse strand, counting down.
AAGCCATGCTTTTTCTTTTCGGACTCGACTATGTTGATTATTCCCTCTGTCAGTGCAAGTTCGTGCATCTTATCTGTCGAGGCAGCTGAAGCAGGGGTCTATGCTTGCGATGATGAGTCCCGCGTCCGCAACAGTGTTGCCGCGGAGCATGAACGGAATGGTCGGCGTGTTCTTATAGCTCGGCACATGGATGCTGACGCGGTGGTTATTGAACGAACCGTCACCCACGACCATGTGGCTGAGCTGGCCGCGCGGTGCCTCATGGCGGCAGACCGCCTGACCCGGCTGTATCTTTATGAGCTTATTGCCGAGGTTGATAGGCGTTGCGGGCAGGTTTTCAAGTGCCTGACGGATAATCTTGATGCTCTCGTAGCATTCGAGCGCACGCACGACCACGCGGGCGAACACGTCGCCGCTCTCAACGACAGGTACATCAAAGTCGAAATCTTCATAAGAAGAGTATGGCGCGTCCTTGCGGACATCAATCTTCACTCCGGATGCTCTGGCGTGGGGGCCGACGGCACCCATGCGCAGCGCGTCTTCCTTCGGCAGTACGCCGACGCCTTTGGTGCGCATGGCGATGGTCTTGTCGGTCAGAGCAATCTCGGTGATGCGGTCAAGCGGAGCCTCGAGCTTATCACAGGCTTCGAGCAGCTCACGGCGAAGCTCGTCGTCTATATCGCGCCTTGCGCCGCCGATGGTGACCATGGCATAGTTTACGCGGTTGCCGGTCATCTTCTCCAGCAGATCCATGACAAGCTCGCGCTCATCCCAGATGTGCATGAACATGCTGTCATGCCCGATGATGTGGCAGGCAATGCCGAGCCACAGGAAGTGCGAATGCAGTCTCTCCAGCTCTGCGGTGATGACGCGGATATACTGGCCGCGCTTCGGCACTTCTATGCCGTTGATGTTCTCCACACACATGGCATAGGTAAAGGCATGGGAGTGGGAGCAGATACCGCAGACGCGCTCGACCAGAACGAGAGTCTGGATGGCGTTGCGCTCAGTGGTGAGCTTCTCTATGCCGCGGTGGTTATAGCCGATAAAGACCTCTGCGTCCTTAATGACCTCACCTTCGGTATAGAGCTTTGCGTGTATCGGCTCCTCAAGAGCGGGATGGTACGGGCCGATGGGGACAATATAGCTCATTTCGTTCCCTCCTCAATGTTTTTCTGCCGAAGCTCCGAAAGCGGCGTGACCATTATCTGGCCCTTGCCCTGCGTTTCGAGCATATCCTCCGGCAGGAAGAGCCGCTGCGATACGTCAAGTCCCTCGAACTCAATCGCAAACAGCTCGTTGAGCTCGCGCTCAGGCCATGTCGCCGCAGTGTCGTAGATCTCGCCGATTGACGGAAGCACCGTCTCGCCTATCACGTGATAGGACTCAATCGCCGGGTCTACGGCATAGTCCCATGAGACGTCCATCTGCCCATCGTTGTCGATGAAGCCGTGGATCATCACAAGGGCGTTGCCGGCCTTGCGCATTTTTTCTGCTATGGGTACGACCTGATCCTTTGTGATTACGGTCTTTTTGTACTCCTGCATCCGTTTCACCTCTCTGTTTTTCCTTTTTCATTTTATTTTAATTTCTTATTTTCAGCAAATTCTCGGAAGCTGCGCTCCCGTGAGCTTCTGGAGGATGCGCTTCCCCCCGAATGCCGTGTCCATTACAAGCTTTCCGGGATAAGCGGCGCTGACCCTGCCGATTATCGCAGCATCGCGCCCTTCCTCCGTTTCGCGCATCGCGCTCAGCACCCGCTCCGCATCATCCGCCGCGACGACGGCAAGGAGTTTGCCCTCGTTTGCACAGTAGAGCGGGTCAAGACCGAGCATATCGCAGGCCGAGCGAACCTGATCCCGAACCGGGATTTTATCCTCGTACAGCTCTATTCCGAGCGCCGTTCCCTCAATGAACTCATTGAGCGTCGTGGCAACTCCGCCGCGCGTCGGGTCGCGCAGTACGCGAACTTCAGCTCCTGTGCCAAGGATGGCTTTGCACAGGCCGTTCAGCGGCGCACAATCTGAAGCAATCTGTCCCTGCATCATCCCGCTTCGCGCAAGCATGACGGCCGTCCCGTGGTCACCGACCATGCCGGAGACTATAACTGCGTCCCCGTCCAGAAGCTTTTTCGGGCTGAGCCCCGGGTATTTCACAAAGCCGATGCCGGCAGTGTTGATATATATTTTATCTCCCCTGCCGCGCTCGACAACCTTTGTGTCTCCCGTCACGACCTGCACGCCGGCTCTTTCCGCGGTGCGGCGAATGGACTCTACTATTCTCTCCAGATCTTCTATCGGCAGTCCCTCTTCTATAATAAAGGAACAGCTCAGGTACTTCGGCTCCGCGCCGCACATGGCCAGGTCATTGACCGTTCCGCAGACGGAAAGCTTGCCGATATCCCCGCCGGGAAAAAAGATCGGATCAACGACGAAGCTGTCCGTTGAGAAAGCAAGTTTTTCTTCGCCATCTACTATCGCGCCGTCGCCCAGTGCGTCCAGCGCAGGGTTTGACAGTGCCGGGACTATCAGCTTTTCTATCAGGCGGGCAGTCTTTTTGCCGCCGCTGCCGTAATCCAGTGTAATTATTTCATCCATATAAGTTTCATACCCCCGCGTATTTATACGCTGCGGCACAGGCTCCCTCTGAAGAGACCATGCACGGTCCCACAGGGTCATCCGGTGTGCAGCGTTTGCCAAACATTGGGCACTGTTCAGGGGCTATGCGCCCGCAAATAACATCCCCGCAGCGGCAGGCAGTCGGTTTCGGCTTTTCCGCATAGCTTACGCCGAAGCGTTTTTCCGCATCCAGCCGTTCAAGCACGGCAGTCGGTTCAAGGCCGCTGTCCGGGATAAGCCCAAGGCCGCGCCAGTTATCGGCACGGCGGCGCAGGCAGGTGTTCATCATGCTCTGCGCAAGGTGGTTGCCGTTTTCTGTGACCGCCCGGCGGTATTCGTTTTCTATTTTCGGACTCCGCTCGGCTATCTGCTTAGTGAGCCTGTATACCGCGCGAAGAATGTCCCCCGGTTCAAAGCCCGCGATAACCGCCGGCATCGAGTATTCCTCCGGCAGGAAGCGAAAGCCTTTCACGCCTATTATTGTGGCCACGTGACCCGGGCAGATAAATCCATCGATATTGAAATCCGGCATTGCCATAAGGGCACGGAGCGCGGGCTCTACGGTCTTGAGCATAGACCATAGTGAAAAATTCTCCACTTTCTGCTCCGCCGCCGTCAGTGCCGCGGCAGCAGTCCCCGGTGCGGTAGTTTCAAAACCAACGCCGAGAAACACCACCTGCTTATCCGGGTTCTCCCTGGCAAGCTGCACCGCATCCACCGGGGAATATACCATCTGCACCTTTGCGCCCATGGCGCGGCGGCGCTGCAGGCTGTCTCCCGGAGTGCTGCCGGGTACGCGCAGCATATCGCCGTAGGTGGTAATGATAATATCCTTCTCCATGGCAAGCTCCAGCACCGCATCAATGACCTCCGGCGGAGTAACGCAGACCGGGCAGCCCGGCCCTGACAGAAGCTTTATATTTTGGGGAAGCATCGAGCGCAGGCCGGATTTTGCGATGGACATAGTATGTGTCCCGCAGACCTCCATGAGGCGTATTTCTCCAAGGTCCAAACGCTCTATCGCAGAGATGATCTCACCTGCGTGCATATCAGTCGAGGGCATCCTGCACCTCTTTCCATGCGTCAATATCCTCCTGCGCCTGCTGTTCATCAAGCCGGTCTATCGCAAACCCGGCGTGAACCATCACATAGTCCCCTACCTTAGGCTCCGGAATAAAATCAACGCGAATCTCGCGCGTCATTCCAAGCGCTTCTCCTATGGCGGAGTTTCCGTGTATTTCAACAAGCTTCAGCGGTACTGCCAAACACATGTCTTTTTCTCCTTATTTTCCGAGCTTTGCGGCGGCTATCATAAGCTGGCCGAGCGAAAGCCCCTCATCATTTGTCGAAACGCGCCTGTGCCGCAGCACGCGGAAGCCCTCTTTTTCCAGTCTTCCCGGCAGACGCGACATAATATACATATTCTGAAAGCTGCCGCCTGAGAGCGCGACCACATCTATCCCGCTTGCTTCCCGCGCAGCGCAGCACTGGCGCACGGCCATTTCAACGAGAGTATTCATGAACCGGGCAGCCACGCGTCCGGTATCAACTCCCGTCTTTATATCGGCATATATCGCGCGGATCGTCTCACGCCAGTCAAAGCGCAGCGGCGTCCCTTCAAGGGCAAACGGGTAAACTTCCCCGTCCTCCGCAGCGTCGGCTTCGAGCAGGACCGCCCCCTGCCCCTCATAGCTGCACAGCGTCTTTATCCCAATGATTGCGGCAACGCCGTCAAACAGCCGGCCCATTCCTGACGACGCAGGGCAGTTGAGCTTCGAAGCCAGTACGGCCTTATAAGTCTCCGATTTTTCAATGCTTCCGGTATCGCAGCCAGAAGCGTCGAGCAGCGCAAATGCAACGCGGTCGGTCTCCTTGACCGCTCTGTCCCCGCCGATGAGCGGAATGGGCAGAATGCTGCCGAAGCGCTCGAAGTCGGAGTAATCCCCGATGAGGCATTCCGCGCCCCATATGGTGCCGTCCGTGCCGAGTCCCGTGCCGTCCCACACAAGGCCGATCACTGGTCCGTTTTGGCCATTATCGGCCATGCATGCAGCCATATGCGCATGGTGGTGCTGCACTTTTATAAGCGGCAGGTCTTCCTCCTCAGCCATCGAGGAAGCATATTCCGTGGACATATAGTCCGGGTGCAGATCGCAGACTACGGCCTGCGGTCTTATATCAAACAGGCGCCGGAAATGTTTTATCTGTCCGGTATAATTTTCCAGCGTCTCAAAATTCTTCAAATCGCCGATATGCTGGCTCGGGAAAACGTAGTTTCCCTTTGACAGGCAGAAGCTCGCCTTCTGCTCCGCGCCGCAGGCAAGCAGCGGCGGAAGCGTTTCCCCGACAGTTATCGGAAACGGCACATAGCCTCTTGACCGGCGGGAAAAATATTCCGCGCCGCCGAGCACCCAGCATAGCGAGTCATCACAGCGGGTCTGGATATCCCTGTTGTGCAGCAGGAAACCGTCGGCGATGCCGCGCAGTTTTTCCAATGCTTCATCGTTGCGGTACATCATTGGAGTGTCGGAAAGGTTGGCGCTCGTCATTATGAGCATATCTATATCATCGCCAAAGAGCAGATAGTGCAGCGGGGTATACGGCAGCATAACGCCGATAGAGCCGTTCTCACTTATATGCTCCAACCCCTGCTGCTTCTTTCTCAGCAGGACGATGGGGCGGCGGAAACCGCCAAGTATCTTTTCTTCGTCCTCAGAGACGAAGCAAATTTTTCTCGCGCATTCAACATCGCGGCACATGACCGCAAAGGGCTTTTCATCGCGCTGCTTGCGGCGGCGCAGCTCACGGACAATAGAAGCATCATCGCAGCGGCAGGCAAGGTGAATACCGCCGAGACCCTTGACGGCAATGATCTTTCCGGCTTTAATACTCTGCCGAGCAAGCTCTATCGCGTCGCCCTCTACAGGGCTGCCATCGGCGTCCAGAAAGAAGACCTGCGGACCGCAGTCCGGGCAGCAGTCCGGCTGGGCATGGTAGCGGCGATTCTCGATATCGTGATACTCCCGGTCACAGTCCGGGCACATCGGAAAAGCGCTCATTGAGGTCTTTGCCCGGTCATACGGCACGTCTTTTATAATGGTGAATCTCGGGCCGCAGTTGGTGCAGTTGATGAAAGGGTAGCGGTAACGTCTGTCGCCGGGCGTTCTCAGCTCGCGCAGGCAGTCATCGCAGATGCATATATCCGGTGAAATGAGCGTATTGCGGAAGGCTTCCGTTTTGCTGCTCAGAATTCTGAAATCTTCATAGCCCGCCAGATCCGGAAGATACTCCGTCTCCATCGCTTCGATGACGGCAAGCTTCGGTGCGCGGCGCGGGATATCATCAATGAAGCCGGAAAGCTCTTCGCTCTCCCCTTCCAGCTCAAGCTCGACTCCGGAGGAAGTGTTTTTTATATAGCCCCTCAGTCCGCGCTCCTTGACAAGCTTATGGATAAACGGTCGGAAGCCGACCCCCTGAACGATGCCGTGTATGTGGATCAAGACTCTCTGCACCGGAAAATCCCCCGCCGTGTTTTAAGTTAAAGTTTTAGCAATGGCATTTTACTACATGATTTCTTTTTTAGCAAGAGAGAATTGGCTTTTTGCGTTAACGCCATTTTTACTGTTTAATGTGATTATACTTCCCTTTATATGCACTTTGCAAGATTAGTAAATTTTTTGGCAGAGTTTTTTCAGTGTTTCTATTCAATTTATACAAAAATGTCTAAATTAGTTTTATATACTTAACGCTATCTTAACTCTAATATTTGCACGATTTACACGTTTTTTCATTTTTGCACAAAAATTTGCCCTGCGGATATTCCGCAGGGCAAACCGACAGATATATGCGGGGATGTGCTACCCGCATATCTGCTGTCTGTAAAATATATCCCGGTTTCGGTCCCGGCTGTTCCGGTAATATTCCCGGAATTTTTTGGCGTAGTATAATTCGTTTTTGCTGTTCTTTTTTGAATTATACTAACTTTTTCATCATAACACAGAGCTTTTACAGATAATAACATTTCACTTGCAATTCGTAAAATCAAATATTATTATATACGCAATCAGTTTTCCTCATAGATACCGCATAAGGACAGTGAATCACAGAAATGGACAGCAAAAAAGTAATCGCCCTTCTTACCGCTATAGACCGCGGCAGTCTCACAGCCGCCGCCGCGGAGCTCGGCTATACCCAATCCGGGCTCACGCACATGATGAACTCTCTTGAGGATGAGCTTGGCGTTTCGCTGCTGATTCGCAGCAAGGGCGGAGTGCGTCTCTCCCCCACCGGGCAGGAGCTTCTGCCGAAGCTCAAGAGCTTTACCGATGCCGCCGCGGCACTCGAGCGCGAGGCGGATCAGCTGCGGCTCAAGACCGGCTCGACACTGCGGCTTGGCTCCTTCTCAAGCATTGCGCGCCACTGGATTCCGGATATTCTCTCCGCATTCCGGCTGCTCTGCCCCGACACGCAGGTCTCCCTCACAGTTAACGACATGAACGAGATGGCCACGGCCGTGAGAAACGAGGAGCTTGACTGCGCGATGGTGAGCTATCAGCCGGAGCTGTGCCAGGGGCTTACTTGGATACCACTGATGGATGACGAGCTTGTCGCCATCCTGCCCGCTGACTGCAGCTTTGACGGCGAGGCCTACCCGGTTGAGCTTTTCGATGGTACGGACTTTCTCATGCCTTCCCTCGGTTTTGAGCTGGATATTCTGCCGATCTTCACGGCAAACGGTCTGAAGGTCGCGCCGAACATTATGCGCACGAATCTTGACGATGCATCCATTGCATCGATGGTTGAGCACGGGCTCGGCGTGAGCGTTCTGTCAAGACTCGTGACAAAGGACATGCAGTTCAACATCAAGACCCTGCCGCTTGAACCTCGCTGCCACCGCTCGCTCGGGATACTCATAAACGAGCGCAGCACAAACGACCGCAGCATACGCCGTCTCGTCTCATGCAGCAAGGAACTTCTGGAGAAAAAATACGGATCTCATACCGAAAGCTGAAAATCCGAAGATGAGGATTTTAATGAAATAGCAGCAATAACAGGAACAGACGCGCAGCATGCCCCTCACTCGTAGGTAATCCGCTTGCTGCGCAGCAAATTTCTTATACTTGCCGCTCGTAATCTTCACGACTTCGGTCTCCGCTGTCTTTTTCAGGGATGTTTCAGAATAATCTTTCCCGAAGAATCGAAAAATATTCCTTGACTTTACGGCGCTCGTGAATTATAATATGCAAGCTGACAAGTTGATAATTTGTTTTCTTGAGCAAACACGGAGATGTCGCGTAGTTGGTCGAGCGCGCACGATTGGAAATCGTGTAAGGGTCAAAAGCTCTTCGAGAGTTCGAATCTCTCCATCTCCGCCATGTAGAAAAGATCCCGTAACCGTTGTGGTTACGGGATTTTTCTTCATGTTGCACAGCTTGCCGAGTTTTGTCCTGCTCGCATTTGCGCTGCGCTCATTGTTTTTTCAGAGGCTGTAAGCACTATTTTACACACATTTATACGAACGGATTTACTAACGTTCCGTCCGTTTATATT
>CAZFCH010000008.1:0-27753 GCA_964517445.1 uncultured Oscillospiraceae bacterium | reverse complement strand
CTCACTTCCCGAAGAACTCTTCCCGGAACTTCACCGCCGTCGGGCTTGCGGCGATGCCGCCAATGCCCGTCTCGCGCAGCGAAGAGGGGAGTGCCGCTCCTACCGCCGCCATCGCGTCTATGACCTCGTCCGGAGGTATGCGCGACTCTATCCCTGCCAGCGCCATTTCCGCGGCACACAGCGCGTTCATCGCGCCTGCAGCGTTTCGTTTTATGCACGGGACTTCTACCAGCCCCGCCACCGGGTCGCACACCAGCCCCATCATGTTCTTGAGTGCCATTGCCGCCGCGTTTGCCATCTGCGCGGCACAGCCTCCGTGGAGGTATACGAGCGCCGCCGCAGCCATTGCCGCCGCCGTGCCTATCTCCGCCTGACAGCCCGCCTCCGCGCCTGATATCGACGCGCGCTGGGCTATCACCGCCCCGAAGCCTGACGCGACGTACAGCGCCCTTATAAGCGCGTCGTCGGGCAGCTCATACTTTTTGCCGTACGGGAGCAGAACCGCCGGCAGAACGCCGCATGCGCCCGCTGTAGGCGCCGCTACGATGCAGTGCATGCAGGCGTTGCATTCGCCCATGCGCAGCGCCGCGGCCAAAATGCCGTCGATAAACTCCCCGCATATCCCGCCGCCGTTTGCGGCGTAGGCATCCATCTTTGCCCCGTCCCCGCCGGCAAGTCCGCTGTGTGAGCGCATCCCCGCGTCATATGAGGCGTCGGCTCTCTTCATCGCCTCGAGCCGCGCGGCCATCATTGCCCATGACTGCTCCGTGCTTATCCCGGCTTCGTCCGCGCTCGCGCGCAGGACATATTCCCAAAGCTCCAGCCCTGCGCTCTCCGCGCCCGAGAGAAGCTCCTTTACCGATAAGAATACCGCCATCGCTTAAACCTCCTCAGTCCGTGTCGACCGCCGCCGCGCTTATGATTCCCTGCATTGCCGCGATGGTGTTTACCGTGAGCTGCGACACCGGCGAATCACACTCGATGACCATTATTGCCTGCCCGCCGCGTGAGCTGCGGTTCACGTGAAAGGTCGCGATGTTTATGCCGAGGTTTGCCAGCACCGCCGAAACTATCGATATGCTCCCGGGCTGATCCTCGTTGCGTATGATGAGCGTCGGCTTTTCCGCCGAGAAAGAGAGAGCTATCCCGTCAAGCTCTCGCACCTCTATGCGCCCTCCGCCGACGGATGCACCCGTCATGCTCAGCTGCCGACCGCTTCTTCCGGTGAGTTCGAGCTTTGCCGTGTTCGGATGCGCGGCGCGCAGCTCACGCAGCTCGAAAGAGAAGTCAAGCCCCTGCTCCCAGGCTAACTCGAAGCTCTTCGGTATGCGCTCGTCATCCGGACGCATGCCCAGCAGCCCCGCGACTATTGCCCTGTCCGTGCCGTGCCCGCGGCCCGTCGCGGCAAAAGAGCCGTGCAGTGTGATTCTCGCGCTCTTCGGTTCCTCCCCGAGAAGCTTCCTCGCAACGTAGCCGATGCGCACCGCGCCCGCCGTGTGCGAGCTGCTCGGCCCGACCATTACCGGACCTATGAGGTCAAAGATATCCATTGCCCCGCCCCCTTATCTGTGCATAATGAGTTTTACAAAAATATTATACTAAACACAGAGCGTTTTTTCAAGTAAACGCTGAAAGCCAACGCATTACCGTTGAATAATTTCTCCCGACTTGTTATAATTACTTATTATTTCGATTTAACAAGGAACTGCGTGATATGAAAAACATCCTCATGCTCGGCACCGGCGGCACCATTGCCTCCGAAATGACTCCCGACGGCCTGACCCCGGAGCTTACCCCGGAGCAGCTGCTGCGCTATGTCCCCGCGATAAGCTCGCTCTGCCGTGTCGACTGCAAATCTCTCTTCAGCCTTGACAGCACCAACATCACCCCCGCGCACTGGATCGCCGTCGCTCAGGCGCTGCGCGATAATTACGCGCGCTATGACGGCTTCGTCATCAGCCATGGTACTGATACCATGGCATATACCGCCGCCGCGCTGAGCTATCTCGTCCAGGGCGCGGATAAGCCCATTATGATAACCGGCGCGCAGAAGCCCATTAACTATGACTCTACCGACTCCAAGCTCAACCTGACCGACGCCTTCGTCTGCGCCTGCTCCGGTCAGCTTGCCGGGGTTAATATCGTGTTCAGCGGCCGCGTCATTCTCGGTACCCGCGCGAGAAAGACCTGCTCCAAGAGCTTTGCCGCCTTCTCCAGCATTAACTACCCCGACCTTGCCATTCTGCACGATCACCGCCTTATGCGCTATATCGCGCCGGACACGCTGCCAGAGCCCTTGTTCTGCGATAAGCTCGATGAGCATGTCGCCCTCGTGAAGATGGTTCCCGGCACCGATCCCGAGGTGCTCGACTTTCTGCTTTCCCGCAATGACGCTCTCATCATCGAGTGCTTCGGCGTCGGCGGCCTCCCCTCGTATAACGACAGCCGCCTGTTCGAGCTTGTCGCGCGCCACACCGCCGAGGGCAAGTTCATCGTCATGACGACGCAGGTGCAGAACGAGGGCTCCGACCTCTCTGTATACTCCGTCGGCCACAGCCTCAAGAGCAACCCCCTTGTCCTTGAAGCCTACGACATGACCACTGAAGCCGTCTATGCAAAGATGATGTGGATTCTCGGCCGGACTAAGAACCCCGCCGAGGTCAGCCGCCTGTTCTATACCCCTGTTGCGCACGACATTCTGCACGGAGAATGAATCTATGGAAACTGTGATTATTATCGGCGGCGGCGCCTCCGGGCTCGTCGCCGCGCTTACCGCCGCGGAGGATAAAAACCGCCGCGTCATCGTCCTTGAGCGCCAGCAGCGCATCGGGCGCAAGCTGCTTGCCACCGGCAACGGCCGCTGCAACCTCACCAATACCGGCGCCTCGCCCGAAAATTACCACGGTGAGAACCCGGCCTTTGCCGTGCCCGCGCTTGAAAAGTTCCCGCCCGAAAAAGCTCTGGAGTATTTCCGCTCCCTCGGCCTTGTCACGGTTGAGGAGTACGGCGGCCGTGTCTACCCGCTTTCAAACTCTGCCAATTCCGTCCTTGATGTGCTCCGCTTTGCGCTGGAGCAGTCAGGCGTTGAGCTCAGATCCTCCACCCCCGCCAGAGAGATATATCGTGAGAACAACGGCTGGGCAGTCGTCACCGACAGTGAGACTCTCCATGCCGCGAAAATCATCGTCGCCTGCGGCGGCGCTGCCGGCGCGAAGCTCGGCGGCGTGTCCGACGGGTATGAGCTGTTAAAGCCCCTCGGTCATAAGCGCACCGGGCTTTATCCCAGCCTTGTCCAGCTCATCACCGAGCCTGAATATCCTCGCTCTCTGAAGGGCGTACGGGCCGACTGCCGCCTGCGTCTGCTCTCCGGCGGTGAAATCCTTGCCGAGAGCCGCGGCGAGCTGCAGTTTACCGATAACGGCGTCTCCGGCCCTGCCGCGTTTGATGTTTCCCGCGCCGCCTCCACCGGCGGCAAAGGCCTGTTTATCGAGGCTGACTTCTTCGCGGACTACTCCCCTGAGGATGTCGCCTCCATGCTCCGTCAGCGCCGCGAGAAGCTCCCCGAGCTTGCCGCGTCCGACATTCTTGCCGGCATGCTCCATAACCGCCTCGGCAGGATGCTCGTCAAATATACCGCCCTTGACGCGAATGCACCGATAAAGACTCTCACCGACCGGCAGCTTGCCGCTCTTGCCGGCGCCTGCAAGGGATTCCGCCTGAAGCTTCTCGGCACCGAGGGCTTTGATAATGCGCAGGTCACCGCCGGCGGCATCCGCACCTCCGGCTTCAATCCCGAAACGCTTGAGAGCTGGTTTATGCCCGGCCTCTTCGTCTGCGGAGAACTGCTGGATATCGATGGGGACTGCGGCGGCTATAACCTTCAGTGGGCGTGGGCGAGCGGCCGCCTCGCCGGGAGGCTTGGCTTATGATACTTGTCCGCAATCTGCGCCTTGAGCCGGGGGAGGAGCTTTCATGCCTCCCTGCCAAAGCCGCAAAGAAGCTCCGTGTCAGCGCGACAGACATCGTCGCATGCCGTGTCGTCAAGCGCTCGCTCGACGCGAGAAAGAAAAATGATATCCATTATATCTGCTCCGCCGCCGTCACCCTCCGCGCCGGGGAGGATAAGCTTCTCTCCCGCCTCGCCGGGAAAGACATCTGTGACTATACCGAACCGAGCTATGACATTCCGCATGTTGAATCCGATTCCCGCCCCGTCGTCGTCGGCTTCGGTCCCGCCGGGATGTTCGCCGCGCTGGTGCTTGCCCGCGCCGGAGCAAGACCGATAGTCATCGAGCGCGGTCAGGATGCGCTGAGCCGCAAAGCCGCCGTTGACGCTTTCCGCGCCGGCGGAGAGCTCGACCCCGAGTCGAACGTTCAGTTCGGCGAGGGCGGAGCCGGGACCTTTTCCGACGGCAAGCTCAATACCGGCACCCATGATAAACGCATGTTCTGGGTGCTGAAAGAATTTGCCGCGCACGGTGCGCCGGAGAGCGTCACCTATGATGCCAAACCCCATATCGGAACCGATGTTCTGATCGATGTCGTCCGCAATCTCCGGCAGGAAATAATTTCCCTCGGGGGGGAAGTACGTTTTGGGTCAAGATTGGACGGCATGCAGGTCAAAACAGGTCAGCTGACCCACGCCGTCATACACACGGCGGAGGGAGATTATGCCCTGCCGTGCACCCGTCTCATCCTTGCCATCGGCCATTCTGCGCGCGACAGCTTTGAGATGCTGCACGCCCTCGGCCTTGATATGGAGCGCAAGCCTTTCTCAATGGGCGTGCGCATCGAGCATAAGCAGCGCGACATCGACCTTGCCCAGTACGGCCGTGAGCGCGGTGAATTACCCCCTGCGGATTACAGTCTTAATGTCCATTTGCCTGACGGCACAAGCGCTTACACCTTCTGCATGTGCCCCGGCGGCAAGGTTTTCGCCGCCGCTTCTGAGAAAGGCGGAGTCGTCACAAACGGCATGAGCTATTCAAAACGCGACGGGGAGAACGCAAACTCAGCCCTGCTCGTCACGCTGCACACCGAGGACTTCCCGGGCGAAGGCGTCCTTGCCGGGATGTACTGGCAGCGCGAGATAGAGCGCCGCGCGTATAATTACGCCGGGAGCTATCGCGCCACCGCGCAGCTCGTGGAGGACTTCCGGGTCGGCCGACCCAGCACCGGCCCGGGCAGTGTCACGCCGAGTTATGAGCCCGGAGTGAACTGGGGAGACCTGCATGAAGTGCTGCCGGAGAAGATAAGCTCCGTGCTGCATAACGCGCTGCCGGAGCTCGGGAAGAAGCTTCGCGGCTTTGATGCGCCGGACGCCGTCCTCACCGGCCCCGAGACGCGCTCCTCCTCGCCTGTACGCATCCTCCGCGATGAGACTCTGCAAAGCAGCCTGCGCGGGCTCTATCCCTGCGGGGAAGGCGCGGGCTATGCCGGCGGGATCACCTCCGCCGCGGTAGATGGTCTGCGCTGCGCCGAAGCCGTCCTGCGCGATCTGCAAAATAAGTGACGGAAATCTTAAAATAATAACAGGAATCTAATATAAAGCATGAAGAAAAATACAATATACCGGGCAATATTTTATATAGCCGGGCTGCTCATTCTTGCGCTCGGCATAATTCTCAACACAAAATCCGGGCTCGGCGTGTCGCCGATAATTTCAATTTCTTACAGCGTTTCGGTTATATACGGCCTCAATTTCGGCAACGCGACTTTAGGGCTCTATGCCGTCTTTGTCGCGGTCGAAATCATCCTGCACCTCATCCGCAGAACGGAGAAATCCGTGCTTCTCACGCTTGGGAAGGACCTTTTGCAGCTGCCGCTGAGCCTTGTGTTTACACGGTTTATGAACCTTTTTTCGGCGATGCTGCCGAATCCTGACGGCTTCCTGCCGCAGCTTGCGGTGCTCTGCGCCGGCATCGTCCTGACCGGGATAGGTGCGGCGATGTCCCTCAATATGCGCGTCATCCCGAACCCCGGCGACGGCATTGTTCAGGCCATTGCCGATTTTGTCCGTAAGCCTGTCGGAATCACAAAGAACTGCTTTGACCTGTTTGACGTCTGCCTTACCGCCGTCATATGCGTGGCCGCCGGCCACAGTGTAATCGGCATCGGTCTGGGCACGGTTCTCGCGGTGCTCGGAGTGGGTCGGGTGATCGCACTGTTTAACCACCTGTTTATGAAGAAAATGGACGCGCTTGCAGGCTTGGAGCGCTGAAAAAAGCACCGGGAAATCACTTCCCGGTGCTTTTTTATTGCCCTATTTGCTTTATATCCAGCCGAAGTGTGTTTCTGCTGACGACTGCATGCTCCAAATCGAGCACATAGTCAAGCTCCAGCGTGCCGCCGTTTTCGTTGAAGTCATGCTTTATGCTCCTTGCGCGTACCGACATCGTCGCCGAACCGGCAGGAGTATCGTACAAAAACGAGGTTTTCTTACCCTCCATGAAAACCATCCGGCTTGAAATAAATCCGTCACGCTCGACGGCGACTTTGTCCGGCATGACGATGACGCTCGTGCGCGTGCCGGTGAGCCCGGTTACTTCGCTTTCAAGATAGGTGATGCAGGCATTTTCCCCGTCATATGTATACATCCCGTCGGTGGAGAATTCAATGATATCTTCCTCGTCCGTGCCTGCGTTCTGAGTGCCATGCAGGGATATTACAACGTCTTTCATCATATGTGTTCAACCTCCATTGGGGGGATATGCTCGGCGCGGATATCGTCCATGCCTAAAATGACCGAGGCAACCCTGGAGAAATCCTCCGCGCTGCCGCTGGTCAGGTACTGCGTCCGCCCCTCGCCGCCTGTCATGCCGTTGGCAACGAGCCTGTCGCGCATCTCAATCGCCGCGCATTCCGAGGCGCTGACGAGCCTGACGTCCCCGCCGAGATACTCGCTTATAACATTGCCAATTATCCCGAAATGCGTGCAGCCGAGCAGCAGAGAGCCCAGGCGGTGCGCCTTGAGCGGAGCGAGAGCACGCTCCACCGCGGAAGCGAGAAGAGAATCGCCCAGTGAGATGTGGCCACTTTCAATAAGCGGGACAAACTCCGGGCAGGCGAGATCGATAATCTCGCGCCCCGGGAAGGCGGCTGACAATGAGGTCTTGAATGCGCCGCTTCTTATGCTCGCTTCGGTGGCAATCACGCCGAGAGGAGAGACTCCACCGAGCTGCTGCAGAACATTGACGCTTGCATTCAGCACGCCGGAGAGCGGCAGAGTGCATTCCTCAAGCACGTCCGCTGCAGCGCTCGAAAGTGTCCCGCAGGCGACGATAATAGCCTTGATGCCGAGGCCGGAAACAAACGCGATATCCTGCCGCGCCATGGCCTTCAGCTGCTCCGTGCTGCGGCCGCCGTAGGGGGCGCGGCCGTTATCGCCGAAGTATATTATATTTTCATCGGGCATCATTTCCCTCAGAGCTTTCAGCGCGGTAAGCCCGCCGAAGCCGGAGTCAAATATGCCGACAGGTCTGTTATCCATTTGGTTCTCCAATCTTTTAGCTGACATCTTAATATAACCCAAAGGGGCCTGTATTACAAGAAAAATTTGTATTGTTTACCTGTGGAATTAAGCAATGTCCTCTGCTATAATAAGCATGGGCGAGAATCTGGAAACATTAGGTTCTCCCTAATATTATCTCATCTGCCGGGAGGCGATACTTTGAACATAGAGCTAAGCGAAAAGGAATTCAGGCGTCTGCTTGACATGGTGTATATCGGCAATTGGATCCTCAACTCCACCAGAGGGGACGACCGCTTTGAGGACTACGATCAGCTTCAGGAAAAGCTCTTCTCGCTCTGCCCGGATCACGGTATGCGCGCTCTTATCCAGCGCTGGCAGGGACACATTTTCCCGTCGCAGGCGTATGAGGACGGCGGAATACACGAGGCCATCGCCGACTATGAGGACGGCGTGTTTTTCAATATTCTTGCCGAGGAACTGGCGCGGCGCGACCTTGACCTGGTTGATACCGACCCGGAGGATTTCTCAGAGCTGACGGCGCGCATGGACGAATACATGGCGGAGTTTGAGAAAAATGGCCTTAACACCATTAATATTGATCTGTGAGGCAGGAAATGAACGACGAACTTACAAAAGAAGATATCAAAAAAATGAAAGAGGAGCTTGACTACCGCCGGCTTGAGCTTATGCCGGGGCTTATAGAAGAGGTCAAGCGTACCCGCGCTTTCGGCGACCTGAGCGAAAACTTCGAGTACAAGGCCGCAAAGCAGGCACAGAACAAGAACCGCAGCCGTATCAGATATCTTGAGGGGATGATAAAGTCCGCGAAGGTGATAGACGACCGCTCTGCTTCTGATGAGGTCGGCCTGTTCGATAAGGTGGAAATATACATCCCGGAGGATGACGACACGCAAATCATCCAGGTCGTCACGACTGTGCGCTGCGACCCGCGCCACGGGCTTATCAGCAAGGAATCTCCCTTCGGCAAAGAGGTGCTCGGAAAAAAGGTCGGCGATAAATTCACCGTCCGCGTCAGCGACACCTACAGCTATGAGGCGGAGATCCGCAAGATTACGAAAGGCGAGGACGACGGCTCAGCTCCGCTGATGCAGTATTGAGATTCAAAACAAGGATGCGCTGCAAAGCTTTTGGCTTTGCAGCGCATCCTTGTTTGTTTTGTTTACGCCGCTTTTTCGGCGGTGTCGAGATCGGTCATGTCATACAGGGCGGTCTGGCTGCCAGCAAAGCGGTAATACGCGGCGAGAGCATAATAGCCTTGCGCCGTTGCGGCCGGGTCAAGCTTGCCGTCAGAGACGTGGCGGAAGCCGCCGCCGTCAACGTAGAAGCTGCACAGAGAATCCAGCACGCTCACGCCGTTTTTGATAAAGCGGGCGTCGTTATCCGGATCAATACCGAGAGCGGTGAGAGCGGTGATGACCTGAGCGGCGGACTCGCTGTTGACGCTGCCGTAGCTGTCGTACCCGCCGGTGGTGTTCTGGAGCTTCGACAGGCAGGTTACGGCTTTGTCAGCCGCTTCCTTGACCTTTGCGTCGGTCTCGTAATACGCTGCGAGAGCCTGGAGCGCCATTGCGGTCATATCAGGTTCGGCTTTGTCGCCAGAGTATGCCCAGCCGCCGTCTTCGAGCTGCTTGTCGAGAATGTACTTCACAAGCTTCTCACGGCTCGTCTGCTCGGCATTCTTATCCGCGGCAGGTATGTCATAGTCGCGGCAGTCAAAAGCAAGCAGAGTGTAGATCGCGCCGCTCAGACCCTGCTGCGTGACGTAATCCATATCGCTCAACGCTGTCAACAGGTTATGCCCGCCGACATTGGTTACATCCTTGTCCAGTGCGCTGAGCACGAGGGTAAGCTTTGCGTTATCGGTGGCGCGCGTTTCATCGAGACGACCGTTTTCACCGATGTTCTCGGAGACATATTTTTCAATTGCCTTGTAATAGTCGTCAGAGACCGTGCGGCCACTGCGTGCGAGACCGAAAATGTACCACTCGCTGCCGAATGCGTTCAGCTCTTCGCCGGGGAGCTTCTCGATATAGTCGCCGGTTGTCTTGTAGATATCAACGAGCTTCTTTGCGGCTTTCTTGAGTATGTCGGCATAAGCCTTCTCCGCTGCGAGCAGGGTGCGGTAGTTCGTTACAAGCTTCTTCTCTTCATCTGTCAGACTGTCATAAGCCTTGCGCGCGGCGGCAATATCGTCCCCGCTGCGCTTTGTGACGGTGCCGATGGCATCGATAAGGTCAATGACCTCGTCCGGGGTATATTCTCCGCTGTGACCAAGCTTGGTGTAGTCATCGGTATAGAACATCTCAATGCTGTCGCCGTCGGAGACAAAGTACTGATTCATCGTGACGCTCGCGATGCTGCCGTTGACGGAGTACATCCAGCCGGAATTGGGGCCGCGGTCCTTCTCCTTGAGAGTCCCGTTCGGACCGGAGATGGCGCTGATGTATGTGCTGCCGGATGCAGAATAACCGTGACTTGCGAGAGCCTTATGCAGCACATCAAGCGCGCTGGTGCCCTCGGGGAGATTATCAAGCTCGCAGGAGAACCATTCGCTGCCGTTATCGCTGATGGTGAAGTACACCGTGGAGAGCTCCTCAACGGGCGTGTCGCTTGTGGGATCGGTGCCGGTCACCTGAAGCTGTATGGAGACGGGCTGGTTCACAAGTTGACTCAGACGCTTGTCGTCCGGGTATTTCTTCGCAAGCTCCTCAAAGCGCTCGCTGGAGAGCCAGCTCGTTATAGTGACAAGCTTGTGCTCCGTGTCGCGGGTAACAAGAAGATTCTCATGCGTGATGACCTTGGGGTTGCTGGACTTGAAAAGCCGCCACTGCTCTGCAGCCTGCCAGCCGTCCATCTCGCTCGGCGCGATGCCGCTGCCGGTCACATCACTGTAGTTATAGACCCAGACGAGCTCACCGTTATCGTCGAGGTAGGCCTCCTGAAAAGCATGCAGATTGGTCTGGATATCGTCGGGACTGGTGTTGGCGTTTTTGATGCCGTCAAAGTAATGCTCTTTGACGAGCGCCATCAGCTCAAGCTCACGGTCAATCTCCTCATTGACGAGAGGCTGTACAGTCAGTTCAATATCGCGGGAGGCAAACTTGCCGGTGGATTTTTCGGTTATCGTGACAGTCACGGTGACCTTGACGGGATCTTCGCCGGGCATCGGGCGCAGAACCTCGACACGCGCGGCGTTGTTCACGTCAGAGGTCTTGATAACATCGGAGTTGCTGCTCTTGATGGTGACGGGGTAATACTTGCCGTCGATTTTGAAATCACGCGTTGTCGGGAACTGTATCCCGCTGGAGGTAACGTTTTCCGGATCAATCTTCTCACCGGTCACATCGTCGGTCAGACCGGGATCATTGAGACCAGCGTCAAGTTTTGCCTGAAGCAACTCGGCAACATCCTGTGCGTCGGAATCGCCCTTGACGCAGACGGTGAAATCCCTCGTCACGGAAACACCGTCGACGCTGCTGCACTTGAGCGTGGCTGTGAGAGTGACATCCTGATCGAGCTTGCCGGGAGTAACGGTGGTTTTGTAGGGGGAGTAGTACGGATAGTAAGGCGCGGAGCCAACTTTTATGACGGAGTCGTCCGCGGAGACCCAGGTCACTGTGCACCACGTTTCAAGCGTGGAATAACTGTAGCCGTCGTCGGAAGTCTTGCCTTCCTTGAAGGGGTACTTGGTCAGCTTAAGGCTGTCCGTTACCTCCGCGGGTACGGTGACCCGGTCGGCAGCAAGTTCGAGAGCTACTTTGACCTTATCTGTATTCCAGGGAATCGTCGCGCGCAGACTTTTTTCCGTGCTCTGCCCGTTCAGGCTGAGCACAACAGTGAAATTCAGATATCCCGGGCCGCCGGACATGCTGCTGTTGAAATAATAATCTATCGTGCCGTCGGCGGCGATGGCGCATTTGCTGCCGGTCACGCCGTCTTTAAGTGCCAGTTCGACCTTGCTGTCGCCGGTCAGTGCCCTGAGCATATCGAGGATGTTGGTATCCGTGCCGTACTGGGGACGGAGATTGGACGGGAGTGCGGCAGCTGCCTTATTCAGCGCTTCTTCGGTATCCGCTGCTTCAGCGGAGTAGACGGTGAGCTTGTAGTCGCGGGTCTTGACAGCGCCGTCTTTGGTAACTGCTGCAGTGATGGTCAGTTCCTGCGTCCCGGTATCCGGCAGGGCAACGATGCTTCCGTCGGCATAGAGCGCGCTGCTGCTTGAATACGAGGCTGTCCAGCCGTCGCCGGACTCCGGAAGTGCCAGCGAGCCGGTCCCTCTGACGCAGCCGTCGGAGGGCAGAGCGGTTTTGATGGCCTTGAAAGCGACGCTGAAATCGTCTTCTTTCCAGATAGCATAAAGGTTAAAGCTTTCGCCGTCTTCGTTGCCGTCCCAATAGTCGTCAACAAATTCGCGGTTGAGCACATCGCCGGTCTTATACTTAACGGTACTGCTGTAGGAGCTTGTGCCCCAGCCGACGAAGTCGTAATCCTCACGCGAATAGCCGCATTCCGGGATGATATAATCAACGCCGAAGTCGACAGGAACATCCGCCATAGAGCCGGTCACGCTGCTCTTGTCCGAGTATTTGAGGTTGAACTTGACAATGTACCGGTAATTTCTCCACTTGGCGTAGAGCGTAACCTCATCAAGGCCGCTGAAATCCGTGGAAGAGGATATCTTATTCGTGAGCGCTTCGTCGGTATACCAGCCGTCAAAAGCCTTGCTTGCCGGGTAAGAGTAGCTGCTGAGATAGGGCAGAGAACTGTAGACCTTGTCCGGAGTGACGGTTTTGTCCTTGATGGCGGACTTGTATCCGTTCCCGGCAAAGTGTACGGTGACACCCTTTTCCCAGTGAGCGTACATGGTGAAGCTGCCGTTGTCTGCTTCCGTGAACTTGTAGGTAAGGGCTATCTCATTGCCGCCCTCAGCCGCATCATACCAGCCGAGAAATATATATCCGGTGCGCTCGGGATCGGGAATGGAGCTGAACGTCACATTTCCGGTATCGGCATTATATACGTAGTTGTAATTGCTGCCCACGGCACAGACGCGCTCTTCAGTCAGACCGTCATAATTGTAGTCGAGAGTGATATGTACGGGCAAGACAGAGATCACAACTGCGCCTTCATCCACGACGGCATTCACCGCTGCGTCATCGTCAAAGACTGACAATGCCGCCGGTTCCTCCGAAGGCGCG
Source organism: uncultured Oscillospiraceae bacterium (assembly GCA_964517445.1). GTDB lineage: Bacteria > Bacillota > Clostridia > Oscillospirales > Oscillospiraceae > Limivicinus. The sequence goes on along the minus strand of CAZFCH010000008.1, from coordinate 15,063 downwards.
GGACTCTCTGTTGGGGCAGGCGCAGCTGTGGGGTCTGTATCGACAACGGAATCCTTCGACTCCGGATCCTCTGAAGGTTCGGGCGTGGCCGTGCTTTCGGGTGCAGCTGCAGCTTCGGGCGCCTCAGTGACATCCGGGGCGGCCGAGGCTTCCACCGTCTGCTCCTGCGCCGGAACTTCGGCGGCATCAGCAAAGGCCGAAGCGGGTACAAGGCTCAGCAGCATTATAAGCGAGAGCATAAATGACAAAAATCGTTTCATAAATTCCTCCTATAAACTCGTATGGCTGTGTGTGACCTGCACAAGCTTATTCGTAGGTGATGCTTCTGAACAGTTCGGAAGCGCCCGCACGCATACCGTTCATGTTTAAAGGCCTCTCTTTCCGGTTTTGTGCCGTCCAGGGAGCGCAAAAAAGCGATCCCTTCACCGAAGAGACCGCAGCATGACAACAGGACACAGGTTTCCCTGTGTCAAAAAAATCAGCCTGCTCCTCCTCGGGACGGTTGAATTGCTTCCTTCACGGTAAGTCTTCTGACTTATGGATCATTCTCGGGCGCGCCTTCCCGGGATTACTCCCAGTGACGTTGATGCGCCTTCGTCCCCAAATACAGCAGCGGGACTGCTCCGGATTCGCACCGGATTCCTTGTTAGGCCGGTCATTACAACCGACGCCGCAAAGGATATTCAATTACGCTGTGATTATAGCATGCCTGCACCGGGGAGACAAGCAGAAAAAACGCAGGAATCACATTTGTGATTCCTGCGTTTTAGTGCTAATCTGTTACTGTATCCGCTCGTTCTTATCGATGCCGCGGAGAGTGTTGACAGTCTTCGCGACGGCGGCCTGAGCTTCCTTATACTCGCGAATGCTGCGGCGCAGAAGTTCTTCTTCTTTGAGGCGCTGCGCTTCGCGGCGGGCGCGGTTTTCTTCGGACTTGGCCGGATCTTCTGCGATGCCGACGAGCAGAAGCACGTCGTTATTCTCGACCTTTACAAAGCCCTCGTCGACTGCAACAGAGTGCCGTGTGCCGTCAGGCGTTGTAAACTCTGCAATGCCCTGCGTTACCGCGCCGAGCATATTGCAGTGATCCGCGAGGATACCGTCCTTGCCGTCAAGCGTCGGGAAAACAAGACTTTCGCATTCGCCGTCGAAGAACTTGCCCTCGGCGGAAATGATTCTCAGCTTAAAGGTGCTCATGTGCGCTCACTCCGCAGCTGTTCGGCGCGCTTCTTTACGTCGTCGATAGTGCCGGCGTTGAAGAATGCGGCCTCGGGATATTCGTCCATGCTGCCGGAAAGGATCTCCTTGAAGCCGCGCAGCGTCTCGCTCAGCGGGACATACGCGCCGGGCGTACCGGTGAACTTCTCGGCAACGAACATCGGCTGGGACAGGAAACGCTGAATGCGTCTTGCACGCGCGACGGTCTTTTTATCCTCGTCGCTCAGCTCTTCCATACCGAGGATGGCGATGATATCCTGCAGCTCCTGATACTTCTGCAGCGTCTCCTGCACACGGCGGGCGATGTTGTAGTGCTCCTCGCCGACGATGTCCGCCTCAAGAATACGAGAGGTGGAGGCAAGAGGATCGACTGCGGGGTAGATGCCCTGCTCGGAAATCTTACGGCTGAGAACGGTGGTAGCGTCAAGGTGAGAGAAAGTCGTCGCCGGGGCGGGGTCGGTAAGGTCATCCGCCGGGACGTAGACCGCCTGCACGGAGGTGACGGAACCGGACTTCGTGGAAGTAATACGTTCCTGGAGAGAGCCCATCTCGTTTGCCAGAGTCGGCTGATAGCCGACGGCGGAGGGCATACGGCCAAGCAGAGTGGAAACCTCGCTGCCGGCCTGAACGAAACGGAAGATGTTATCGATGAAGAGAAGAACGTCTTTATGCTCGGTATCGCGGAAGTACTCGGCCATCGTCAGACCCGAGAGCGCAACGCGCATACGCACGCCGGGGGACTCATTCATCTGACCGAAGACCAGCGCCGTCTTATCCGATACGCCGCTCTCCTGCATCTCGCGCCAGAGGTCATTGCCCTCACGGCTGCGCTCACCGACGCCGGTGAAGATGGAATAGCCGCCGTGCTCCATGGCGACGTTGTGTATAAGTTCCTGAATAAGAACCGTTTTGCCGACGCCTGCGCCGCCGAACAGACCAATCTTGCCGCCCTTTGCGTAGGGCTCAAGAAGGTCAATGACCTTAATACCGGTCTCGAGTATCTCAGCGGCAGGCTGCTGCTGGTCAAAGGACGGGGGACGGCGGTGGATATTCCAATGCTCCGCATCCTGCGGAACTTCGCCCTTGCCGTCGATGGGGCGGCCAAGAACGTCAAACATTCTGCCGAGCGTGACCTCGCCCACAGGCACCTGAATGCCGTGACCGAGAGCCTCAACCTCAAGACCGCGGGACAGACCGTCGCTGCCGGACATCATAATGCAGCGGACAGTGTCGCCGGTAAGGTGCTGCTCGACCTCCATGGTATATGTGCGGCCCTCCGCTGTGAGGGTCAGGGCTTCGTTAATGGAGGGCAGTTCGCCCTCGGCGAACCGAACATCGACGACCGGCCCGGAGATCTCTGTAACAATGCCGTGCTTCATGCCTGATCGGCCTCCCTGTTTTTCTTATTTTTCTGCGCGCGGGCACCGGCGGAGATCTCGGTGATCTCCTGCGTGATGGCGGCCTGACGCGCGCGGTTGAACTGCTTGGAAAGATCGTTCAGCAGCTCCTCCGCATTATCGTTGGCGGCGCTCATTGCCGCCATGCGCGCGCTCTGCTCGCTGCAGAAACTGTCGACGAGCGCGCTGTAAATGTAGCCTGAAATGTAGTTGCGCACGAGCTTATCGAGAACTGCCTCTTTGGTCGGGACGAACTCAAAGGGCGGCTCGGGCAGCTCTTCGCCCGACTTCAAGGAGAAGCTCTGGCGGCGCAGGGGCAGAAGCTGCGTCTGGTGCACAACCTCAGCCATGCCCTTGGAGTCAGTGTAGATGACGGAAAGCCGGTCGATTTCACCCGAGGCGAAGCGGTCGAGCAGGTCATGGGCGATCTGCTGTGCGCGGTAGATGCTCGGGTTCTGCGCAGTGTAACGGAAGCTGTCTGCCATGGGGAGCTTCTTCTGCGCGAACCAGCGGCGGCCATACTCGCCGATAACGAAAAACTCAGTGTTCTGGTGCTCCTCGTATATCCGCTGTGCTTCCTTGAGGACATTGTGGTTATATGCGCCGGCAAGTCCCTTATCCGCCGTAATGACAAGGCAGCCCAAGACGCCGTCAGCGCCCGCCGTTTCTGCGCCGGAGGGCGCGAAATAACGGCAGCTTACCGTTTCATCGACGGTGAAAACGCGCTTTATCTCGTGGTTGAGTACGTCAAAGTACGGGCGCACCTCATCAAGCTCGGCTCTGGCCTTGCGCATCTTCGCCGAGGAAATGAGGTACATGGCGTGGGTGATCTTCTGCGTCTCCTGAACGCTGCTTATGCGTCTGCGGATCTCGCTTGTGCTGGCCATATGATCACCGCCTGCCGCCGGCTTCGGCGCTCAGAAAGTCCGCGAGGCTGCGCTTTGCCTGGTCGAGTATCGCTTTGCGGTTCTCGTCGGTTAGGACGCCGGTGCTGCCGATGTCCTGCATGAGGGCCGCGCGGGAGGCGGCAAAGTCGTTGAGCAGCTTTGTGTTGAATGCGCCGATCTTGTCGATGGGGAGCTGCTGCTGGATATGGCCGAGCGCAGTGACGAGCAGGACGACCTGCTCCGCCTCGCTGTACGGGCGGCCGCGTCCCTGACGCAGGATGCGCATCAGGCTCTGGCCGTAGACCAGCTGCTGCTTGGTGTCATCGTCAAGGTCACTGGAGAACTGAGTGAAGACCTCCATCTCGCGGTACTGTGCAAGATCGAGACGCAGGGTACCGACAGCCTTCTTCATAGCCTTGGTCTGAGCCGCGCCGCCGACACGGGACACGGAAAGACCAACGTTGACAGCCGGACGCTGACCGGCAAAGAAGAGGTTGCTTTCCAGATATATCTGACCATCAGTGATGGAGATGATATTTGTGGGGATATATGCAGAGACATCGCCGTCAAGAGTCTCGACTATGGGCAGGGCAGTCATGCTGCCGCCGCCGCGCTCGTCGCTGAGGTGAGCGGAGCGCTCGAGAAGACGGGAGTGCAGATAGAAAACGTCGCCGGGGTACGCTTCACGGCCGGGGGAGCGCTCGAGCAGAAGGCTCAGAGCACGGTAGGCAATGGCGTGTTTGCTCAGATCGTCATAGACGATGAGAACATCGCGGCCTTTTTCCATGAAGTATTCGCCGAGGGCGCAGCCTGCGTAGGGGGCGATGTACTGCATAGAGGCAAAGTCGCTCGCGCTGGCGCAGACGACGGTTGTGTATTCCAGAGCACCGGCGGCACGGAGCATCTCCGTCAGCTGTGCGACAGAGCTTGCCTTCTGGCCGATGGCGACATAGATGCACACCACGTTCTTGCCCTTCTGGTTAAGGATGGTGTCGACAGCAATGGCGGTCTTGCCGGTCTGGCGGTCGCCGATGATAAGCTCACGCTGGCCGCGGCCAATCGGGAACATAGAGTCAATAGAGAGAATACCCGTTTCCATAGGCTTATTGACCGGCTGACGGTCGATTATGCCGGGGGCGGGGTTCTCAATGGGACGGTAAGCGTCGGCAGTGATGGGGCCTTTGCCGTCTATCGGCGCGCCGAGCGCGTCGACGACACGGCCGAGGTATGCATCCCCGGCACCGATGCCGGCGGTCTTGCCGGTGCGGCGTACGGCGTCACCCGCGCGGACGGCTTCATAATCGCCGAAAAGAATGCAGCCGATACGGTCTTCTTTCAGATCCTGTACCATACCGCGAATACCGCCCTCGAAGAGCAGTATCTCGCCATAGGAGGCATGCTCAAGGCCGCTGACGTATGCAATACCGTCAGCCACGCGCAGGACTGTGCCGACCTCATAGGCCAGAACTTCCGGAACCCAGCTTTTAACGGTGTCGCGTATCAGAGGGATAACGTCCTGCCCGCCCGGTGTTATCGAGGCGAGCTTTTCCTTGAGCTGATCGAGACGGCCGCCGGTCGTCCAGTCGATGACCTCGGTGCCAAGCTCGATGCGGAAGCCGCCGAGGATGCTCTTATCCTCACTCCAGGTCAGCTCAACGCTCTGCTGGTACTTTTTTTCAAGAAATGCGGTCAGCCGGCTGCGCTGCTCCTCGCTCGGAGGGCAGGCACTGCGCAGGACGGCCTGCAATTTCACATCGGGTGTGCTCATTACTTGCTCTCCCCTTCAACCGTCTTGAGAAAATCGTCATAGGCGGCGCTGGTGTGCTCGTTCACGAGCTTATCCATAGCGGCCTCGGCAATGGCCACGGCTTCACGGTTAGCGTCGTCAACAATCTTTTTGCGCTCACGTTCGCCTTCGGCGCGCGCGGATTCAATAATCTTATCGGCCTCAGCCTTGGCGTTGGCGCGCTGGCGCTCGGCAAGATCGGAGGCTTCCTTAGCGGCGCTCTCGCGCTGGGCGTTGAGTTCTTCATCGAGAGCGGCGACACGCTCGTCCGCGCTCTTGACCTTCTCCTCAGCTTCGCGCAGCTTGGCTGCGGCGTCATCGTCAATAGCCTGATAGTGCTGCTCGCGCTTGGCCATGAAGTCCTTCACGGGCTTGAAGAGGAGCAGGTACAGGCCGCCGACAAGGATGGAGAAATTGAAAAAGTGGAGCAGAATCTGCTGCCAATCTATGTTCAGAGGGATATTCATAATGTCCTCCGTTTATTAAAGCACAAAGATGATAAGAATAACTGCCAGCAGGGCGTAGATGATAGCGGTCTCAATAAAGACAAGGCCGAGCATCAGGGTAGTACGGATCTTGCCTTCGGCTTCGGGCTGACGGGAAATGCCTTCTGCAGACTTTGCAACGGCAAAGCCCATACCTAATGCACCGCCGGCAGCAGCAATGCCTATTGCAAGGCCTGCACCGTTGGACTTACCGACGACAGTCTGAGCATCGGCAGAAGCAGTATCGGCGGCAGCGGTATCGGCAGCGGCGGTGTCATTATCGGCGTATGCGCTGACAGGAGCGACAAGAATCATGCACAGAAGTGCGATCATAAGGGCTGCAAGGAACATTGCGGCGTTTCTTTTCTTAGTAATGGTCATTTCATATTTCCTCCTAAATATTTCTCAGGTTTCTCAGGCTTTTGCGGGTTTTACTTTTTTTGGCAGCGGAGCGTTCAGCTCACCGTAGAACATTGTGGTAAGCAGAGTAAGTACGTATGCCTGGATGAGTGCGTGCAGCAGCGTAAACAGCACACCGATCACGACCGGCAGGACATAGCTCATGGAGCTGTAATAATACACGAGCTCCGTCACGAGAAGACCACTCAGCAGCGCGCCGAAGAGACGGAAACTCAGCGACAGCGGCAGCGAGAACTTCTTGAGACCAAGGCCGATGCCCTTGACGCCGTTGCCGAGGATGCCGCCGGCGAAGATCACGAAATATGACAGAACGCCGAGAGAGATGGCTGCGTTGACATCGGACAGGGGAGCCGGCAGGGATATGGAGTGCCCTGCGGTGGTGAGGACTTGGAAGCCGAACAGCTCAAAGATCGTGCCGACGAAGATATACACGCCGGCGCCGAAAGCATATGCGCCGAGGAAACTGTTGCGGCGGGGACTGTTGGTCTTTGCGAGGTTATCAAAGGTTGACACCAGCAGTTCTATCGCAGACTGGAACTTGCCGGGGACCATCTTGAAACGGGGTATGGCAAAAATGCGGATCAGCAGCGCTGCGAGCAGGAGGCATCCCGAAACGACCATCGCGGAGATCATCGCCGGAGAGACGCTCATCAGCCCAAAGAAGCTGCATCTGTTCTCCTCATGGAGAACGGCGTCGCGCATCATTACCTTGACTGTCTCGTTCTTTTCCGGCGACGGCACGACGAACGAGCCGATGAGGAAAACGAGCGTGATAATCAGCCAAACAATAAGGAAACGCGTCTTTTCTTTCTTTCCCATGTTTTTATCACCTTCATTTTTTGCGTTCTGCGACAGCAAAGCCCGGCAAAAATGACTGCCGGGATATAAGCTTGCAGCCAGGAAAAATACTTCCTGCTACAGCCTTTAAGTATATCCAAAAGAGGATCAAAAATCAAGCGTCACAGCGGAGATTTTGTTTAGTTTTAACCGTTTGTTAACATACTTTTGTGCCCAGAATTGCCGTTAAAATCAACGATTGTTGAAAAATTCAAAATTTTTAAGCAGGTTTGGACATTTCTAAAGCAAATGTTGGGGGCAGTTGCCCGGAGGGGTAACTGCTCCCAACATTGTTAACAGTTCTTAGCGCCCTTTGTCGAAAAAAGTTTCCGAAGCGTAAAGTCAAAACCTGCATGTCGGCACTAAGAAAAAGTGTCGGGAGACGTTAGTCTCCCGGCACGGGTGGTGATACTGGTAAATCAAAAATCGAAGAGATTTATCTGGCTGGTCTCGGGCATATCGCCGAGAGCGCCGAGAGCCTTGAGCTGCTCAAGATGGCTCTGGCTGACCTTGGGGCAGGCGCGGCCAAGCTCTTCGATAGAGATGAAGCGCGCCTCGCGCTCCTTGCACCGGGCAAGATCGAGCGCGGCGGTCTCGCCGAGACCGGAGATAGACACGAACGGCGGGCGGAGTTTCCCGTCCTCGGTGATGAGGAACTTCGTCGCGTCGGACTTATAGAGATCAATCGGCGCAAACTCAAAGCCGCGCATATTGAACTCATAGACAGCGTCCATCGTGACGAGAAGATCTTCCTCGTTCGCGGTGAGGTTCGGGCGGCGGCGCATCTCGTTTATCTTACGGCGCACAGCGTCCGCGCCGCCGGTCATCATCGCGGCGTCGAAGCCGCCCTTCTGGCTGCGGCGGTAGAAATATGCGCTGTAGAACGCGAGCGGCAGGTGCACCTTGAACCACGCGATGCGGAAAGCCATCATAACATAGGCCACGGCGTGAGCCTTCGGGAAGAGGTAGGCGATCTTGCGGCAGGACTCGATGTACCAGTCGGGTACGCCCTTGTCGCGCATCTGCTGCTCGGCGTCACCGGGGAACTCGCCGCTCTTCTTGACCTTGCCCTTACGCACGGCCTCCATCGTTTTGAACGCGAGCGACGGCTCGATGCCGACGGAGATAAGATAGAGCATGATATCGTCACGGCAGCCGACGGTCTCGTTGACGTTTGCAATGCCGTTTACGATGAGGTCATGTATGTTGCCCGCCCACACGTCGGTGCCGTGCGAGAAGCCCGAAAGCCTGATGAGCGTATCGAACTGCTTGGGCTGGGTGTCGACGAGCATCTGGCGGGTGAAGGGAGTGCCGAATTCCGGGATGCCGATGGTGCCGGTCTTGCCGATAATCGGGTCGTCATCCGGCAGACCGAGGACGGCAGGGGAGGTAAAGATCGACATCGTGTCGGGGTCGGAGAGAGATATCTGCTGCGCGTCGACGCGCTCGCCGAGCTGCTCGGACATGTCCTCCATCATGCGGATCATGGTCGGGTCATCGTGACCGAGCTCATCGAGCTTGAGGAGGTTTGCCTCCATGCAGTGATATTCAAAATGCGTGGTGATTATATCGCTGTTCGGGTCGTCAGCCGGATGCTGTACGGGGCAGAAGTCCGTCACATCCTTGTCCTGCGGGATGACGACAAGACCGCCGGGGTGCTGACCGGTCGTGCGCTTGATGCCGACAAGCCCCTGCGCAAGGCGGTTCTCCTCGGCCTTGGTGGCCTGTATGCCGCGCTCCTCGAGGTACTTTTTGACATAGCCGTAGGCGGTTTTTTCGGCGAGGGTGCCGATCGTCCCGGCGCGGAAGACATGATCCGAACCGAAGAGAACTTCGGTGTATTTATGCGCCTTGGCCTGATATTCGCCGGAGAAGTTAAGGTCAATATCCGGCGTTTTTTCGTTGCCGGGGAAGCCGAGGAAGGTCTCGAACGGAATGTCAAAGCCGTCGCGCCGCATGCGCGTGCCGCAGTCGGGGCAGTCCTTTTCAGGCATATCCGCGCCGCAGCCGTAGCTGCCGTCGGTAATGAACTCACTGTGGCAGCACTTGGGGCAAACATAGTGCGGCGGCAGGGAGTTGACCTCCGTGATGCCGGACATGTACGCAACGATTGAGGAACCGACGCTGCCTCGGCTGCCGACCAGATAGCCGTTCTCAAGAGAGTTCTGCACGAGCTTCTGGGCGGACATGTATATAACATCGTAGCTGTGGTCAAGGATTGTGTTGAGCTCAATGTCGACGCGATCCTGCACTATCTTCGGCGGGTTCTCGCCGTAGATGCGGTGCATCTTGGTGTAGACAAGGTTCTTCAAATCCTCTGCCGAGTGCTCTATCTTCGGCGGGAACAGTTCCTTCGGCAGCAGCTCTATCGGCTCAATCTGATCGGCGATGGCGCGGGTATTCGTGATGACGACTTCTTTCGCCGTCTCCTCACCGAGATAGGCAAACTCCGCAAGCATCTCGTTTGTGGTGCGGAAGTATATGGGGCAGTCGCGGTCAGGGTGATCATACTTTTTTGCTGCCTGGAGTATCTTGCGATACTGTTCGTCCTCGGGGTCGAGGAAGTGAACGTCAGACGCGGCGATGACAGGCTTACCGAGCTCGCGGCCGAGCTCAAGGATGGTGCGGTTATAGTCCTGAAGAACTTTTACGTCACTGACCGTGCCGTCATCGACGAGGAAGCCGTTATTGCAGATGGGCTGAATTTCGAGGTAGTCATAGAAGGAGGCAATTTTCTTGAGATCCTTCTTGTTCGCGCCCTTCATAACAGCGCCGTAAAGCTCGCCCATGCCGCAGGCGGAACCGACTAAGATGCCCTCGCGGTGCTGAATCAGCAGGCTCTTCGGTATGGTCGGGTTTCGGTGGAAATACTTGAGATAGGACTGGGATATCATCTCGTAGAGGTTTTTAAGCCCCGTACGGTTTTTCACCAGCAGAATCATGTGATGGCTCTTTGCAACATCGGTGCGCTTGAGCTTATGATAGACGGTCTCTATATCGTCGACGGTCTTTGCGCCCTGCTGAAGGAGCATTGGGAGAAACTTCCCCATCATGCGCGCGACGACCATAGCGTCGTCCGAAGCGCGGTGGTGGTTGAACTGCGGCAGACCGAGGTGGTTGGAGACGATATCAAGCTTGAAGCGCTTGAGCTCAGGCAGCAGCGCCTGAGACAGCGCGAGCGTATCGAGAAACACAGGAGAGAATTTCAGCCCCTGACGGTTCGCTGCGGCGGTCATAAAGCCGACGTCAAAATGCGCATTGTGCGCGATGATGGGACGGTCACCGATGAAGTCGATGAACATCTGCATGGCTTCCTTTTCCTTGGGGGCGCCTGCAACGTCGCTGTCACGGATGCCGGTTAGCTGGGTGATGTCCGGCGGGATGTGACGCTCGGGATCGACGAAGGTGTTGAACACCTGCTTTATCTCCGTACCGGAGAAGATGACGGCACCGATTTCGGTCATGCGTTCATTCATCGCGTTGAGACCGGTCGTCTCTATATCGAAGGCGACAAACTCCGTATCGAGCGGGAGCTTGCTCTTGCCGATGACGGCGCTGTTGCCGTCCATGTCGTTTACGAAATAGCATTCCTCGCCGTAGATGATCTTGACGCCGTACTTCTTGCCGGCTTTCCACATATCCGGGAAGGCCTGAGCGACGCCATGATCGGTGACGGCGATAGCGGGCATGCCCCAATAGGCCGCACGCGCAACGATTGCATCCGGGTCGGTGAGCGCGTCGAGGGTCGAAAAGCGTGTGTGCATATGCAGCTCGACTCGCTTTTCCTCGGCGTTGTCAGGACGGATATAGCGCTTGCCCTTCATAATATTGCGCGGGTCAAGCACCATGTCATCGTCGTATTTGGAATAGATTATCTCACCCTGAATGATGACATGGTCGCCTTTTTTGATTTTGTCGATTATGCTCTGGTCGTCCTCGGAACGGAGAAAGCGCGAGACGCGCACGGAGTTCGTGCGGTCGGTGACATCAAAGCAAAGCACGGCGCTTCCGCGCTTTGCAAGAGTGCGGCTTGTGACATCGACAACGTCACCCTCAACGGTGACCTTGCCAGATTCGAGCGTCAGCGTGTTCATCGGAATGGGGTGCTGCTTTATTGCTCTGCCCATGAGCACATCGCCCGTGGGCTTTGCGCCGCTCTGCGGGGCGGCCGCCGTGACGGCGGGGCTGGAGGCACGCACAGCGCGCGGATAGTCCGGCACGATGCCTACGGCATTCAGACCATAGTCATCCCGGATGCAGTTGCTTATTGTGGCAATGTCCACAGGGGAGGGCATGGACGCAAACCAGGCGCAGACGCTCAGGGACATTTCGCCTGAGTCAACCTGCACCTCGGTCACATATGCTTTATCGAGCCCGCCCGCGGAGCCTGCAAGGCTTGCGCAGCCGGGGAAAATTGTCAGAAACGGGGTATGCTCACTCATGCCTTACCGTCCGTTCCGTCGCTGTTTATGAGCTCGAGCAGCCGGTCGCACAGCTCCTCATACGGATATGTACCGAGGACCTGGCCCTTCTTGAAAAGCAGCCCCTTGCCTTTGCCGCCGGCGATGCCGTAATCGGCTTCACGCGCTTCGCCCGGGCCGTTCACGACGCAGCCCATGACGGCGACGGTGATATCGCGGTCGAGCTTTCCGACGCGCTTTTCCACCTCGGTCGCAAGAGAGATGAGGTCAATCTCAGTTCTGCCGCAGGTCGGGCAGGAGACAAAGCGCACACCGCCCGGACGAAGCCCTGCGGCCTTGACAATGGCGATGCCGGCGCTGACCTCCTTGACGGGGTCGGCCGTCAGGGAAACGCGGATGGTGTTGCCGATGCCCTCGCACAACAGTGTGCCGATGCCGACGGCGGACTGGATTGTCCCGTTCCATTCGGTACCGGTCTCGGTGACGCCGAGGTGCAGAGGATAATTGAAGGTCTCGGCGGCGAGACGGTATGCCGCGATGGTGAGCGGCACGGAGGAGGACTTCATCGAAATGCAGATATCGTCGAAGTCGTAGCGCTCGAGCAGCTCCGCGTGACCCTTTGCGCTCTCGACGAGAGCTTCAGGGCAGGGGTGACCGTACTTCTCGAGCAGACCTTTTTCAAGGCTGCCCGCGTTCACGCCGATGCGGATGGGAATATTGTGCTTGCGGCAGGCCTCGGCGACGGCCTTGACGTTTTCGGGCGCGCCGATGTTGCCGGGGTTAATGCGTATCTTATCAATGCCGCGTTCGGCGGCCTCGAGAGCGAGGCGGTAATCGAAATGTATATCCGCGACGAGCGGTACGCTTACCTGCTCCTTTATCGCGGAGACGGCTCTGGCCGATTCCATATCCGGCAGCGCGATGCGCACGATATCTGCGCCTGCGGTCTGCATGGCCTTTATCTGTGCGACAGTCGCGTCAACATCCCAAGTTTTGGTGTTGCACATGGTCTGCACGGATACGGGAGCACCGCCGCCTATCTCGACGCTACCGGCCTTTATTTTTTTCACTGTGTCTCTCTTATTCATCATTTCGTCACTATCCTGATTATATCGTTGAACATTATGACAGCCATCAGCCCCAGCAGGAGCACCATGCCCGCGGCATTGATGTAGCCCTCATACTTCGGGTTGAGCTTCTTTTTGCTTATCGACTCGATGATCCATGTCACAAGCAGCAGGAACACTCTGCCGCCGTCAAGCGCCGGGATAGGCAGCATGTTCATTATTGCAAGGTTCACCGCGATGAAGGCTGTTAAATAAAAAATGCTGTAGAACGCGTCGGCGGTCGACTCCGCCTGCTCGCCCGTCTCGGCCATCATATCTACAATGCCGACGGGGCCGGCCATATCTTTCACGCCGACTTCACCGCGCACAAGCTCCTTCAAGCCGAGCCAGACCCAGCGGCCGAACTCCATCGTCGTGTTCCATGCGTTCTCAAGCTTCACACCGAGGGTAGCCATGTCATAGCCCAAATAGAAGCCGTACATCTTCTGCGTCTGACCTGGGTAATCCAGCTGCGTGAGAGTGAAGTCATCAAGCTTTACCTTTTTCCCGTCGCGGATGACAACAATGTCATAGACGCCGTCGCCCTCCGAGAGAAAATCGCTGACGTCGTAATACTGATAGATTCGCTGACCGTCTATTTTATAGAAACGGTCGCCGACCTGAAGTCCCTCGCTGCTCTCATAGGGGCAGCCGTCCATGAAGCCGGTGATTTCCGCAGAGCGGAAAGCGTAGGCGTTGGAATAGAGGATGATGACTATCAGCAGACCGAGCAGAAAGTTCATCGCAGCGCCTGCGACGAGGATGATGATCCGTTTCCACGGTGCCTGGTTTATAAACGCACGCGGATCGTCGGACGCTTCGTCCTCACCGGCCATGGCGCAGAAGCCGCCGAAAGGGATGCAGCGCAGGGAATAGACAGTCTCGCCTTTCTGCTTTTGCAGGATTGCGGGACCCATGCCGAGCGAAAACTCCTCGACCCTGACGCCGCAGGCTTTCGCCGCGGCGAAGTGCCCAAGTTCATGGATGCCGACAAGCACGCCGAAAAGAAGTATTCCCAGTGCGATGTAAAGAACAGTCATTTACCGAAATTCTCCATGACATATGCTCTGGCGGCAGCGTCTGCCTCCAGAACGGTTTCCAGATCGGAAGCGTCGACCGCTCCCAATTTTGCCACGGCTCCCGCTGCGGCGTCATAAATGCGATTATATCCCAGCTCATGCCGCAGGAACATGCCCACGGCGACCTCGTTTGCTGCGCTCATCACACAGGGGGCGGTGCCGCCGGTACGGGCACAGTCCATTGCGAGGCCGAGGCACGGAGTCTTTTCAAGGTCGGGCGCCTCAAAGGTGAGGTCACGCAGCTTAGTGAAATCAAGATGCTCAAACATCGAGGTTTTTCGCTCGGGATAGGTCAGGGCAAGCTGGATGGGAAGTCCCATGTCGGGCACGCCGAGCTGCGCGATGACCGTGCCGTCGACCAGTTCCACCATGGAATGTATGACGCTCTGCGGGTGGATTACCACCTGAATATCATCGGGCGTGACGGAGAACAGATGCATGGCCTCGATGAATTCGAGACCCTTGTTCATCATCGTCGCGCTGTCAACGGATATTTTCGCGCCCATGTTCCAGTTGGGGTGCTTTACGGCCTGTTCCGGCGTGACATCTTCAAGCTCGCACCTTGCCTTGCCGCGGAACGGGCCGCCGGAGCCGGTGAGAAGTATCTTCTTGAGCTCGCCTTTCTTCCTGCCCATGAGGCACTGGAAGATGGCCGAGTGCTCGGAGTCAACCGGGACTATCTCCGCACCTTTTTCCTTTGCGCGCGCCATGACAATATCTCCGGCGCAGACGAGAGTTTCCTTGTTTGCAAGGGCGATGCGTTTTTTCGCGTCTATGGCGGCGAGCGTCGGTCTGAGTCCGACGGAACCGGACACGGCGGTAACGACGCAGTCGGTACCGTCCATGCATGCGGCTTCGATAAGCCCGGCCATGCCGGAGCCGACACGGATATCAGTGTCCGCGACGGCAATCTTGAACTGTTTTGCCGCCGTTTCATCATAGACAGCGACAAACTTGGGGTGCAGGCGGCGAGCCTGCTCCTCGAGCATATCTATCTTCCGGTTCGCCGTAAGCGCTGCGACAGGCATACCGATATGCTCGGCGACGGCGATGGTCTGCCGGCCTATCGAGCCGGTACAGCCAAGGATTGAAATGGATTCTACCAATTTATTTTCCTCTTTTCCAGGGTATGTGATACATACCAGTTCAGATTCTCAGTGTCCTGCTGCCTATCCGGCGTCACGGGTTCTTCACTCCGCCGTAGCGCCGGTCGCGGCTGTTGTAGACCGCGATGGCTTTGTCAAGCTCATCTGTGCCGAAGTCCGGCCAGAGCACATCGGTAAAGTAAAACTCCGAATAGGCGCACTGCCAGAGCAGGAAGTTCGAGATGCGCTGCTCTCCGCCCGGACGGATGAGCAGGTCGGGGTCAGGGATGCCGGCAGAGTAGAGGTAAGAGCCGTAGCCCTCTTCGGTAAGCTCCCCCTCAG